>JBDIAP010000111.1:0-12937 GCA_039812485.1 Kineosphaera sp.
GGCCGCTGCGGGCGGCGCGGGCACCGGGGGTGCCCGGCCGGCGCGAGCCGGCTCGACCGACGCCCGCGCCCACCAGCCGAACTCGGACGACGCCGCAACGCCACGCCCCGGCTCACCCGGGTCACCGCGACGCGGCCTGCCAGCGGACCACCGCGTCGAGATCGCCGGTTACCTCGCCGCCTACATCGCCTTCGGCGTCGCCGCCAGCTCGGCGCTCACCGTGCCGACCTGGTGGCTGCTGCACGCCTCGGCCTGCGCGTCCTGGTGGGTGGCCGCGACGTCGGGCACCCCGATCCACCGGCGGGAGCCCTCGCCGGCCACCGCCCGGCCTCAGGCGGACGCCCCGAGCCAGTCGCCCAGCACGCGCGCGGAGAGCCGCCCGTCGTGCACCTCCCGCGCGTAGCCGGGCCCCTCCCCGGCCGCGGCCCGCGCGCCCTCGCGGTCGGCCAGCAGCGCCTCGACCCGCTCGCGCAGCGTCTCGGGGGTGACCTCGACGATCGGCACCTCCAGCCCCGTGACCTGGCGGATCCGCTCTCGCACGCTCTCACCGACGTAGGCGAGCACGACCCGCCCCGCGGCCATCGCCTCGATGGCCGCGACCCCGTAGAGCCCCATCGCGACCTGGTCGACGACGAGGTCGGCCTCGAGATACTCGCGCCGCAGCCGCTCCCGGTCGACCCCTTCCAACCGCCGGTAGTCGATGGCCCCAGCCCGAGCCAGCGGCTCCAACGCGGCATCGACGAACGCCGTGCCCTTGAGCCGCCCGTTGCTCGGGATGTGCACCACCCGGGGCACGCCCCGCGCGAGCACCGCGGTGTCAGAAGTCCATTCGACCGCGTCGACGACCGTCGGGCACCACGTCGCGTGCGGCGCGTCGTCGAGCAGGTCCGGCGTCGAGACGAAGACGTGCCCGTCGTAGCGCGCGAGCAGCTCGCGATTGCGCCGCGCCTGCCGCTCCAGCACGGCGGTCGTCGCGTCGGCGGCGTCCGCGAACGGCGAGTGCGGGTGCCGCCGCGCGTGCTCGCTCGGCACGCGCAGGTCCGACCCGTGCGAGATGAGCGCCACGCCCAGCCCGGCCCGGCGCAGGCGGCGCACGTCCTCCTCGCACGTCCTCCCGTAGAGGGTCCCGAACACCGGCCGCTCCGACTCGACCAGCACGTGCGTGTAGTTGCCGAGCACATACCGCTCCTGCGCCCGCTGCCAGGCCAGGTCCCGAAAGACGGGGGGCGAGACGAGTTGGTCTGCCGAGAAAGGGATGCGGCCCGCGACCGCCATGTTGCGGGCACCCGTGTGGGGCAGCTGCGTCTCGAGCGCCGCCGCCCAGGCCCGCCCCTGACCGGCGAAGTTCGCCGGCGCGATCCACACCCGGGTCGCGGTCGCGGGCGGCACCGGCCGCACCGACCCCGCGGTCAGCTCGGCCTCGAACTCCCCCTGCGACTCCTCGCCGTGGCCGCCCCCCAGCCGCCGGTCGAGCGCCCGCGCCGCGGTGACCGGGAGGTGCCGCCGCACCTGCCGCACCCGCTCGCCCACCCCGTCGGGCAGGAGCCGCCGCACGCCGCTCCAGCGCCCCCTCGCCCCACCAGCCCGTTCCTCGCCGCTCATAGGCGCAGAATGCCACCCGCACCCGGCCCTCGGACCGGGTGACAGGCCGGCGCCGGCCCGAACGACGGGTCTGCGCCGAGACCGGAGGCCTTGACGTCGTACATCAACCCCAGGTCGACCCCCGAGCCGTCCACATCGCCACAGGTCAGAAGGCCGTCATGATTGCCTTGACGCGTTGATGTACGACGTTATGGCCTCTTCGTCCGAACGACGCTGTCTGCCCGGGTCACGTGGCCCTGTCGCCCGAGGTCTGGTTACCTGGCACTCGCAGCGGCGCGCGCTCGCCGGCCTCTGGACAGCGCTCTGGACAGCGACACCCGGCGCGTCGGAGCCGTCCACGTGTCGCCAGGCACGCCCCCGACCTTCGAAAAGACCCAACCGTCGAAAAGACCTCAGGAGACACCCGTGATCCTCATCATCGTCAAGTTCCCGATCCGCGCCGACCGCATGGAGCAGTGGCGCGAACTGTCCGACTACTACGCGACCTCCGTCAACGCCGAGCCGGGATGTGAGTTCTTCGAGTTCTCCGAGAGCGTGCTGGAGCCGGGCACGTTCGTGTGCATCGAGGGCTTCCGCGACGACGCCGCCGGCAAGGAACACATGGCCCAGGAGCACGTCTCGAAGTTCATGGGAGAGATGCCCGACATCGTCTCGGCGCAGCCGCAGATCATCTACATCGACGCCGAGGAGGTCACCGGATTCGGCCCGATGGGCGAGATTCAGCCGCGCACCCGCTGAGCGCCTTCCTCCGAGGGGCCCGTCACGGGCGTGGCGGGCCGCTCGCGTCGTTCAGAGCAGCGCGGCGACGGCGTCGGCGAAGTCCTCGTACACGCTGCTCTCGCGCTCGGCGGCCTCGGCGTGGGCCACGGCGTTCCGGGCACACGCGTCGAGCTCGAGGCGGCCCTCGGGCGACGACCACCTGGTGAGCACCTCGGCCACCGACGCCCCCACGGCCGCGTCGTCACCCACGGGCACGACGACCCCGGCCCCCGCGCCACGCACCACCTCGGCCTGGCGGGGCAGATCGGTGGTGATGACGGGCAGCCCGCACGCGAGGTATTCACCGAGCTTGCTCGGCAGGGCCTCGGCGAAGGCCGGCGTGTCGGCGAGCAACAGCAGCCCGCACCACGCCCCGCGCGCGTGCTCCCACGCCTGCGTCGGCGGCCGGCGGCCGTGCAGGTGCACCCGCGTCGCGAGACCCGGGTCGGCGACCAGGCGGCGCCGCAGCTCGTCGGCGTCGGCAGGCGCCACGGGCCCCACGACGTCGAGCTCCCAGCCGGACGCGAGCCGCACGGCCTCGAGCATCGCGAAGAGCCCGCGCGTCGCCCGCACATCCCCCACGTAGAGAGCCCGCGGCCCCTCCCCCCGCGCCCCGGGATCGGGCAGCATCGCCGCGACCGGCTCGTTGGGCAGCACGAACCGGCGCCGAGCGTGCAGCGGAGGCACGTGCTCGTCGGCGACGACGGTCAACGCCGCCCGCGAGGCGACGGCGAGGAACGCCCTGACGAGCCCCTGCGCCCCGTAGCCGGCGAGCCCCCCGAGCGCCTTGGCCCAGGGTCGGTCGGCGAGCAGCCGCGCGAAGTCCTCGTGCACGTCGACGACGAGCTGGCGCCCGCTGGAGAGCACGGACACATTCGCGGCGAGGGCGGAGTCGGGATCGAGCGTGAAGAGCACTCGGCCGTTGGCGATCGCCGCCATCCGCGCGGCCAGGCGCATCCGCCCCAGCGAGCCCTGCCGCTCCCAGGTCCGCACGGTGGCACCGGGCGGCCCGTCGGCGGCGTCGCCGAGGCCGAGCACCTCGACCCGCAGGCCGCGGGCCCGCAGGGCCGCGACCTCCCGGTGCAGCCGCGCGTCGGCCACGTCGTGGCCCGAGGTCATGACCGTGACGTCGACCGGCGCCCGCTCGGGGGTCGCTCCGGCGGCCTGCGCGTCGGGCGGCGGCGACGGCACCGGCTCGTCGAGGTGCTCGAGCCGCTCGACCATGTCGTGCAGGTCGTGATGTGCGCGGCCGTGGTGCGGCGCGCCGCCGGTGTCCTTCGCTCCCCCCGAGCCGCTCATCGCTCTACAGCTCTTCCATCGTCGAGGGCGTCTTGCCGACCTTGACGAATTGCGTGTAGGCGTCGATGCATTCCTCGGGCGAGGCGTGCATCGCGATGCGGCCCTTGTGCAGCCAGATGCAGTCGTCGCACATCTCCTTGACGCTGCCGAGGGCGTGGCTGACGAGGAAGACCGCGCGCGCCGAGCTTCGCAGCTCGTCCATCTTGGCTTGCGCCTTTTCGCGAAACTTCGCGTCGCCCGCGGACAGCGCCTCGTCGACCATGAGGATGTCGGGCTTCATGTGCACGGCCACCGAGAAGGCGAGCCGCTGGAACATCCCCGAGGAATAGGTGCGCATCGGCGCGTCGATGAAGTCGCCGAGCTCGGCCCATTCGGCGACGTCGTTGGCGCGCTCCTCGACCTCCTTGCGGGACAGGCCCGCGGCGAGCCCGCCGAGGATGACGTTCTCGCGGCCCGAGAGCATCGCATTGAAGCCGACGCCGAGCGCGAGCAGAGTGCTCGCGCGGCCCCAGACCTCGACGCGCCCCTGGGTGGGCGGGAGAATGCCGGCCAGGGCCCGCATGATCGTCGACTTGCCGGCGCCGTTGGACCCGATGATGCCGAGCGCCGTGCGGTTCTTGACGTCGAAACTCACGTCGTTGACGGCATTGACCTCGACGATCGCGCGTTCGCCGCGGCCGGCGCGCACAATGGCGTTCTTGAAGGTCGGCACCCGCTCGAACGTCGTGCGGTAGGTGATCGACAGGTGCTGCACCGAGACGGCCAGATCGGTGCGCCCGGTGTTGTCGCGATAGACGTGCTCCACCGCCGGCGCGGGCTTGTCGGCCTTCGGCGCACGCCCGGTGCGCATCGAGAACACCCCACCCACATGGGCTTCCGGCTGGGCGGGAGTGGCACCCGACGGGGTGGACCGGGGTTGGGTGGATTCAGAGGCGGACAGCGAAATCACGCTCCCTCGACATGAAGTAGCCGAAGCCGATGAGGCACGACAGCGTCGCCCAGCCGATCGCGGCGAGCCAGATCTGCAGGCTCGGCATGACCCCGTTCTGCAGGGCCTCGCCGTAGCCACCGATGAGCGGATACAGCGGGTTGAAGGGCGCGAGAGCCCGCGCTCCCTTGTGCGCCGAGATCATGTCGATCGTCCACAGCACCGGAGAGCAATAGAGCCACAGCCGCATGAGATAGGGCAAGAAGCTCGCGGTGTCGCGGAAATACACCTGCAGGGCCGCGAAGACCGACGCCAGACCCGCCGCGAACATCGTGATGAGCAACAGGAAGATCGGCGCGGTGATGAACGTGTTGAAGTTGAACGGGTTGCCCGCCAGGATGTGGAAGACGAAATACACGACCATCGTCGGCAGGAAGCGGTAGAAGCCGGTGCGGACCGCCGACAGCGGCATGAGCAGCCGCGGGAACGCCGTGTTGAGCACGAGCTTGCCCGCCCCGACCACGGAGTTCGCGCCGGTCAACACAGCGCCCTGGAAGTAGTAGAAGACGAACAGCCCGCCGGTGAGGTGGCTGAAATACTCCCAGCCGGCCGTCTCCTTGCGATTGGAGAGCACGTTGACGATGAAGTAGTAGACGATCGCCAGGAGCAGCGGGTTGATGACGAGCCAGGCCTGCCCGAAGAACGTCATCGAGTTGGCGCCGCGCATACCGGCCTTCGACATCTCGGTGGCGAACTCGCGGCGCTTCCACAGCTCGCGCCAGTACGTGCGCTGCGCGGGCAGCCCGGCCCGGTGCGGCTCGTAGCGGTGATAGACGGCTTCGTAGTCGTCGGTGGCCGTGCTCATGACCCGCTCCTTCGTGCTCTGGCCTGACCCGGCCCGCCGTCGCGCGCTGCGGGTGCGAGCTTCTCGTACAGCTCGAGCAGCACCTGCCCGTCGCGTTCCCAGCTCAGGGCGTCTGCGGCCGCGGCGACCGCCGCGCGCAGCGCTGGATAGTCTGCCACGGCGGTGGTCACCGCCCGGTGCAGGTCATCGGCGTCGCCGGCCCGGTACAGGGTGCCGATCCCGTGCTCGCGCACGACGGCCGCGAGCTCACCGAGGTCGGTCGCGACGACCGGCACGCCGGCGGCGACGGCATGGAACAGCTTGTTGGGCAGCGCGAGCCGGTGGTTCTCGAAACCCGGCGCGAGCGCCACGAGCACGAGCCCGGCCCGCCGCAAATGGGCGTCGACCTCATCCGGCGGGCACGGCGGATTGATCTGGCACACACCGGGATCGAAGCTCGCGAGCCACGTCGAGTCGGCCGGCCCCATGAGCACGACGTCGAGCCCGAGGTCGCGCCACAGCCCGGCGCTCGCGGCGGCGGCGGTCTCCAGCTCGCGGTGCGCGCCGAGCCGCCCGGCATAGATGAGCGCCTTGGGACGCTCGGGCAGCTCCGGGCGATCGACCCCAGCCGGCGGCGCCTCGAACGTGTTGCGCACGACCCGCACGTGCGGCCACCCGTAGCGCTCCCGCAGCGCCCCCGCGACCCCTTCGCCGACGGTGATGACCGCGGCGGCCCGGTCGCCGAGCCGCTGCTCGATGGCCCGCTCCCGCGCGTCCTGCACCGGGGTGGGCCGGTATTCGCGCGACCGCCCCGACCACAGCTCGTGTGTGTCGTAGACGAGCGGCACGCCCTTGGCCTCGGCGATCCGCGCCCCGACCTCGAGCGCCGTGTAGTCGTGCGCGTGCACGACGTCGGCGTCGATCGCGCGCGCCTGCTCCTGCGCCCCCGCGGCCCACCGCCCGAACGTCGAGTTGCGGTGCGTCGGTAGCATCGCCCACCGCGCGAGCCGCAGATGCGGCGGCAGCGACCGCTTGCTCAGCGACGCCGCCCCCTCGCGCCGCAGCACCGACGAGGCCCCGACCGAGGTCACAGTGACGCCCTGCGGCGCCACGAAGTCCGTCGGCACCGACTTCCCGATGACATGCACGGAGTGCCCCGCGCGCACGAGCGTCGTCGCCTCCTTGAGCACCCGCGCGTCGGTCGCCACCGACGTCGCGACGAGCATGAGCACCCTCACGACGCCCCACCTTCGGCAGGCGCCCCGTCCGGCAGCGGCCCCGGATCGTCGAGCCCGGCGCGCACGGCCCGCAGCGCCTTCGGGCTCGTGAGGAACCCCAGCCCCCAGCACCAGTGCATCGTCGCCAGCACGAGGGGCAGCCGCGCGCGCACGGCCGGCGCCTCACCCCGGCTACTGACCAGGCCGCCGGCGACGATCCCCGTGACATACGCAGCGGGCACGGCCAACGCCGGCCGCCACACCGCCCCGAGCAGCGTCGCCGCGCTCGCGGTGACGACCATCGCCGGCGGCGCGAGATAACGCAGGTTGATCGTGCCCTCGTGCCGCGCGGCGACCACCCGCCGCCAGCGCCCGTAGTTGAAGTATTGCCTGGCCAGCGCTGTGAGCGTGCCCCGCGGCCGGTAGGTGACGGTCAACTCGGGCGTGAACCACACGAGCCCCCCGCGCGCGCGGATGCGATGGTTCATCTCCCAGTCCTGCGCCCGCGCGAAGTGGCTGTCGTAGCCGCCGACGTCGACGAGCGTCTGCCGCCGAAACACCCCCAGGTAGACGGTGTCGGCCTCCCCCGCCCCGCCCCCGACGTGGAACCGCGCATTCCCCACGCCGATTTTCGACCGCATCGCGCACGCCACGGCCTTCTCGAAGTCGGTGACGCCCTGGGCGTCCATGATGCCGCCGACGTTGTCGGCGCCGACCCGCTCCAGCTCGGCCACGGCCGTGCGGATGTAGCCATCGGACAGCTCGGCGTGCCCGTCGACCCGCACGACGACCTGCGCGTGGCTCGCGGCGATCCCGGCATTGAGCGCGTCCGGCGTCCGGCCGGAAGGGTTGGGCACGACAAGCACCCGCGGGTCCGCGGCGGCGAGGGAGTCGGCGACCTCCTGCGTGCGGTCCTTGCTCGGGCCGACGGCGAGCACGACGTCGAGGTCGCCGGGATAGTCCTGGGCGAGCACTCGTCCTACCGCCGCGGCGAGGTGACGCTCCTCCTGCAGCACCGGCATGACGACGCTCACCGACGGCCAGGCCGTCGCGCGATCCTCGACCGCCTCGCTCTCAGGTCGCTCTGTCATCGCGCTCACTCGGCCGTGCACACGGTGGCGAGGTCGCTCGTGCTGTCGGGCGCCGACGCGGAGGCCGACGCCGAGCTCTTGCCGGTGGCGGTAGACGTCGACGTCGAGCGACGCGTGGTCGCGGAGCTGCTCGGCGAGTGGGTCGGCGCGGCGGTGACGGCGTGCGACGCCTCGATCGTCTGCTCGACCTTGGTGCGGATCACCTGGGGATCGTAGTCCCACGGTTTGATGAGCGGTGGGACGAAGTTGACGCTCGTGATCCTCTGCCCGCGGGCCTTGAGGGCCAGGTCGCTGAGGGTGCCGAGGTCGCTCTCGGGGATGTCGGTCTTGAGCACGCTGCCCGAGACCCCGGCGATGTCCTTGAACTTGAGGAAGACCGTCTGCGGCGTCAGCTGGTTGACCATCGCGGTGATGACGCACCGCTGCCGCGCCATGCGCTCGTAGTTGGAGCTGCCCTCGCGCGAGCGGGCATACCAGAGCGCGTGATAGCCGTCGAGGTGCTGCACGCCGGGCTCGATATAGCCCTTGACCGGGGAGGTGCCCCCGCCGATCGGCACCCGCTTCTTGACGTCGATGTCGATGCCGCCGACCGCGTCGATGAAGCGCTGGAAGCCCTTGAGGTCGACGAGGCCGTAGTACTGGATGTCCAGCCCCGAGAGCGCCTCGACCGCCTCGGTCGTCGCGAGCGCGCCCGGGTCCGCCACGTCGGCCGGGAACTGGCTCTTGTGCTCCATCGCCCACTGGTAGAGCCCGTTGAGCAGGCACTGGTCGCCGCAGTTCCAGCCCTGCGGCATGAGCTGGGCCATCGTCGAGCCGCGGTTGAACGTGATGTTCTCGGTGTCGCGCGCGAAGCCGAAGAGCACGGTCTTGCCGGTGTCGGCGTCGACGCTCGCGAGCATGATCGTGTCGGGCCGCGTGCCGGTGCGGTCGGCGCCGGAGTCGCCGCCCAGCAGCAGGATGTTGTAGCGCCCGTCGCTCGGCGGCACGCTCGCGTGGTTGCCGAAGACGCTGGTCAGCAGGTCGCGCCCCGCCAGCACGTTGCGCGCGCCGAGCGTCAGCGGCACCGCCGTGATCGCGACGAGCAGGGCCGTCAGGGCCGCGACCGCGCGCCGGCTGCCCGTGGGCAGCAGCCGCAGCCGGCACAGCCGCAGCGTGTCGAGGAAGAGCGCGGCCCACCCGAGCGCCGCGAGCCCCAGCACGACCGCGAGCCCGGTGAGCACGGGCCGCACCGTGAACGCCCGGATGAGCAGACCGCGGTCGAGCAGCGCCACGACGCCGGCGATGACGAGCACCGCGAGCGTGGCGATCCAGAGGCGCAGCGCCACCCGCCCGACCGTGCGATTGCCCGCGACGAGCTGAGCGCTGCCCGGCGCGACGAGCGTGAGCAGGGTGAGCGTGTAGGCGCGCCGCCGCCGCAGCCGCGACGACAGATACTCCGGATCGGCCGCCAGCACACGGCTGTCGACGCCGCGCCGCAGATCGACGAAATCGGCGTCGGGCGGCCCGCCGCGCGACGGCCCGCGGCGCGACGGCCCACTGTGCGAGGGACCACCCTGCTCGGGCCCGTGGGAGAAGCTCATGAT
Organism: Kineosphaera sp.; assembly: GCA_039812485.1. Lineage (GTDB taxonomy): Bacteria > Actinomycetota > Actinomycetes > Actinomycetales > Dermatophilaceae > Kineosphaera. Next base: position 9,324 of record JBDIAP010000111.1, read on the forward strand.
GACCCAGTATCGGCCCACACCCTGGCCGCCCCCTGGACTTGGGACCGCATGTCCCGGCGGCCGGCCCGTGCGGTGCGCGCCGTCGGCGGCCGCCTACATGACGAGCGAGCGACCCATGACGAGGCGCTGGATCTGGTTGGTGCCCTCGTAGATCTGCGTGATCTTGGCGTCGCGCATCATCCGCTCCACGGGGTAGTCGCTGACGTAGCCGTAGCCGCCGAGCAGCTGCACCGCGTCGGTCGTCACCTTCATCGCCACGTCGGAGGCGTAGCACTTGGCCGCCGCCCCGAAGAACGGCAGATCGGCGTCGCCGCGCTCGGACTTGCTCGCCGCGACATACACGAGCTGGCGGGCCGCCTCCAGCTCCATCGCCATGTCCGCGAGCATGAACTGGATCGCCTGGAAGTCGGCGATCGCCTTGCCGAACTGCCGGCGCTCCTTGACGTATCCGATCGCGTAGTCGAGCGCACCCTGGGCGATGCCGACGGCCTGCGCGCCGATCGTCACGCGCGTGTGGTCGAGGGTGCGCAGCGCGATCTTCAGCCCCTCGCCGGGCGCCCCGACGATGCGGTCGCCGGGGATGCGGCAGTTGTCGAAGTGCAGCTCGCGGGTCGGGGAGCCCTTGATGCCGAGCTTGTGCTCCTTCTCGCCGAAACCGAAGCCCTCGTCGCCCTTCTCGACGACGAACGCGCTGACGTTGGCACCGCGCCGCCCGTCGGGGTCGGAGACCGCGAGCACCGTGTAGTACTGCGACTGACCGGCATTCGTGATCCACGACTTCTGGCCGTGCAGCACCCAGTCGTCGCCCGCGGGCGTCGCGCGGCACTTCATCGAGGCGGTGTCGGAGCCCGCCTCCCGCTCGGACAGCCCGTAGGAGAACATCGCCTCGCCCGTGGCGACCGGCGGCAGATACTTCGCCTTGACCTCCTCGCTGGCCCCGAGGATCAGCGGCATCGTGCCCAGCTTGTTGACCGCCGGGATGAGGCTGCTGCTCGCGCAGGCCCGGGCCACCTCCTCGATGACGATGCAGGTGGCGAGGGCGTCGGCGCCGACCCCGCCGTATTGCTCCGGGATGTGCGGGGCGTGGAAGTCCGCCGCGACGAGCGCGTCGTGGGCCGCCTGCGGGAACTCGCTGGTGCGATCCACCTCCGCGGCGTGGGGAGCGATCTGTTCGGTGGCGATCTCGCGGATGGCCGCGCGGATCTCCTCGTGCTCGCCGGTCGTGCGGTAGAGGTCGAAGTCGCGATTACCCGTCATACGGTCGGAGCCTAGGCGGCGGGCCGGGGCCGCGCCCGGATTTCGCCTCGCCTCGTGACGAGTCAGCGGCTGCGCCGGCTCCCAAACGCGCCGCCGCCGACTCGTCCGGGCCGGTGGGCGACCCGCGAGGTGTGACCGTCCGTGGCCTGAGATCCGTTGCCGCTGCGACGTTCACGCAAAGAGGCCCGCGACGGGCCCCTTCTGGGACAGATCCGGCGGGCCGGGATCACTCCGCGCAGCCTGACCGGACGATCCACTCATCGGCCCGGAGCGGGGGTCGGACAAGCGTTTCGGGACCGGTTTGTCGCGGACGTGACGACCCTCACGGGGACTTCCCCCCAGGGATGTCCCGGGCCGGTCACGCGCCGCGCGCGCCTCGCTCGGGCGCGTCCCGGCGTGTCAGGATGAACGAGCGCCCGACGCCCACCGAAGGAGAAGGTCAATGAAGTTCGGACTGTTCATTCCCCAGGGGTGGCGGATGGACCTCGTCGGCATCGACCCCGACCAGCACTGGGGTGTCATGGCGGGGCTGGCGCACCGCGCCGACGAGAACGAACTCTGGTCATCGATCTGGGTCTACGACCACTTCCACACCGTGCCGGTGCCGAGCGACGAGGCGACCCACGAGGCCTGGACGCTCATGGCGGCGTTCGCCGCGGCGACCGGGCGCGTGCGACTCGGGCAGATGTGCACGTGCATCGCCTACCGCAACCCGGCCTACCTGGCCAAGGTCGCGGCGACGGTCGACATCATCTCCGAGGGGCGACTCGAGATGGGCATCGGCGCCGGGTGGTACGAGCAGGAGTGGCGGGCCTACGGCTACGGCTTCCCCAGCGCGGGCGACCGGCTCGGCGCACTGCGCGAGGGCGTCGAGATCTTCAGGCAGATGTGGACGCAGGGGCAGGCGACCCTCGACGGGCGCTTCTACCAGGTCGACGGTGCGATCTGCGCGCCGCGGCCGCTGCAGGGCACGTCGCTCGACGGGTCTCCGATCAGCGGCATCCCGTTGTGGGTGGCGGGCGGCGGGGAGCGCAAGACGCTGCGGATCGCGGCGGAATATGCGCAGTACACGAACTTCGACGGCACGCCCGAGGTCTTCGAGCACAAGAGCGCCGTGCTGCGCGGGCACTGCGACGCCGTCGGGCGCGACTTCGCGACCATCACCCGCTCGGCCGATTACAACGTGTGCATCGGCGGCGACCAGCGCGAACTCGACGACCGCTTCGCGTGGATGCTCGACCACTTCATCCGCGCCGGGGTGCCGCGGGAGCGGGCGGAGCGGCAGGTCGCGGGCCTGCGGCGCGAGCCGCTCGTGGGCACACCGGAGCAGATCGTCGAGAAGCTCCGGGCGCTGGAGAAGCTCGGCATGACCTACGCGATCGTCTACTTCCCCGAGGCGGCCTACGACACGAGCGGGCTCGAGGCCTTCGAGCAGACGGTGCTGCCCGAGCTGGCCCCGCACGGGGAGCACCACCGGCGCGCCTGGTGGTGACCGCGGCCGCATGAGGCGCCGGGCGGGGCACGGCGCGGCGTTGAGCGCCGCGCGCTGGGGAGTGCCGGGTCTGCGAGGCGTCGCTGAGCCGCTCGCGGGGCGCCGCGCGGTGGGGGTGCGGTCTCGGCGAGCGGGCGCGGAGCCGCTCGCGGCGAAGCCTGAGGCCGCAACGTCTCACATCAACCCAGGGTCGAGACTTTCGCGAACGCTCTGACCAGCGGATTTACCCTTGGCCCACACCCTCGACCTCGGTTGATGTCAGACGTTGTGGCCCTTGCCTCGGCAACGCCGCGACGCGACGTCGGCGCCGGCCCTCGCGAGCGCACACACGCGAACGACCAGCCTGTGGATAACCACCCCTTGCTGTGGATAAGGCCGGGGCGTTGCTGCTGACGTGGGCGAAAGTTCGGGCATGACCTCTCACCCTGCCCCCGCGCCACCCGACATGGCCCTCACTCCGTCGACCACGACGCCTCCTGCGCCCCGGCGCTCCCCTGCCGGCACGGCGCACGACGTGCGCCGAGTGCTCGTGGGCTTGGGCGGCCTGGCCACTCGCGCCGATCTCGTCGGCGCTGTCAGCGCGAAGGCCCTGCGCACCGCCACCGATCAAGGGCTCGTCGTGCGGATCCGACGCGGTCTCTATGCCCTGCCGGCCACCGCGCCCGCGGCCCCGACCGCGGGCGCCTCGGCCGCCGAGCGCTCCGCGGCCCGCGCCGAACGGGTCGCGCACGCGCGCCGCACCGCCGCGAGCGTGGGCGGGGTGATGTCGCATCGCAGCGCCGCCGAGCACTACGGGCTGCCGCTGCTCGTCGACCCGCCTGTGCCCGAGATCGCGCTGCCGCGCGGCGGACGCGGGTCAAGCGTG
>JBDIAP010000112.1:0-12924 GCA_039812485.1 Kineosphaera sp.
GGTGTTGCCTCTACTACCGGCTTCCCGGTGGTGGGCTGTGCGGCGACTGCGTCCTGGCGGCCGCGCCGAGCCGGGGCGCCCGGCGGCGGTAGCGGACCGCCGAGGCGCCGTCGGCGACGGTCGCTGGGGTCACGGCGCGCTCGCCCGCACCGAGGCGCCCCGCACGCGCCCCTGCTCGTCGGTGACGACGACGCGAAACTCCAGCGGTGTGCCCGCGGCGAACCGGCTCGTGTCGGCATACACCCGGTAGGGCGCGTTGTCGTCGGTGCCCAGGCTCGCCCATCGCGTGGTGCCGACCGGCCGCACGACGAAGGTGGCCTGCACGAAGCGGTTCGGCGAGACGGTCGCGCTGACCTGCACCCGACCGTCGGCGAGGCGCGACACGGAGCTCGACAGCGCCACCTGCGGCGCGTCGCGGTGCGCGTCGATGCGGCGGTCGGCCCGATAGACGACGGCGGACAGCGCGGGCACTCGCACGGTCAGGCGCCCGTCCCGATCGGAGGTGCGGGAGCCGTGGGCGCCGTGCAGGGCCACGAAACGCGCGTGGCTCGTGGCGGTCGGCAGTGTGCGGGTGCGCGCGGTCGTCGCGTTGTTCAGTGCCACGACATATTCGCGCTGCGCCGTGGCGTCGATGCGGCTCACCGCGAACACCCCCGAGCCCGTGTCGGCGTGGCGCGGCAGCTGCGCCCCGTCGGCCAGCGCCGGATGGGCCGCCCGGAGCGCGGACAGCGCGGCGACCTGGCGATACAGGGGTGACCGGACGTCGAATCGCTCCCGCGCGCCCGCCGGGCCGATGAGGTTGGCTTCCTTCGCGTAGAGCGGTGTCTTCGTCGCGAACATGTCCTGACGCGCCTCTTGATCTCCGCCCGCACCGATGAACCCCTGCTCGTCCCCGTAGTAGGTGATCGGCTGCCCGCGGGTGAGATACATGAGTTCGTTGGCGAGCCGCACGCGCTGATAGAGGGATCGCGCCGAGACACCGTCCTTGGTCAGCAGCATCGGCAGGCGGCCCATGTCGTGATTCCCGGTGAAGGTGGGCAGGGAATAGGCGTTGGAGTCCGCGTCGGTGTAGAGGTCGTCGGTCACGTAGAACGTCGCGAGACGCGCCGCGGGTTTGCCGCCGGCGAATTCCTGGGCCGCCTTCTGGAAGCCGAAGTCCAGCGTCGCGGGCAGCTTGCCGCGGGTCGGATACTCGCTCATGGTCAGCGGGTCCGATGTCGCGACCTCACCGAACATGAAGAAGTCCCGCCGCCCGATCGCGGCGGCGTGGGCGAGCATCCGCGGCCCGAAGCTCTGCCAGAACTCCATGTTGACGTGCCTGGTCGTGTCGATGCGGAAGCCGTCGATGCCGAGGTCGATCCACGCCGCGTAGATGTCGCCCATGCCCCTGACGACCCGGGGCCGCTCGGTGAAGAGGTCGTCCAGGCCGAAGAAGTCGCCGTAGAGCGAGTTCTCGCCCTCGAAGGTCGTGTCGCCCCGGTTGTGATACATCGTCGGGTCGTTGAGCCACGCCGGCACCTTGACGCGGGCATCGGCCGGATCGGTGAAGACCGGCGTGTAGGGAAAGGATGTCTTGGCGTCGAGCACGGGGAAGGAGGACCCGCCCGCGTAGGTCCGGTCGTCGAAGACCCGCCCCGCCGCGTCCTTGTAGGGGAAGCTCTTCTTGTCGCGGTAGGTGTATTTCTTCTCCGCATAGGAGATCACGTCGGCGGTGTGATTGGTGATGATGTCGAAGTAGACCTTCATGCCGCGGCCATGGGCCGCTGCGATGAGCTGCTTCATCTGGGCATTGGTGCCGAAATGAGGGTCGATCTGGGTGAAGTCGGTGACCCAGTAGCCGTGATAGCCCGCGCTCTGCCCGCCCGGCGGCCCCTGCACGGGCCGATTCTTGAACGACGGGGTGAGCCAGATGGCCGTGGTGCCCAGGCCCTTGATGTAGTCGAGCTTGCCGATGAGCCCCGCGAGGTCCCCACCGTGGAAGAAGCCCTTGTGCGTCGGGTCGTAGCCGGTGGCCAGCCGCCCGCCGCGCAGGCCGCCCGCATCGTTGGCCCGGGAGCCGTTCGCGAACCGGTCGGCCATGACGAAGTAGAAGCGCTCCCGCGTCGGCGCGCGACGCAGGGACTCCTGGGCGATGCTGCGATCGGACGGCTCCGGCCGTGCCGCCACCGCCTGACCTCCTCGCGCGGCCCCTGGGTCGGCGGCCTTGCCCGCCGCGGCCGGTGCGATGAGCGCGACGACGAGTCCGGCCCCCAGACCGGCGGTGCAGACCAGGCGAGCGGTGTGGCGACGAGTGCGGTCCACTTCGGGCTCCTTTGCCTCAGGTGTGCCAGCCACCTTAGGGCGCGGACTGCCTACCAATCGCGGTGAGGAGCAAAGGAACTCGTGTGACTCATCGAGCGGGGAGGGCGCCGGGCCGGGAGGGCCCGGCGCCCCTCCTGCCCTGCTACGCCTCGATCTCGGAGCGGTCGAGCGACCACTGCGTGTGGAACGTGCCGTCGCTGTCGATGCGCTTGTAGGTGTGCGCGCCGAAGAAGTCGCGCAGTCCCTGGGTCAGGGCGGCGTTGTTGCGCGGCGCCCGCACCAGGTCGTAGTAGGCGAGAGCAGCCGAGAAGCCCGGCAGCGGCACCCCGCCGGTGACGCCCGCGGCGATGACCTTGCGCCAGGAGTCCTGGCAGCGGCCCAGTTCGTCCTTGACCGACGGCGCCTCCAGCAGCGTCACCAGGTTGTTCGCCGCATACTCGCTGCGGATGCGCTCCAGCAGCTTGGCGCGGATGATGCAGCCCGCGCGCCAGATCTTGGCGACCTGCGCGACGTCGATGTCCCAGCCGTATTCCTTGGCGGCCGTGCGGATCTCGTCGAGCCCCTGCGCGTAGGCGATGACCTTGCTCGCCCACAGCGCGTCGCGCACCGCGTCGACGAACCCCTCGCGCCCGCCGAACCACTGCACGTAGTCGCCGACGTCGCCGTCCGGACCGGTCAACGCGGCCTGCGCCGCGGCCCGCAGCTCCGGATGCGAGGACGTGGCCCGCGCGAACACCGACTCCGCGATCGTGTTGACCGGCACCCCGAGGCTCAGCGCGGTCTGCACGGTCCACGTGCCGGTGCCCTTCTGGCCGGCGGCGTCGACGATGACGTCGACGAGCGGCTTGCCGGTCTTCGCATCGACCTGGTCGAGCACCTCGGCGGTGATCTCGATGAGGTAGGAGTCGAGGTCGCCGGTGTTCCACGTGCGGAAGACGTCGGCGCATTCCTTCGTCGACAGGCCCGCGCCGCGCAGCAGCGTGTAGGCCTCGCCGATGAACTGCATGTCCGCGTATTCGATGCCGTTGTGGATCATCTTGACGAAGTGGCCCGCGCCGTCGGTGCCCATGTAGGCGCAGCACGGCTCGCCGTCGACCTTCGCCGAGATGTCCTCGAGGATCGGCCCCAGCGCCTCGTACGACTCCGGCGACCCGCCCGGCATGATCGAGGGGCCCTCGAGCGCCCCGACCTCCCCACCGGAGATGCCGGCCCCGACGAAGTGCAGCCCGTGCTCGCGCAGCGCGGCCTCCCGGCGCCGGGTGTCCTCGTAGTAGGCGTTGCCGCCGTCGACGACGATGTCGCCCTCCTGCAGGTAGGGCACGAGTGAGTCGATGACCGCGTCGGTGCCCGCCCCGGCCTGCACCATGATGACGATGCGCCGCGGCCGCTCCAGGGCCTTGACGAACTCCTCGATGTCGCCGGTCAGCACGAAGTCGCCCTCGTCGCCGTGGGCGCTGACGAGTTCCTCCGTGCGGGCGCGGGTGCGGTTGTAGAGGGCCACCCGGTGCCCGTGGCGGGCCATGTTGCGCGCGAGGTTGCTGCCCATGACCGCGAGCCCGACGACGCCGACGGCCGCGGTGCCGGTGATGTCGTCGGCGGGCTCGGTCCGGCCGTCGGTCGCCTCGACGACCTCCCGTTCGGCGTGCTCGTCGCTCGGGCTGGACTGCTCGGTGGCGGTGGGCTCGGTCTTCTCCGTCGTCATGGGGGCCATTCATCCATCCTGGTCACCACCTTCGCAACGTCGTGGTCACTCAGTGAACGTCGTCACAGACGCAGCGTGAGGTAGACGCTCAGGAGGTCCTCGACGTAGTCCGCGAACGGCGGGCACGGCTCGAAACCCCAGCTCGCGTAGAGCGCCCGGGCCGGCTCGAAGTAGTCCTCGCTGCCCGTCTCGAGACTGACCCGCCGGTAGCCGCGGCTGCGCGCCTCCCTCAGCAGGTGGGCGACGAGCTTCCCGGCCACCCCGCGGCGCCGCGCCTGGGCCGTCGTGCGCATCGACTTGAGCTCACCGTGCCGCGGGTCGAGTTCGTGGAGCGCTCCGATGCCGAGCAGGTCCGGCCCGCTCCACGCCGACCAGACGCTGATCCCGGGACCCGACAACGCGTCGACGTCGAGCGCGTGGATGCTCTCGGGCGGGGTCGTCGCGACCATCTCGCCCAGGTGCTCGGCGACGAGGGCCCGCACCGCCGCCCGGCTCAGGTCGTCACGCTCGATGCGGATGTCGGTCTCGTCGCTGCTCCCGCCGTGTGCGTCCACGGGGCCAGCATGGCAAACCGTGGCGTGCCTCCACGCCACGACCGCGACGTCACCGCAGGACTGCATCACGGCGGCCCCGCGGCGATCGACGAGGGGCGAGTGGCGAGTGGCGAGGGGCGATCGGCGAGGGCGATCGGCGAGGGGCGATCGACGAGGATCGACCCATGACGTGGACCCCTCCCGGCATCCCCGCCTCCGCCGGTGCGCTGCTGCGCGACCCCGCGGGACGGCTGCTGCTGCTCAAGCCCACCTACAAGTCCGGCTGGACGCTGCCTGGCGGAATCATGGAGGACGACGGCGAGTCACCCTGGGACGCCTGCCGCCGCGAGGTGCTCGAGGAGACCGGCGTGCGCGTGCACTCCGGGCGACTCGTCTGTGTCGACACCCGGCCCGCCAAGCCCGGCCGGCCACTGGGCCTGCGGTTCCTCTTCGACTGCGGGGTGGTCGCGCCGGACGCGCCGATCCGCTTGCAGGCCGAGGAGATCGAGCAGCACCGCTTCGTCGCGCCGGCCGCCGCGCTCGACCTCCTGCGCGGGCCGGTGCGGCGCCGGGTGGCGGCGTTGCTCGACGCGGGGCTGCTCACCGCCGCCGACGACACGGGGTTGCCCGGGCCGCCCGCCACGCCGCCCGCCACGGGCGTGGTGCCCGCCTCCTGGTGCCTCTACCTCGAGAACGGGCGCCCCGTCGGCCATGGCTGACGCAAGGGTCCGGCCACCCCCCTGAAGGTGGCCGGACCCCCGCCTCACGGTGCTGATCGCCTGCGCTCCTGACGCGGTCCTCCCTTCCGTGACATCCCCCCCGGCACCGGCCGCTGCGCCGACGCCGCCCACCCTGAGCAGGTCGGCGCCGCGGGCTCCCCACGTGCCTGCCGGCCCCTGTCGACCGGCACGAGCAACGCTAGGGACGCCCCCTCTCCGGGCCATCACGACGTCCTCACAGCCACCTCACGACCGGCCCGCCGCGGCCGCCGCCCGGCTCGCCCCCGACGGGGGCGCACGGCCCGTCGCGCCGCGCCGACGGCAGCGACGGCACAGGTCAGGCCGACGACGAGAGCCGACCGGCGATCACTCGTCGGTCGCGTCCGCAGCGCTCGCGCGGCGCCGGGACGCACCCGACCCGCGCCGCCCGCCACTGGAGCCCCCCGAGCCGGACCCTGCGGCCGTGCCCGTCGCGCCCGGCATCCCCGAGGCGAACGCCCCGAAGAGCGCCTGCTGCATCTGGGTCATCGGGGCCATCCAGTCCTTGACGACCGCGGTCGGCGAGACCTGGTCCATCGCCGACATCATGCGCCGCTGCATCTCGTCCATGACGGCCTTCTGCATCGGCTCGAGATCGGGCATGCCGAAGAAGGTGCGCAGCTCCTGGGGGGTGCAGTCGATATCGACGGTGATCTTCATGGTCCCTCCGTGGTCGGCGTCGGTCCGGCGTCGTCATGCCACGCTACGCCGACCACGTCTCGCCCGCGGTGACCTCGTGGGGCGGCCGCCGCCCTCAGGGATGCAACACCGGCGGATGCGTGATGCGCTCGAGCTTGATGGCGCCGCCGAGGATGAGCGGCAGCACCGCATCCGGGTCCTCGACCGCCTTGAACTCCAACAGGTCGCCGTCGCGCGCGGTGAAGCTCGTCGGGAGACCGTGATAGCGCCCCAGCTGGAGCTCCAACACGTGATGCCCGTGCTCGATGACGAACTCGTTGACCTCGTCCTCGAGCCGGCCCACCGGTGCCTTGCTCACCAGCACGACGCGGTCGGGCGAGGCGGTGCCGCGGTGAATCCTCAGAGTGACGGCCATGACAGGCTCCCTTCGGGCAGCGACGGCCGGTCAACCGGCCACGCCGCACACCCCCGATGGCGTCGGCGCCATCATCGGCGCGTCGGGTGGCCCCTCTCGAGCTGCCACCGTCGTCCTTCCACAGTAGGACTGCCCGCGAGCTGCGGCAACGGAGATGGCGAAGGCCGGGACCCACGACGGGTCCCGGCCTTCGCGCTCCGGACGTCTGTGCCGTCCCGACCGCGCTCGGTCAGAGTCGATCGGCCGCCTGGGGCTCGGCGAAACCGTCGGCCGACACGCCGACCGCGTCGGCGACGAGCTCGCCGCGCGCGTCGGCAGCCGCGATCTCCTCGGCGCGCTCCACGCGGTAGGCCCGGAACGAGTAGGCGACCGCCCCCACCCAGATCGCCGCCACGACGAGGTAGGCGATCTGCTGCACGCCCGCGGACGCGTCGATCCAGTCGCTGCGCAGCAGGCTGCGCACGTTGGTGAAGACGATGAGGCCACCGACGGCCGAGCCGAGCAGGCGCGGCGGCACGTGCCGCACGAGCCACGCCGCGATCGGAGCCGCGATGAGGCCGCCGACGAGGATGGCGACCGCCATCGACGGCACGACGCCACTCCCGCCGAGCCCGACGAAGAAGCCGAGGCTCGCGGCGATCGCGACGAGGAACTCGCTGGTGTCGATCGAGCCGATGACCTTGCGCGGCTCCATGCGACCGCTGGCCAGCAGCGCCGGCGTGCCCACCGGGCCCCAGCCGCCGCCACCGGTCGCGTCGATGAAGCCCGCGAACAGGCCGAGCGGGGCGAGGAACCGGCGGCGCAGCGGCTTGCCGAGGTGCTTGGTCGACACGCCCCGCAGGGTGAATCGCACGAGCACGTAGGCGCCCAGCACGAGCAGCACGAGCGCCATGATCGGCGCCGCCACCTCCGTGGACAGCCATGACAGGAACGTCGCGCCGACGAACGCGCCGACCGCACCGGGGATGCCGACGCGGGCCACGACCTTCCAGTCGACGTTGCCGAAACGCCAGTGCGACGCCCCGGAGGCCAGGGTCGTGCCGATCTCGGCGAGGTGCACGGTGGCGGAAGCCGACGCCGGGCTGGTGCCGATGGCCAGCAGCAGCGTCGTCGAGGTGACGCCGTAGGCCATGCCGAGCGCGCCGTCGACGAGTTGCGCGCCGAGGCCCACCAGGGCCAGAAGAATGAGTGAGGGCATGAGGGTCCTTCGTACTTCTTACGAACGGGCAGAACCGAGGTCACGCGGCGCCGGACCGCACGCGGGCAGGGGCCGGCGCAGCGAGCCACGACACAGTGGATGCTGGAAAGATCTGGGGAGCGTCAGGCGGACGGTCGCCGTGACACTGGCGGTGCGGTCCGGGTCACGAAGCCCGACACAGCGCGCTGGCGACGCGGCCGAAATCGACCGTGCGGCGCGATACCAAGAGCTGACTCATGGGATGTCCTTGTCGGGCAGGAATGTTCGGCAGGAACGTCGGGCCGGAATGGCGACGGCTTCACTATGACACAGCATTATGGGTATGCAAATCACATGGCATGAATGTGAGATGTGGAGGCGTGTCAGCGGCGTGCGCGGCGTGTGAGCTCGTCGTGAAGTGCACCCGGCACACTGGACCCAGGTGCGCGGAATGCGCAGGTCACAGGCTTCGATAGGGCGCGGACCGCCGTTGGCGGCTCTCGGGAGGATGCTGATGTCAGGTTGTGCGCAAGGCTCGGCGCGATCGCACGTCGCTCGCCGATCGCGGGTGGGGGCGCTCGCCGCCGTCCTCCTGTCGGGGGCGACGCTCGCCGCGTGCGGCGTGGCCGACAGCGTGCCCCAGGCGCGACCGATCGCCACCGTCACCGCCACGAACGACGCCGTCGCCGCGCGCGCCGAGGTCACCTTCATCGCCGAGTGCGACGGCGACAGCCGCGTCCGCCGACCTGCCGAGATCATCCTCACCTGCGCCGACGGCAGCGAATTCCTCGAAAGCCTCACCTGGCGGGGCTGGGGCGAGGATCGCGCCACCGCGCAAGGACGCTACGTCACCAACGACTGCACACCCACGTGCGCCCAGGGCAAGCCCCTGAGCTACCCCGCCAAAGTCGTCGCCGACCAGCTCATCGAGGGGGAGGCTGCGGCGACCTACCGTCGGCTGACGGTGACGGTCGACGCTCCGGGGAGCGGGCAGGGTGGGCAGCAGGTGTATCACCTGCCGGGCATCAGCCCCGGTGACGCAGCAGCGGGTGAGGATCGGACCTCAACGGCTGGTTGAGACGGACCTCAATGGGTGGTTGAGAACGGCTGTGCCTCCTTGCTTCTCTCTGCGCGTCGTGTCCGGCTTGCGGGCTTCGGGGCCGGGCTCACCGGTAGACGTGTGCGGCGACAACCATCCGGCGTCCCTCCGCTTCGCTCCGGGACGCCTCCCGCCAGACCCATCCACGTCGCCGCACACGTCTACCGGCGAGCCCTTCTAGCTCACCTCTGTGGGTCGGCTCTAGCTCACCTCTGTGGGTCGGCTCGGGCTCACCTCTGTGGGTGGGCTCGGGCTCCTCCATGGTGGTCGGGGCTCATGTCTTTGGGGTGGGCGCGTCGCTGCTCGCGCGGCGCAGCGTCACGCGGGCGCACGCGCCGCCGGCCGTGTCGTTGCCGAGCGTCAGCTCCCCGCCCAGGGCCTCGGCGTGCTTGGTGGCGATCGTCAGGCCCAGCCCGCTGCCCTGGCTGGGGGAGAAGGTGGCGAAGCGGCGTGGACCCTGGGTGAGCAGCTCGGGCGGGTAGCCGGTGCCGGAGTCGGTGACGGTCAGGCGGTGGCCGGCGGCGACGACGCGCACCGGCGGGGCCCCGTGCGCCAGGGCGTTGCGCACGAGGTTGGTGACGATGCGCTCGATGCGGCGAGGCTCGCCGCGGACGATGCCGGCGACGCCCGTGTCGATCTCCACGCGGTCGGCGTAGGGCTCGAGGCTGGCTCGCACGACCTGGCCCAGATCGCAGTCCTGCCAGTCGATCTGCACGTTCGCGGCATCGAGGCGCGAGATCTCCAGAAGGTCCTCGACGAGGCGGCGCAGGCGCCCGACCTGGCGGCGCACGAGGTCGCTCATGTCGTCGTTCGGCAGCAACTCGGCGGCGCTGACGAGTCCCGTGACGGGGAACGCAGCTCGTGAGCCACATCGGCCGTGAAGGAGCGTTCGATCTCGAGGCGGCGCTGCAGGGCCAGGGCCATGCGGTCGAGCGCGGTCGTCAGGAGCGCGACCTCGTCGCGTCCGGGCTGGGCCGCGCGACGCCCGGTGTCGCCCGCGGCGATCGCCGTGGCCGCGGCCGCGCCCGCCCGCAGACGCCGCGAGAGCCACGTGCCGAGCAGCCACCCGAAGAGCGCCGAGATGAGCGCGCCGATGCCGACCGCCTGACCCCACGCCCAGCGCAGCGCGGCGCGGTGGTCGCGCAACTGGTCGCCGGGCAGTCGCACCGACAGCACTTGGCGCGAGTCCATGGGCTGCGCGGCGAACATCGACGTGCCGTCGTAGACGCTGACCTGTCGAGTCGTGTCGGGGCCGCCGACGGCCGCGGTCAGCGCGGGGGGCAGGTCGGTGGCATTGACCCTCGCCCCGAACGGCAGTGACCCGCGGCTCTCGTAGAAGACGCTCGCGGCGTCGAGGCGGTCGAGGGCCTGCGCGCGCAGGCGTTCGCGGCCGTCGACCGCGGCGGCGTTGTCGACGACAGCCCCGCCGACGACCGAGACCCCGACCGCGACGGCGAGCACGCCCGCGGCGATCCGCAGCCGCAGCGACTGCCACCACCGCACGGGAGGGAGGGTGTCCGGCATCGGCTGACGCGCTCCTTTCGTGGCGGGTGGCCCGGGGGCCTCGCTGGCGAACTCCGGCCTGCAGGGGCCGATCGGTCGTCGCAAGCCGCTGACTCATGACTCGACTCATGACTCGACCGCGCGTGACTCGACCGCGCGCGACTCAACCACGCGCCCGACACTCCATGGTGCCATCCGCGGACCCCGCCACCGGTGGCTCGTCCCCGGCGTCGCGGGGTCCTACGGCCGCGGTTGCGCTGGTCGCAGCGGGTGCCGTCGCGCGTCCCAGGTGCAGTAGTTGACACGTCACTGAAAGTGAGTATGGTTGGTGACAAGTCACCTACATAGCTCCATTGGAGGCAACGCCGTGAATACCGACACCATGAACACCACCCCCGGGAACAGCCTGTCCGACCTCAAGGGCACCTATACCCTCGACCCGGCGCACACCCGGGTCGGCTTCGTCGCCCGGCACGCCATGGTCACCAAGGTCCGCGGCTCGTTCGACGAGTTCGAGGGCAGCGCGACCGTCGACGGCGCCGACCTGGGCGCCTCGAGCGTCACCCTGACGATCGACGTCGCCAGCATCGACACCCGCAACGCCCAGCGCGACGCGCACCTTCGCAGCGGCGACTTCCTCGGCGCCGAGCAGTTCCCGACGATCACGTTCGCCTCGACCTCGGTCCGCGAGACCGGCCCGGCGAGCTTCGACCTCGTCGGCGACCTCACGATCAAGGGCGTCACCATGTCGGTGACGGTCCCCTTCGAGTTCGAGGGCGCCGCCCGCGACCCGTTCGGCAACGAACGCATCGGCTTCGAGGGCGCGACGTCGATCAGCCGCGCCGACTACGGCATCACGTGGAACGCGGCGCTCGAGGCCGGCGGCATGCTCGTCAGCGACAAGATCACGCTCGAGTTCGAGGTCTCGGCGATCAAGGCCGCCTGAGTCCCAGAGGGTCGGGCGTGCCCGGCCGCGCACGCCCCGTGAGGCGTGCTGACCGTGCCGAGCCTCACGACACGAAGTCGCCGACACGTTGGTGGTCGCCAGGTGGTCGCCGGCGTGTCGGCGACGTCGTGGGCGTCGTGTCGCAGCGTTCTGCCTGCCACGGTGGGACGAACGCGAGCGGGACGAGCACCGTGGGACGACCGGGCCGTGCCGTCGCGAGGCCGCGGCTTGCCGCGGCCGCAGTCGTCTCTCGGTGCTGCCCGCAGTGCTGTCTCGGTGCTGCCGCCGCTGCCTCGCAGCGTGTTCAGCGGCTGCGGGTGAGGTAGTCGCCGCTGGCGAAGGCCTCCTCCAGCTCCTCGAGAGAGCGGCCGGACGTGTTGGGCAGCGTCTTCCAGAGGAAGGCGATGAAGAAGAGCCCGAGGGCGAAGAACACGAGGAACGAGCCGGTGATGCCCGTGGTCTCGACCATGATCGGGAACGAGAAGGCGATGATCGCGTTGGCCACCCAGAGGATGAGCACGCACAGGCCCATGCCGAGGCCGCGCATCCGCAGCGGGAACAGCTCCGACAGGCACACCCACACCGGCACGTTGAGCGCGAGCTGCATGCAGAAGACGAACGCGACGACGAAGAGCAGCACGACGTAGGCCTTGACGATGCCGTCGGGCAGGAGCACCGAGGCGGCGACGATGAGGCCGTGACACGTCGTCGTCGCGATGAGGCCGCCGATGATCATCGTGCGCCGCGGCACCCGGTCGATGAGCACGAAGAGGCAGATGGCCGAGCCGATCACGGCGATGACGCCGGGCACGATGTTGGCGATGAGCGCCGCGCTCTGCGCGAAGCCGGCGACGTGCAGCAGCTGGCTGCCGTAATACATGACCGAGTTGATGCCCGTCGCCTGCTGGGCGATGGCCAGGCCGATGCCGGCGATGAAGATGCGGCGCACCCAGGCGACGTTGAGGTCGGACCAGCCGCCCATGTGGGACTGCTCCTCCTCCTCGGCGAGCTGCTCGACCTCGGCCATCTCGGCCCGGGCCCGGTCCTCGGTGCGCACCTGCATGAGCACCTCCAGCGCATCCTGCTCGCGGCCCTTGGAGATGAGCCAGCGCGGCGACTCCGGCATGCGCAGCATGCCGACGAAGAGGAAGACGGCCGGGATCGCGCAGACCGCGAGCATGTAGCGCCACACGCCCTCGTGGCCGGCGAAGACGTTGGCGAGGATCGCGTTGATGATGAACGCGAGCATCTGCCCCACGACGATCGCCAGCTCGTTGCGCCCCGACAGAGCGCCGCGGCGCTCGGTGGGGGCGAGTTCGGCGAGGTAGACGGGCACGGTCACCGATGCGCCGCCGACCGCGAAGCCGAGCACGAAGCGCGAGGGGAGCATGACCGTGAGGTTGGGCGCGAACACCGCGCCGGCGGTGCCGACGAAGAAGATGACGGCCAGCATCGTCAGGGTGGGCTTGCGGCCCAGCACGTCGTTGAGGCGGCCGCACGCCATGGCGCCGACCGCGGCACCGATGAGCAGCGTCGCGGTGACGAGCCCCTCGGTGTAGGCGGTGAGCCCGAGGTCGTGCTTCATCGGCTCCAGGGCGCCGTTGATGACGCCGGTGTCGTAGCCGAAGAGCAGGCCGCCGAACGTCGCGACGATCGCGACGAGGTCGAGGCGGCGCTGGTGCGGGCCAGGGCGTAGTGGGGGAAGAGTGCTGATCTGGTTCGATCCGTGGGACACGGCCGCGCCTCCTCGCGTGGTGGGCCGGCGTCGGCGCCGGGCCTTGCGTCGTGCTGCGGGCCTCGTCAACGGGCTCCGCAGCGGCCCAAGAGAGTTGAGCCGGAGCCGCGGATCGT
>JBDIAP010000113.1:0-12913 GCA_039812485.1 Kineosphaera sp.
TGTCGGCGACGACGACGGGCCCGTCGAGGCTGAGGACGACCGTCAGCGTGGCGCTGGGCACGCCCAGATGCACGCCCTCGGGGAGCCCGCTGGCCCGGTAGCCGGACACGGCCAGGCCGCCGGGGAGACGGCGGGCGTCCCCGGCGACGAACTGCTGCTGCGGCTCGGACATCACTGCCAGTGTGCGCGCATGCGCGCGCCGGCGGGGTGGGTCGCCGCCACGCACGCTACGGCCGTACGGCACACAGTTGTGTGCGGGGTGGCGCCGCCGTCGTGGAGAACGCACAGAGGCCTGTGCCTGTCAGCCCTTCTTCTGTGGCGCGGCCGAGGCCGCCAGGCTCCGGTCGAGGCGCTCGGCGAGCACGGTCGCCTCGCTGATGTCGGCGCGCTTGGAGGCGGTGAGCAGCGTGAGCCGCCCCCGCCGGGCCCGGTCGACCAGCTCGGCGTAGGCCTGCTCGCGCTCGGGGACGCTCGGGTCGTCGAGCTCCTCGCGGTAGCGCCGCGAGAATTCCGCGAACCTGGCCGGGTCGTGGTGATACCACTCCCGCAGCTGGGTCGAGGGCGCGACCTGTGGGAGCCACCCGTCGAGGTCGGCCCGCTCCTTGCTGACACCGCGAGGCCAGAGCCGGTCGACGAGCACGCGCTGGCCGTCGTCGGCGCTGGGTGCGTCGTAGATGCGGCGCACCTGCACGGCCCCCGCCCCGCCCGCGGCCTCCGAGACCGCGCCCGTCGCCTCATCGCTCGCGTCGCTCATCGCTTTTCTCCTGTCAACTCCGTGTCAAGGCTCTCCTTCGTACCGCGTGCCGCTGGCCGCCGCAATGCCGAGGGGTGCGGCCGACGCGGCCCGCGAAACGCCCACTTCTCCTCTGCGCCAGGCACCTTCGAATCTTGTCGGACCTCGCGGTTATCGTCGGCGACGTGACCCTCTTCCTGCACCGTGGCACCGCCGCGGACGACCTCGCCGACGGGCTCGCGCGGCTGCTGGGGCAGCCGCTGGCCGACCCGTTCGCCCAGGAGGTCGTCGCCGTGCCCGCCCGGGGCGTCGAGCGGTGGCTGGCGCAGCGCCTCTCGCATCGGCTGGGCACGGCGCCGGGAGGCTCCGACGGGGTCGCGGCCGGCATCCGGTTCCTCTCGCCGTTGTCGCTCGTCGCGCTCGTGCTCGGGCTCGAGCGCGACGACCCGTGGAGGCCCGAGCAGCTGGCCTGGACGGTGCTGGCCGCGATCGACGACGCCCTCGACGAGCCGTGGGCGCGGGTGCTCGCAGCGCACCTCGGCGAGGACAGGGCGCTGTCCGAGACCGAGCGTGAGCTGCGGCGCGGCAGAAGGTTCGCGGTCGCGCGACGGCTGGCCGGCCTGTTCCACGCCTACGCCCTGCAGCGGCCCACGATCCTCACCGACTGGCGGAACGGTGGGGCCGGCGACGGCCTCGGCGGCACCGTGTCCGACGACCTGCCACACGACCTGCCCGACGACCTGCCACACGACCTGCCCGACGACCTCGCGTGGCAGCCGGCGCTGTGGCGCCGCGTGCTCGACCGGGTCGACGCGCCGCCGCCGGATGTGCGGCACGCGGCGGTCCTGGCTCGGTTGCGCGGAGCAGACGTCGGGACGCTCGACCTGCCCGGTCGGCTGTCCCTCTTCGGGCACACGCGCATCGCGCGCAGCGAGATCGAGGTGCTCGCCGCCCTCGGGCAGCGCCGCGACGTGCACCTGTGGCTGCCGCAGGCGTCGCCCGCCGCTTGGGACAGGCTCGCCCCCGTCGTCGCGGCCGGCCCCGTCCCGCGGGTCGACGACGACAGCGCGTTGCTCGTGCGCCACCCGCTGCTCGCCTCCCTCGGTCGCGACGCTCGGGAGCTGCAGCGCACACTCGCCCTCGCCGATGCCCGCGACGAGCCGGTGCGCGGCCGCGCCGACGATGGGCCCGACGTGCCCGGCACGCTGCTGGGGTGGCTGCAGCGCGACCTGCGCGCCGACCACGCCCCGAGCGCCGACGAGGTCGCCGCCCGGCGGCTCGCTGCCGACGACCGCAGCCTGCAGATCCACGCCTGCCACGGCCGGGGGCGCCAGGTCGACGTCGTGCGCGACGTGCTGACCGGCCTGCTGCAGGACGACCCGAGCCTCGAGCCGCGCGACGTGCTGCTCATGTGCCCCGACATCGACGCCTACGCCCCGCTCATCCACGCGGGCTTCGGTCTCGGCGAGGTCGTGCGCACCGCGCGGGATCTCGACCCCGGGGCCGCGCACCCGGCCCACGGTCTGCGCGTCAGCCTCGCCGACCGCGCGCCGCAACAGACCAATCCCCTGCTGGCGCTCGCCGCCGAGCTCGTCGTGCTCGCCGGCGGCCGCATCACGGCCGGCGACGTGCTCGACCTGGCCCACAGCGCGCCGGTGCGGCGCCGGTTCCGACTCGACGACGACGATCTCGACCGCCTCACGACCTGGGCCGACGACGCAGCGGTGCGCTGGGGGCTCGACGCCGAGCACCGGGCCTCCTACGACCTGCGCGCGATCACCCAGAACACCTGGCAGGCGGGGGTCGACCGGATCGTCGTGGGCGCGGCCGTCGACGGCGAGGACGTGACCCACGTGGGCCAGGTGCTCGCGCTCGACGACCTCGACAGCGGCGACATCGACCTCGCCGGGCGGCTCGCCGAGCTGCTCGAGCGGCTCGGCTCGACCGTGCGCCGCCTCCAGGCCTGCCGCGGTGCCGACGAGTGGATGACGACCCTGCGCCAGGGGGTGCTCGACCTCACCGAGACCCCCGCGCGCGACGCGTGGCAGGTCACCGGCCTGGCGCGCGAGCTGAGCCGCATCCAGGCGGCCGCGGCGCAGGCCACCGGTGCCACCACGTTGCGGCTCGCCGACGTCGCCGCCCTGCTCGACGACCACCGCGTCGGCCGTCCCACGCGCTCCAACTTCCGCACGGGCACGCTGACCGTGTGCACGATGGTGCCGATGCGGTCGGTGCCGCACCGGGTCATCTGCCTCGTCGGCCTCGACGACGGCGCCTTCCCGCGCACGTCGACGCCCGACGGCGACGACGCTCTCGCCCGCCGCAGCGTCACCGGCGAGCGCGACGGGCGCGCCGAAGACCGGCAGCTGCTGCTCGACGCCGTCATGGCCGCCCGCCAGACGCTCGTCATCACCTACACCGGGGCCGATGAGCACACCGGCGCCGACCGGCCCCCGGCCGTGCCCCTCGGTGAGCTCATCGACGCCGCGCGTGTCACGGCCTCCGGAGCTGCCGTCGAGCGGCTCGTGACGAAGCATCCGCTGCAGCCCTACGATCCGCGCAACCTCGGGGGCGGGGACGACGCGGACGGCCTGCCGCTGCTGCCCGGCGGCGCTCCGTTCAGTCGTGACCCCGTCGCCCTCGCCGGGGGGCGGGCGCTCGTGACCGACCGGCGCGACGTCGCGGCCCTCGTCGAGGCTCCGCTGGCGGCTGCTCCCGGCGACGACGTCGACGTGCAGTCGTTGCGGCGCTTCCTGCTCAACCCCGTCGGTGTCTTCCTGCGTGACCGGCTCGGCATCGTGCTGCCGGAGGAGCCGGAGGAGCCGCCGGAAGGCATCCCGTTGGAGCTCGACGGGCTCGGACGGTGGCAGGTCGGCTCCCGGCTGCTCCAGGGCCTGCTCGCCGGGCACGACATCGACGACCTGCGACGCGCGGAGGTGTGGCGCGGCGAGCTGCCGCCGCACCAGCTCGGCGCGACCGTGCTCGACGCGGAGGCCGAGAAGGCGCTCGCCCTGGCAGGCGCGGCGCGGGGCCAGTTGCGCCTGTCCGATCCGGCGCAGCCCGTGGCGCTCGAGAGTCTCGACGTCGACGTGGCACTGCCCAGCGGGCGCCGCGTCGTCGGCACCCTCGACGGCGTCATCCACACGTTCGGGCCGCCGAGCGCGCTGACGATCACCTACTCCCAACTCGCCGCCCGGCAGCGCCTCGAGTCGTGGCTCAAGGCGCTGACGCTCGCCGCCGCGGGCCACCCGCTGTCGTCCAGCCACGTCATCGGCCACCGCCGGGTCCGCGGTCGCACGGGGTGGGTGCCCGTGCCGTTCCGCATCTACCACGGGCCCGTCGACGAGCAGACCGCCGGGGAGCTGCTCGATCAGCTCGTGGACATCCGGGAGCGGGGCCTGCGTGAGCCGCTGCCGCTGCCGCCGAAGACCTCCCGCGCCTGGGCCGACGCGTTCCTCGAGCGCGGCAGCGTCGCGCAGGCCGACGACAAGGCCCGGTATGCCTGGGAGACCGACGAGTTCAAGGGGATCCCGGGCGAGCAGGACACCCCGGCGCACGTGCTCGCCTTCGGCGAGCGCGCGCCTCTGGTCGACCTGCTCGGCGTGCCACGCCCCGAGGAGGAGTGGGCCGGCGGCATCCCGAGCCGGCTCGGCCAGTACGCGCTGCGGCTCTGGGGCCCGCTGGCCCGGCACGAAGGGGAAGCACGGCTGTGAGCGAGGCACGACGGTGAGCGAACACCACGGTGAGCGCGGACTCGAGACCGCGGCCGGTCCCGCGGACTTCGACATCCGCGACCCGCTGCCCGGCATCGGCACGACCCTGCTGGAGGCCAGCGCCGGCACCGGCAAGACGTGGACGATCGCGGCCCTCGTCACGCGGTATGTCGCGGAGGGGGTCGTCACCCTGCCCGAGATGCTCGTCGTGACGTTCGGGCGGGCCGCGAGCCAGGAGCTGCGCGCTCGCGTGCGCGAGCAGCTGGTCGACGCGGCGCGGGCACTCACCGACCCGCCACCGGTCGGCGATCGCGACCCGCTCATCGCCCTGCTGCTCGACGTCGGCCCGCAGGAGCAGTCCAAGCGGCTGCGGCGCGTCCACGAAGCTCTGGCGACGTTCGACTCGGCGACGATCGCGACGACACACCAGTTCTGCCAGCAGGTGCTGCGCGGTCTCGGCGTCGCCGGCGACACCGACCCCGACACCGAGCTCGTCGAGGACCTCGACGACCTCCTGGTCGAGGTCGTCGACGACCTCTACCTGCGACGCTTCGCGACGAGCGAGCCGGCCTTCAGCCGCGCGGTCGCGCTCCAGATCGCCCGGGAGGCGGTCGACAACGTCCACGCCGACGTGCGGCCGGTCGACGCCGAGGACGGCTCGGGGCCCGATCGGAGGGCGCGCTTCGCCAGAGCGGTGCGCGCCGAGCTCGACCTGCGCAAACGACGGCTGCGCGTCATGCACTACAACGACCTGCTGACCCAGCTGGCCGACGCCCTGGCCGCCGCCGACGCCCCGGCGCGGCAGCGGCTCCGGGCGCGGTGGAAGGTCGTGCTCGTCGACGAGTTCCAGGACACCGACCCCGTGCAGTGGCAGGTGCTGGACAGGGCGTTCACCGGGCACGCGGCGATGGTGCTCATCGGCGACCCCAAACAGGCCATCTACCTCTTCCGGGGCGGCGACGTCGTCACCTACCTGGCCGCCGCCGACACCGCCGACGACCGGCGCACGCTGCCGCGCAACTACCGCAGCGACGAGCCGCTCGTGCGCAGCCTCGACGTCATGTTGCGCGGCGCGCAGCTCGGCGACGAGCAGATCGAGGTCCGACCCGTGCAGGCGCACCTGACCGGCGCGCGCCTGCACGGCGCGCCGCACCCCGCGCCGGTGCGGGTGCGCCAGGTCCGGCGCGAACACATCGAGGGGCCGATGCGCGTGGGCCCGATCCGCGAGCACATCGCCGCCGACCTCGCCCACGACATCGCGGCGCTGCTCGCCTCGGGCGCGACCTTCACCGAGCAGGACGGCACGACCCGGCCCCTGCACGCCCGCGACGTCGCCGTCGTGGCCACGACGAATGCCCGCCTGCTCGACGCCCAGGCCGCGCTGCGGCGCGTCGGCATCCACGCCGTGACGACCGGCGGGTCGAGCGTGCTGACGAGTCGGGCCGCCCACGACTGGCTCGCGCTCCTGGAGGCCATGGCGGCCCCGCACCGGCGCACACTGGCTCGGGCCGCCGCCCTGACCGGGCTGCTCGGGCACACGGCGGCCGAGCTCGACGACGTGGCCGGCGACGGCGACGCCCTCGACGACGATCTCGCCTCCCGGCTGCGCACGCTCGCCGACGTCTACACGCGCCAGGGGGTGGCCGCCGTCTACGAGGCGCTGGCCGTCGCCGGCCTGCCCGCCCGGCTGCTCGGCGTCGTCGGCGGCGAACGTGAGCTCACCGACATCCGGCACGTCGCCGAGCTGCTGCACGAGACCTCCGACCGCGGCCGGGTCGGCCTCGCGGGGCTCATCGAATGGTTACGGGCCCAGATGGCCAAGGCGACCCCGCAGACCTCCGGGGCCCGCACGCGGCGCCTCGACAGCGACGCCACCGCGGTGCAACTCGTCACCGTGCACGGCAGCAAGGGCCTGCAATATCCGGTCGTCTATCTGCCGACGCTGTGGGACCGCTACACGGGCAGCGGTGACCCGCCGGTCGCGCGTTTCCACGACGACCCGCCCGGCCGCGAGCGCTGCGTCGATGTCGGGGGGCGGGGTGGGCCCTTCTGGGACGACGCGGTCGCGCGCCACCGTGACGAGGAGTCCGGGGAGTCGCTGCGGCTCCTCTACGTCGCGCTGACCCGAGCGCAGAGCCAGGTCGTGCTGTGGTGGGCCGGCACCGACCGCAACACCGTCGCCTCCCCCCTGCACCGCATGCTCTTCGGTCGCACCCCGGGCGCCGGTCCCGTGCCGGAGTCGGTGGCGCTCGCCGACGACGACGACATCAGCGACTGGCTCCGGCGCTGGGAGGGGGTCGGGGCGCTGCAGCTGGAATCCGCCGACCTCGCGCCGTTGGCGCAGGTCACGCCCAGCGCGCCGGCGCCGCCGCTGGCCATCGGAGCGTTCACCCGGCGCATCGATCACGATTGGCGGCGCACCTCCTACACCGCGCTCAGCACGCCGCGGGACGCCGACGGGTTCGAACTCGGGGGCGCCCTGGGCGGCGTCGGCAGCGAACCCGAGGCCACCCCGCGGGACGACGAGCCCGACCTTGCCGTGCCCGTCGACGCCGTCGGCTCTCTTCGTTCTGCCGCGACGCTGCCCGGGCTGGCGCTCGCCGGTGCTGATGTGACCTCGCCGATGGCCGACCTGCCTGTGGGGGCGACGTTCGGTTCGCTCGTGCACGCGGTGCTCGAGCACGCCGACCCCCAGGCTCCCGATCTGCGGGCCGAGTTCGCCGCCCACATCGACGAGCAGCTCGTGCGCTGGCCGGTCGACCTCGCGCCGGGGGTGCTGGCGGACGCACTCGTGGCGGTGTGCGACAGCCCCCTCGGGCCGCTCGCCGGCGGCGCGCGCCTGCGCGACATCGGGCGCGGTGACCGCTTGTGCGAGCTCGATTTCGAGTTGCCGCTCGGCGGTGGTGATGCGCGAGCCGGGCGGGCGGCCGGACCCGCCGGGCCGCGGGCCGCGCTGCTCGGAGACCTGGCTCCCCTACTGCGCGAGCACCTGCCCGAGGGCGACCCCGTGCGGGGCTGGGCGAGCGTGCTCGACGCCCAACCGGCCCTCGCGGAGCAGGAGCTGCGGGGCTATCTCACGGGTTCGGTGGATGTCGTGCTGCGCACCGGCGGGCGTTATCTCGTCGTCGACTACAAGACCAACTGGCTGGGTCCGTTCGGCGACCCCGACCTGCCGTTGACAGCGGCGTCCTATCGGCCGGCAGCCCTGGAGGATGCGATGGGTCACTCCTCCTACCCGCTGCAGGCGCTGCTCTATTCGGTGGTCGCCCACCGCTTCCTGCGCTGGCGGCTGCCGGACTACGATCCCGCGACGCACCTGGGCGGCGTGCTGTACCTCTACGTCCGGGGCATGTGCGGCCCGCAGACGCCGATCGTCGACGGCCACCCGTGCGGGGTGTTCTCGTGGCGGCCGCCGGTCGCGCTCGTCGTCGCGGTGTCCGACCTGCTGGACGGCCGCGCCCGTGCCGGTCGCCCGTCGCCCGCGGAGGTGCGCGCGTGACTCCCCTCGAGGTCTTCGAGCCGGTCGACGCCCACGACCGCAGGCTCGCCCTAGGCAGCAGCGGCGCCCTCGCGGACTTCAACCGGGCCGGTGTGCTCAGCGCCGCCGACGTGCACGTCGCGCGCACCCTCGCGCGCGCGGCCCGCGAACAGGACGAGGTCGCCGTGCTCGGCGCGGCCTTCGCGACGCGGGCCGTGCGGCTGGGGTCCGTGGCCGTCGACCTCGCGCAGCTCGCCGCCGACGGCCGCGCTGGGGCGGTCGCGGGCGAGGCCCAGGATCGAGCCGACGAGCCGCTGCCCTGGCCCGACCCCGACACCTGGCTCGCCCGGGTGCAGGCCAGCAAGCTCGTCGGGCAACGCGCGCTCGTCGTCGAGCACGCCCTGACCTACCTGCAGCGCTACCACGCGCAGGAGGTGCAGGTCGTCGCCGACCTGCTCGCCCGCGCGCGGCAGCAGCCGCCGCCGGTCGACGACGACCGGCTGGCCGCGGGGCTCGACCGGCACTTCGGCGTCGGCGACACCGACCAGCGGGCCGCCGCCGATCTCGCGGTGCGCTCCTGGACGACAGTCGTCACCGGAGGCCCCGGCACCGGCAAGACGACGACCGCCGCCGCGGTGCTCGCGCTGCTCGCGGAGCAGGCGGCCGGCGGGCTCGGCCCCGGCGACGCCGCGACAGCGGCTGGAGCCGCGGTCGGCAGTTCGTCCGCCTCGGGACGCAGGCCGCTGCGCATCGGCCTGGCCGCCCCCACCGGCAAGGCCGCGGCCCGCATGCAGGAGGCCCTGACGGCCGCCCTCGTCGGCACCGCCGAGCGCCCCGGCATCATCGACTCGACGCCGGCCGAGATCCGCCCGGCGGTCGAGCAGCTGCGCGACGTCGAGGCCGTCACGCTGCACCGCCTGCTCGGCAAGCGCCCCGACAGCGGCACCCGCTTCCGGCATCACCGCGGCAATCGGCTGCCCCACGACGTCGTGCTCGTCGACGAGGCCTCCATGGTGTCGCTAACCCACATGGCCCGGTTGCTCGAGGCGCTGCGTCCCCAGGCGCGACTCATCCTCGTCGGCGACCCCGATCAGCTCGTCTCCGTCGATGCCGGGGCCGTGCTCGCCGATCTCGTCGCCGGCGCCGACACCGCCGCCACCAGCCCCGTCGCGCTCGCCCGGCTCCGCAAGGTCTATCGCTACGGCGAGGCCATCGGCGCTCTGGCCCAGGCATTGCGCGACGGCGACGCCGACGCCGTCGTGGCGTCGTTGCGCGCGGGCCGCGGTGGCACCGGCCGGCCGGGTGCCCGCGGAGACGACGCCCAGGTGCTCTGGGTCGAGGAGCCCGATCCCGCGGCCGCGCTCGAAGGGTTGCTCACCCGGCAGGCCCGAGCCGTCTACGACCATGCGCAGGCCGGCGACGCGGACGCCGCCCTCGCGGCCATGGGGCGACACAGGCTTCTGTGCGCTCATCGGGAAGGGCCGTTCGGTGTGCGGTCGTGGAACGCACGCGTCGAGGGCTGGCTGCGCGAAGCGACGGGCGACGGGCTCTACGACCCGATGTATGTCGGCCGCCCCCTGCTCGTCACCGCCAACGACTACGCCACCGGCGTCGTCAACGGCGACACCGGGGTCGTCGTGGCCTCCCACGAGCCGGACGTCGGCGGTCCCTCCGGTCCCGCGCGCCGCGCGCGCCGGCTCGCCGTCATCGCGGGGGCCGACGGCCGGTCCGCGGCGGGCGGTGGTGACGTCGCACGCGGCGCCGACGCCGGCCCGCCCGGCCATCGGGTCTATGCGCCCAGCCGGCTCGGCGACGTCGAGACGCTGCACGCCATGACGATCCACAAGGCCCAGGGGAGTCAGGCCGACGCCGTCACCGTGCTCCTACCGGAGGCCGAATCACCACTCCTGACACGCGAATTGCTCTACACCGGCGTGACTCGCGCCAAGAGCCAGGTGCGGGTGGTCGGGTCGGAGGACGTCGTGCGAGCCGCGGTCGGGCGGCGGGTCGTGCGCGCCTCCGGCCTGCGGCAACGACTCGGGGCGGTGGTGCCGAGCTGAGCACCCGGCGAAGCTGCGGTCGCGCTCGCCGCGCTCGAGCCAGGGATCGCCGGGGCGACGCGCGCGGCGGCGTTGACGACCGGGGCGCGACGGCCAGGGGGGCGCGTGGCACCGTGGACCCCATGCCGACCGCCATGCCGTCCGAGCCGCTCCCGCCTGCTGGGTCCCTCCCGCCGGCTGGGCCGCTCCCGCCTGCGGGGGCACCGGTGCCGCCCACGCCGCTCGGGGCCGTGCTCGCCCCGCTGCGAGAGCGCTACGCCTCCTGGCTCGGACTGGACGAGGCGCAGGTCACCCGGGATCGCGAAGAGGACCCTGCCCAGGTGCGCGCCATCCAACTCGTCCTGCGGCTCGAGCGCGGCGAGCCGCCGAGCTGGCACGACGCGCTCGCGCTCGCCGCGACGGGCTGCGCTGCGATGTGTCTCGACACGCGCAGCGAGCCCGGCGGCGAGTGGCACGAGGCGATCGACGCCTACTGCCGCGGGCACATCCGCAAGGTCGCCCGCCGCGCCCGCGGCACCCAGTGGGAGGCGACCGCGGCGCTGCCGGGACTGACGTTGACCCGCGAACCGCGCGACGGCGGGCACACCACGCAGGTCCGGGTGCTCGTGCCGGGACTCGTCACGCAGCTCGACAAGCGCGTGTCAAAACTCCAGGTCGGCGGCACCGACGTGCCGCTCGACCCACCGCCGGCGGCCCCCGCCACAGGGCCGCTGCTCACCTGCTATCTGCCGGACGACGGCAACCTGACGGCCGGCAAACTCATGGCTCAGACGGGTCACGCGGGCATGATCGCAGCGGCGCTGGCCGCCGCCGACGACCAGGACGTGCTCGGCCGCTGGCGCGACGCGGGCTGCCCGGCTCGCGTCGAGACCGTGGACGCGGCCGGCTGGGGCGCGCTGCTGGCGGCCGTGCACGAACCGGCCCCCGCGTGGCGTCGGGAGCGTCTCTTCGCCGTGCGCGACGCCGGTTTCACCGAGGTCGCGCCGGGCACGGTGACGGTGGTGGCGCGCCTCGATCCGCAGCCGACGCAGGCGCTCACGTCAGGGTGAAGGTCGTCTCGACGGCGGCGCCGCCGACGAGGACGAGCTGCACGGCAGCCTGCTTGACGCCGGTGTCGG
This sequence comes from Kineosphaera sp., assembly GCA_039812485.1. Classification (GTDB taxonomy): domain Bacteria; phylum Actinomycetota; class Actinomycetes; order Actinomycetales; family Dermatophilaceae; genus Kineosphaera. Next base: position 11,103 of record JBDIAP010000113.1, read on the forward strand.
GAAACACCCACCCCTGCACCGGAGCAGACGTGCCGCGGAAGAGCTGGAGGGCGCCGGCGCTCGTGCGCACTTCGAGGCGCGCACCGCCGGTGCCGGCGAACGTCGCGACCCCGGCACCGGTGCTCACGACGCGCCACGTGGGATCGAGGAGCCACCGCTGCTGAAGGCTGCCGCCATCGGGCAGCTCGTCGCGCACCGTGAGCCGGCGACCCGGGTCGTCGACGGTGACGTCGCGCACCTGGTTGCGCCCGAACGGCACACCCCGCAAGGTCCACTCGTGCCGGCTCCCCTGGGTCGTCGCGCGGTCGACATACAGCCCGCCGCCGCCCGCGGTGCCGCCCATCGGGCGGGCGAGGTTCGCCGAGTCCGGTGACCTCCCGTAGGCGACAAAGGGATTCCCCGTCTCGTAGCCGAAGTAGCCCGACCCCACGAGCACCCGCCGACCGGCCGTCGACCACGTGAGCGCGCCCTGGTCGGGATGGCCGTGGGCCTGCCGGGGCGGCCCGTAGCGCAGCGTGTAATGCGAGGTCGACGGGTCGGTCCACGACCACCGCCCCACCGCCCAGCCGGTCTCGTCGTCGCGGAACGCCCCCGGCTCGCCCGTGCACTCCACCGTGCGCCCACCCTGACGGCCGGCGTCCCCGATCTGGGCGATGTCCCCGTCGGGGTCCGTGACCCAGGCCCCGACGAGCGCGGCCTGCTGGATCACGGCGCGGATCTCGTCCACCGTCGGATCGAGGGGGTCGCGCGCCGCCAGCATCCGCGCGGCGCGCGCCCACATCTGCACGTTGACGAGTTGGTAGCCCGACGACTGTTCGTACGTCGTGCCGAGCGGGCTGAACGCCTGATGGACCTCCGCGGCGATCCGGCCGCGGGCGGTGTCGGCCCAGCCCGGCTCGCCGATGAGATCGGCCGCCTGGATGAGGCGGACATTCGCCATGACCCCGTGATTGTGCACCGCATGCCGGGGCGGTCCGTAATAGCGCCACCCCAGCAACACACTCGCTTCGCGACGCATGCCTTGCGCCACCCGGTCGTCGGCGACCATCGAATACATACAGATCAACGATTCGAGCCGGCGTAGGCTGGTGCCCTCGTCCCATCCGAGCGCATTGCTGTCGGGGTCGGGATTCTGCTCATAAAAGCGCGCGACGGTGTCGAGCAATGCCGACTGGGATCGCGACTGACCATCTCGGATCGCCGATCGCATGAGCGGCGGCAACCACGTCAACCCGTAGAAGGTGAGCTGCCACGACGGGTCGGTGCTCGCCGGCCGCTGCCACAGCGCACGGGTCTCGGTGCCGATCTGCAGACGCAGCGGCGCGAGGTCGACGACGATGGGCCGGCCGTCGCGCACGAGGGCGTCGCTGGGCCGGGTGCACGGCGAGTTGACCGGCGGGGACGTGCCGACAATGTCCGTGGCCAGCACACATTCCTGCCCGCCTGCCGCCTCGCGCCCCGCCGCGAAGAGTGACGGGCCGCCGGCGCAGGCCGTGAGGCCGAGCGTGGCGAGCACGACCAGGGCGACCGGCACGGCGAGCAGCCGGGGCAGCGTCCAGCCCCGTCGCGCATGGCGACGGCCGGCGCACGGCGCATGGCCGGCTCGGTGCCGCACTCGCATTCCCCGCCTCGGTCCCCTGCCGGCCCGGGCGCTGCCTGCGCCCGACCTGCCGGCTCACCTGTTGCGCGACGTTCTTCAGCCCGTTCTTCAGCCCCGTTCTTCAGCCCCGTGAATATGCGCCCCCGCGCACGCTGATCATTCGCGCCTGTCGCTTTGACGGTAAGGTCGACCGCACAGGGTGTCAAGGATG
>JBDIAP010000114.1:0-12854 GCA_039812485.1 Kineosphaera sp.
GCGACGGGCGACCCCGCCGCGTCCGATCCCGCCGCGTCCGATCCCGCCGCGTCCGATCCCGCCGCGTCCGATCCCACCGTGCCAGGCGATGCCGCGCCGTCCGATCCCGCGGCGCCGAGCGATCCGGCGGCGTCCGATCCGGCGGCGGATCCTGTGGCGCCGTCCGATCCCGCGCCGGGGGGATCATCGTCCGTCTCCTCCGCCGGTGCGCCCGCCACCGCACCCACCACCGCGCCGCAGCCCGCGTTGACGACGCAGGCGCCGGCGGGCGACCCGAGTGGTCGGCCCGGCGCCACACCCACCGGTCGCGCGGCGGCAGGGCCCAGAGCGCCGAGCGGGTCGCCGGCGCGACCCACCGCTGCGCCGACCGGTCGCGCCACGGTGCCGGCGGTGCCCACGGTGCCGGCCGTGCCGTTGCCCGGGCTGTCGTCGGACCTGCCTGACCCACGCCGCATCGCGGCGGGACTCCTCCAGCAGATCGACGCGTTCAGCGCCCAGAGCGCCCGCCAGGTCGCGGCGATCGACGCGCAGATCAAGGCCCTGGGCGAGCAGCAGGCCAAGGCGCGGGCCGCGGCCGCGCAGGCCACGCGCCTCGCCGACGCCACCCGCGCCGCGCAGGAGGCCACGGGCACGCCCCTGACCGTGCGGCAGGTGGCCACGGTGCGGCAGGTGGCGGCCCCCTCGACGATCACCCGCACCGACGGCGTGCGCACGGTCACGGTCTCGGGCACGCCCACCGGAGGCGACCTGTCGGCGACGAACGCGGCGCTGCGCGAGGGCCTGGCCGCGATCGCGCTACCGGCGGGCGTCAGCGCGACGCTCGGGGGTGTGTCGGCCGATCAGGAGGAGGCGTTCCGCCAGCTGGGACTCGCCATGCTCATCGCCATCGCCATCGTCTTCCTCGTCATGGTGGCGACGTTCCGCTCGCTGGCGCAGCCGCTCATCCTGCTCGTGTCGATCCCGTTCGCGGCCACGGGTGCGATCGGCCTGCTGCTGCTCACCGACACCGCGCTCGGGCTGCCCGCGATGATCGGTTTGCTCATGCTCATCGGCATCGTCGTCACCAACGCGATCGTGCTCATCGACCTCGTCAATCAATACCGCGAGGCCGGCGCGGGCATCGAGGAGGCGATCATCGACGGGGCCAGGCTGCGGCTGCGGCCGATCGTCATGACCGCGATGGCGACCATCTGCGCCCTCGTGCCGATGGGGCTGGGGCTCACCGGTGGAGGCGTCTTCATCTCCCGGCCGTTGGCCATCGTGGTCATCGGGGGTCTCGTCACCTCGACGGTGCTGACCCTCGTGCTCGTGCCGGTCCTCTACGACATCGTCGAGCGGGGGCGAGAGCGTCTCGCCGATCGCCGCCGGCACCGCGGGACGCCCGTTGCCTGACACGTGACATGCGCAGATGACAGGCGTGGGCACAAGGGCCTGGACAGGCCCACACGGGAGGGGAATACTGCCGACTGCACGCGCCCTGAGTCGCGACAGGTCAGGGGTGACGCACGGGCGTGGCGCACCCACTCAATGACGCATCGAGGCGACGACATCCGGTCATCGGCTCGACCCGATCCGGAGGACCCGATGGCTGCGAACATCATCGTCACGGTCGAACGAGAATTTCCCTATCCCCGCCCCCGCGTCTTCCGCGCGTGGACCGCGCCCGACGAGATGTCCCAGTGGCGGGGCAGCCCCGGCTGGCACGTCGAGACCGACACGGTGAGTTCGCAGCTGCAGCTCGGCGGCAAGCACCACCACGTCAAGGTCCGCGACAACGACCCCTCGGTGCGGGTGACGACCGACGCGGTCTTCACCGAATACTTCGACCCCGACGTCTTCGTCGCCAAGCAGCGCATCACCGGCGACCCTGGCATCGACCCCGACAGACCGCTCGAGCTGCGGGTCGAGTTCACCAAGATGGGGCGTGACGACACGCTCGTGCGCATCATCCAGGGCCCCTACTCCCCGGAGGTCGCTCAATATCACGCCGAGGGCTGGGAGAAGGAGCTCGAGCGGCTCGTCGACTACCTGCAGGCCAACCCGAGCTGACGACCGGCGGCCCTGCCCGCACCCGACCACGGCCCGGTCCCGCCTGCGCGCGACCGGGCCGCATCGTCGCGGCAGCGGGCTCGGTCAGCGGCACATCGGCAGGGTCTCGAAGCGATAACCCTGCGCCGACAGCGTGGTGAGCGCGCGGCCCAGTGCCGCGACGGTCTGGCTGCGCGGGCCGCCGCCGTCGTGCATGAGCAGGATCGCGCCGGGCCGGGCGCCGCGCACGAGCGAGGCGGTGATCCGGGCGGCGCCGGGCCGCGACCAGTCGGAGGTGTCGACGCTCCACAGCACGACGCTCTTGCCCTGGCCCCGGGACACGCTCGTCACGCCGGCGTTGACGAAGCCGCCCGGCGGACGCATGCACGTCGTGCGGCCCAGCACGGCGTCGGTGCTGCGCAGCTGGGCGGCCACGCCGGCCGGTGAGAGCCGGTTGAGCCACGGGTGGCTGAACGTGTGGTTGCCGATCGCGTGGCCCTCGGCGCGCACCCGGCGCACGAGCGCCGGATCGGCCTTCGCCGACGAGCCGATCATGAAGAACGTCGCCTTGGCGTGATGCGTGCGCAGCAGACGCAGCACCTGCGGGGTGTAGGTGCGGTTCGGGCCGTCGTCGAACGTCAGGTAGGCGACCTTGCCCCGGGTGCCGCCGACCTGCCGCACGATCGTCGGCAGAGGGCGGCTGGTCCGGGTGGCAGTCCCCGTCGAGACGCTGGGCGCGGCCGGCCGGACGCTCGCGGCCGAGCCCGCGTGGGTCGCGGCCGCCCGCGGTGCGACGAGCGCGACGCATGCCGTCGCGGCGAGCGAGGCGCCCAGCAGTGCGGCGCCATACTTCCTGGTCATCGTGGTCCCCCTGAGTCAGATCGACGGCCGATCGGGTCGTCTGATCCGAGAGTGGGCGGCGCACTTCGCGGGTCCTGCACGCCGACCTCTCAGCGCGCTCACAGGTCGTGGCACGGTTAAGGTCGGCGCAGACGCGCGGCGTCGGGCGTGGCCCCCTCGCGGCGCCTGACGCCGCCCGTCCCGCACCGCCCCTCCCCACGACGAGAGGACCCCGATGAGCACCGTCAACCCGCTCGGCATCCACGCCCTGGTCTGGGTCGGCGACACCGGCCCGGAGTCGGTGGCGCGGGCCGTCGAGCAGACCAAGGCCGCCGGCTACGACCTGCTGGAGTTCTCGCTGCACGACTCGGTGTCGATCGATCGCGAGGCGACGCGGGCGATGCTCGCCGACGCGGGGCTGGCGACGGCCTGCTCGCGCGGCCTCGCGCGGGACGCGGACGTCTCCAGCGAGGACCCGGCGATCGTGCAGCGCGGCGTCGAGCTGCTCGCCGAGTCGATCGAGGTGACGGCCGGCATCGGCGGACGGATCCTCACCGGCGCCCTCTACAGCGCATTCGGCAAGGCCGCCGCGCCGCTGACCGCCAAGGGCCGGGCCAACGTCGTCGCCGCGCTGCGGGATGCCGCCGGCCTGGCCCGCGACCGCGACGTCACCCTCGGCCTGGAGATCTGCAATCGCTACGAGACCAATGTCGTCAACACGTGCGCCGACGCGCTGCGTCTGGCCGACGACGTCGGCGCGGACAACGTCATGATCCACCTGGACATCTACCACATGAACATCGAGGAGAACGACCTGGTCACGCCCGTGCTCGACGCCGGTGACCGGCTCGGTTACGTGCACATCGGCGAGAACCACCGCGGCTACCTCGGGTCGGGGCACCTGGATTTCGACGCGTTCTTCGGGGCGCTCGCGCGCACCGGCTACGACGGCTACGTCACGTTCGAGTCGTTCTCGTCGGCGGTGCTCATGCCGGGGCTCAGCAACGACCTGGCGATCTGGCGCAACCTCTGGGACGACGGCTTCGACCTGGCCACGAAGGCCCACGCGTTCATGACGGAGCACATCGAGGCCGCGCAGGCCGGCCAGGCCGGGGGGCTCGCGGGTCGCTGACCGATATGACGACCCGGCAGAGCGAACAGGCGTCCTAAGATGGGGCTCGCGATGAGCCTCTTCGACACCGACCTCCACGACATCCCGCTGCCGGGCCTGACGCCCGCGCAGGCCAGTGGCGACGTCCCCGCCGGCGCCCGCAGCGAGCCCGGCCACCGGAGCGCGGCGCGCGGCGCCGCTGACCCCGAGCTGCTGCTCGCCGGCCTCAACGAGCAACAGCGCGAGGCCGTCGTGCACGCCGGGTCGCCGCTGCTCATCGTCGCGGGCGCCGGCTCGGGCAAGACCCGCGTGCTGACGCATCGGATCGCCTACCTGCTCGGGCATCGCGGGGTGCAGCCCGGTCAGATCATCGCGATCACGTTCACCAACAAGGCCGCCGGCGAGATGCGCGAGCGGGTCGAGGCCCTCGTCGGGCCCAAGGCCCGGATGATGTGGGTCAGCACGTTCCACAGCGCGTGCGTGCGCATCCTGCGTCGCGAGGCGACGCGGGTGGGTCTCAAGAGCAACTTCTCGATCTACGACGCGGCCGACAGCCAGCGGCTCATGGCGATGGTGCTGCGCGACCTCGACCTCGACACCAAGCGCTACCCGCCGCGCAGCTTCTCGGCGCAGGTCAGCAACCTCAAGAACGAGCTCGTCGACGAGGAGTCGTTCGCGACCCGCGCCGGCGACGAGTCGAGCGCGACGCCCGCCGACCGGGTGCTCGCCCGGGCCTACAGCGAATACCAGCGGCGGCTGCGGGCCGCCAACGCGCTCGACTTCGACGACCTCATCATGACGACGGTCAACATCCTGCAGGCCTTCCCCGACGTCGCCGAGCACTACCGGCGGCGCTTCCGGCATGTGCTCGTCGACGAATACCAGGACACCAACCACGCCCAGTACGTGCTCATCCGCGAGCTCGTCGGCGACGGCGTCCACATCGCGGGGCAGCCCGACGTGCCGCCCGCCGAGCTGTGCGTCGTCGGCGACGCCGACCAGTCGATCTACGCCTTCCGGGGGGCGACGATCCGCAACATCGTCGAGTTCGAGACCGACTACCCCGACGCGCGCACGATCCTGCTGGAGCAGAACTACCGCTCCACCCAGACGATCCTGCGCGCCGCGAACGCGGTCATCGCCAAGAACACCTCGCGCCGCAAGAAGAACCTGTGGTCCGCGGGCGGTGAAGGCAGTCCGATCGTCGGTTATGTCGCCGACTCCGAGCACGACGAGGCGGCGTTCGTCGCCCGGCGCATCGACGAGCTCGCCGACTCCAGCGGCGTGCAGCCCAAGGACGTCGCGGTCTTCTACCGCACCAACGCGATGTCGCGGGCCGTCGAGGAGGTGTTCGTGCGGGTCGGCCTGCCCTACAAGGTCGTCGGCGGCACCCGCTTCTACGAGCGGCGCGAGGTCAAGGATGCGCTCGCCTACCTGCGGGTCATCGCCAACCCGGCCGACACCGTCAACCTGCGCCGCATCCTCAACGTGCCCAAACGCGGCATCGGCGAGCGGGCCGAAGCCTGCATCGCGATGCTCGCCGAGCGCGACCGCATCTCGTTCGTGCAGGCCCTGGCCACGCCGCAGGACGCGCCGGGCATCGCGACCCGCTCGGTCACCGCGATCCGGGGCTTCACCGACCTGCTCGAGGCGCTGCGCACCGTGCACGAGGGCGGCAGCGGCGTCGCGGGTCTGCTCGAGGCGATCCTCGAGCAGACCGGGTATGTCGAGCAGCTGCGTCACAGCCACGACCCTCAGGACGAGACCCGCGTCGACAACCTCATCGAGTTGCTCGCCGTGGCGCGGGAGTTCGACGCGGGCCTGGCCGAGCTGGGGGAGCCGGTCGATCCCGACACGGCCCTGGACGACTTCCTCGAGCGCGTCTCGCTCGTCGCCGACGCCGACGAGATCCCGGACACGCCCGACGGCGGTGGGGACACGCCGGCCGAGGACGGCGGGGTCGTCACGCTCATGACGCTGCACACGGCCAAGGGCCTGGAGTTCCCGGTCGTCTTCCTGCTCGGGCTCGAGGACGGCACGTTCCCGCACCAGCGTGCCCTCGGCGACCCCGACGAGCTGGAGGAGGAGCGGCGCCTCGCCTACGTGGGCATCACGCGCGCCCGCGAGCGGCTGCACCTGTCGAGGGCGGTCGTGCGCTCGGCGTGGGGGCAGCCGCAATACGGTCCCGCGTCACGCTTCCTCGACGAGATCCCCGCCGAGCTCGTCGACTGGGAGCGCACCGCCGCGACCGGGCACGGGCCGGTGACGACCTCGCGGGCGCCGGCGGTCGCGACGCTGGCGGCCCGGCCGGGGGTGCGCTCGCCGGGCAACCGCACGCCGCTGCACCTGGCTCCCGGCGACCGGGTCACGCACGACACGTTCGGCATGGGCAAGGTCGTGCGGGTCGAGGGCGAGGGCGACCGTGCGATGGCGCACGTCGACTTCGGTGGCGACCAGATCAAGCGGCTGCTGCTGCGTTACGCCCCTCTGGAGAAGCTGTAGCCGCAGCGCGCCTCACGCGTCGCGGTCACCTCGACGCACGGGCGGCGGCACCAGGCGCGACGCACGGGCGGCGGCACCAGTGCGTCCGGCCTCGGGTGAGTGCCGCTGAGGTCAGTGCCGAGGCATGTCGCGCGGCAGGATGCCGCGCTGCACGAGCCAGGGCCACGGGTCGATCGGGGCGCCGCCACCGGGCCGCACCTCGAGGTGCAGGTGCGGGCCGGTCGAGTGGCCCGAGTTGCCGAGTCGGCCGACGACCGTGCCCGGCTCGACCTTCTGCCCGCGCTTCACGGCGATCGAGCTCATGTGCCCGTAGACGACGAGTGACCCGTCCCAGTGCATGACCTCGACCTTGTTGCCGTAGCCACCCTGGTGCCCGGCGAAGGTCACGACGCCACCGGAGAGCGCCTTGAGCCGGGTGCCGACCGGGCCGCCGAAGTCGAGCCCGGCGTGCAGCCGCCCCCACCGCTGCCCGAAGCCGCTCGTCTGATGGGTGCCTGTCACCGGCCCCACCCACGTGAACTGCGTGAAGTCCGGGAACGCCTGGGCCGCGACCCGGACGGTCTTGACGCTGCGGGCCGCCGGGGTGCGCGCCAGTGTGGCCCGCGGACCGAGCGTCACCCGACCGCTGGAGCGGGAGGCCGCCCGCTGCCCCCGCGAGGCCGACGCCGGGGAGGCCGCCTTCGCGGCGGCGTCCTCGGGCCGGGGGGTGCCCTCGGCGGGCGCTCGCCGGGTCCCCGCGTCGTCGGTCGGCGCGTGGTCGCCCGTCGCCACCTGGTCCTGCAGCGCCTGGTCCTGCAGCGCCTGCGCCTGCAGCGCCGCCGCCTGCTGCGAGAGTGCGCGCCAGGCCGCCGTTGACGCCGACGCCGGGTGTCCGGACCCTCCGGAACCCTGGGGTGCTGTCGTCCCGGGGGCAGCCGCCGGGTCGTCGACGGCACGCGCGGTGGCGACGCCGGTGGCGCCCACCAGGGCTGCGGTCATCGTGACGAGCGCGGTGCCGACGAGCCCAGAAGGGCGCGCGGCAGCGCGGTGACGTCCGAGATATGGGGGCACAGGCACTCCACCTCATGGTGCGTCAGGGGCGCGTCTTTCGGATCGGCGCGGCCCACGCGGTCATCGACGCGTGTCGCGCGATTCGCGGGGCAGGGACCCGGACGCTCTTGGGGCGGCCGTTAACATTACGTGACCATATCTTTACTCACAAGTCCCTCATATGCCTGTGGGACGGCCCTGCGACACAGGACGTCGCCTGCGCGGTCCTGCGAGATGCCGTCCGTCCGCCGTCAGGCCGGAAAGCGCCGGCAGATCCGGCGGAAATGCGGGGACCAAACGCCTGCCCTGCGCCGCAGACCAGCGGCTAGGGTGAGCGGCATGAGTGAATCCCCGCTGCGTATCGTCGTCGCCAAGCCCGGCCTGGACGGCCACGACCGAGGCGCCAAGGTGATCGCCCGGGCGCTGCGCGACGCCGGCATGGAGGTCGTCTACACGGGTCTGCACCAGACGCCGGAGCAGATCGTCGAGGCGTCCATTCAGGAAGATGCGGATGCCGTCGGCCTGTCGGTGCTCTCCGGTGCCCACATGACCCTGTTCGCCAAGACCATCGAGCTGCTCAAGGAGCGCGACGCGGCCGACATCGTCGTGTTCGGCGGCGGCATCATTCCCGAGGCGGACATCCCCGAGCTGACGCGCCTCGGCGTGGCCAAGGTCTTCACCCCGGGTGCGACGACGACCGAGATCGTCGCCTGGGTCAAGGACAACGTCGGCGCCCAGACCCCCGCGTAGGGGTCGGTGCCCGCTCGGCTCGACACCGCCGACGGGGGCCCCCGAGACGTCCCGAGCACGAGTGGTGCGCCGTCGAGGTCACGTCGTCACGCACGTCCGACTCGCCCCCGGGGCGGGCCGGGCGTCGTGCTGTGCGGGCTGCCCCGAGCGGCCCGAGATCCGTGGCGCGCAGCCGCTGCGACCTCGTCGAACACTGCTTGGCGCCCGGTACCCGGCGGGTAGGATCGCACGCGGACATTCCCTTCGACGACGAGGAATCGCACCGTGGATCTTTTCGAATATCAAGCACGAGACATCTTCGAGAAGCACGGCGTGCCCGTGCTCGCCGGCAAGATCGCCACCACGCCGCAGGAGGCACGCGCGGCGGCCGAGGAGGTCGGCGCCAAGAGCGGGGGCGTCACGGTCGTCAAGGCGCAGGTCAAGACCGGTGGTCGCGGCAAGGCGGGCGGCGTCAAGGTCGCCAAGAACGCCGACGAGGCGCAGCAGTATGCCGAGCAGATCCTCGGCATGGACATCAAGGGCCACACGGTGCACCGCGTGATGATCGCGCAGGGCGCGCAGATCGACGAGGAGTACTACTTCTCCCTGCTGCTGGACCGGGCCAACCGCAATTACCTTGCGATGTGCAGCAAGGAAGGCGGTATGGAGATCGAGCAGCTCGCGGTCGAGCGGCCCGAGGCCCTCGCCAAGATCGCGGTCGACCCGCAGGTGGGGATCGACGCCGCCAAGGCCGCCGAGATCGTCGCGGCCGCCGGCTTCGACGCCGAGACCGGCGCCAAGGTCGCGCCGGTGCTGGAGCGGCTGTGGGACGTCTACCGCGACGAGGACGCGACGCTCGTCGAGGTCAACCCGCTCGTGCGCCTCACGGACGGCGAGATCGTCGCGCTCGACGGCAAGGTCACCCTCGACGACAACGCCAAGTTCCGCCAGCCCGAGCACGCGGGGCTCGTCGACGAGGCATCCCAGGACCCGCTGGAGGCCAAGGCCAAGGCGATGCACCTCAACTACGTCAAGCTCGACGGCAACGTCGGCATCATCGGCAACGGCGCGGGCCTCGTCATGAGCACGCTCGACGTCGTCGCCTACGCCGGTGAGGACCACACCGGCGGGGCCAGCAAGCCCGCGAACTTCCTCGACATCGGCGGTGGCGCCTCAGCGGAGGTCATGGCCAACGGACTCGACGTCATCCTGGGCGACGAGCAGGTCAAGGCCGTCTTCGTCAACGTCTTCGGCGGCATCACCGCGTGCGACGAGGTGGCGCGCGGCATCGTCGGTGCGCTGCAGACCCTCGGCGACGAGGCGAGCAAGCCGCTGGTCGTGCGCATCGACGGCAACAACGTCGAGGAGGGCCGGCGCATTCTCGCCGAGTACAACCACCCGCTCGTGACCATCGAAGAGACCATGGACGGCGGGGCGCGCAAGGCCGCCGAGCTGGCCGCGGCTGCGAAGTAAGGACGGACGAGACACCATGGCCATCTTCCTCAACTCCGACAGCAAGATCGTCGTCCAGGGCATGACGGGCGCGGAGGGCATGAAGCACACGCAGCGCATGCTCGCCAGCGGCTCGAACATCGTCGGCGGCGTCAACCCCAAGAAGGCGGGTCAGACCGTCGAGTTCGACAACGGCGTCGTCGTGCCGGTCTACGGCACCGTCGCCGAGGCGATGGAGGCCACCGGCGCCAACGTGTCGGTCGTCTTCGTGCCGCCGAAGTTCGCCAAGGACGCCGTCATCGAGGCGGTCGACGCCGGGATGCCGCTGCTCGTCGTCATCACCGAAGGCATCGCGGTCAAGGACACCGCGGAGTTCTTCAACTACGCCAAGGCCAAGGGCACGACCCGCATCATCGGCCCCAACTGCCCCGGCATCATCAGCCCCGGACAATCCAACGCCGGCATCACCCCGGCCAATGTCTCCGGCCCCGGCAAGCTCGGCCTCGTCAGCAAGTCGGGCACGCTGACCTACCAGATGATGTACGAGCTGCGCGACATCGGCTTCACGACGGGCCTGGGCATCGGCGGCGACCCGATCATTGGCACGACGCACATCGACGCGCTCGAGGCGTTCGAGAACGACCCCGACACGATCGGCATCGTCATGATCGGCGAGATCGGCGGCGACGCCGAGGAGCGCGCGGCCGCCTACATCGCCGAGCACGTCACCAAGCCGGTCGTCGGCTACGTCGCCGGCTTCATGGCCCCCGAGGGCAAGACGATGGGCCACGCCGGCGCGATCGTCACCGGCTCCGCCGGCACCGCCGCCGCGAAGAAGGAGGCTCTCGAGGCCGCCGGCGTCAAGGTCGGCAAGACCCCCACCGAGACCGCCAACCTCATGCGCGACATCGTCAAGGGCATGTCCGCCTGAGGGGCCTCCTGTCCCTTCCGCGCCTGCCGGTTCTTCCGGCTTCGGCGCATAGCGCCGGTCACCGACCCTCGGTGGCCGGCGCCCTGCGCATCTCGGCGCTGACCGAGAGCGACCCGGTCGGGGCCGGCTGCGTCAGCGGGCGAGGCCGTACTGGACCTCGGGGCGGCCGCGGCCGCCGTAGCGGACCGTGCGGGTCGCGACACCGTGGTCGGCGAGGTATTCGAGGTAGCGGCGCGCGGTGACGCGGGAGCTGCCGACGGCGGTGGCGACCTCGCCGGCCGACGCGGGGCCCGGCGCGGTGCGCAGTACCTCCTCGACCTGCGCGAGCGTCTCCGGGCTCAGGCCCTTGGGCGTCGTCGGCGCGATCGGGGCGCCGCGGCCGAAGATCCCGTCGACCTCGTCCTGGGCGACGTCCCCGTGCGCGCCGGCGAGCCGCGCGCGGTGCTGCACGTACTGCTCGAGGCGGGCGCGAAACCCGGCGAACGTGAACGGCTTGAGCAGGTAGAGCGCGACGCCCTGGGTCACGGCGCGGCGCACCACCTGAGCGTCGCGGGCGGCGGTGACGGCGATGACGTCGCAGCCGTGCCCCGCGGCGCGCAGCGCCCGCAGCACCTCCAGCCCGTGCCCGTCGGGCAGGTTCATGTCGAGCAGCACGAGGTCGACGGGCGGCCCCGAGCCGAGCAGCCGCAGCGCGTCGCGGGCCGTGCGGGCCGTTCCAGCCACCGCGAAGCCCGGCACCCGCTCGACGTAGGACGCGTGCGCCGCGCACGCGACCGGGTCGTCCTCGACGACGAGCACCTGGATGTCGGTCACCGGCGCTCCTCCCGGTGCGATCGTGTGTTGGCAGTGTCGGCAGTGTCGGTGCCGGTGGGAGCGCCGGTCCGGGCCGGACGTGCGGCCCCGAGCAGGGTGACGGTGAGCAGCGCGCCGCCGGCGGGGGAGGCCCCGACCCGGACGCCGCCGCCGTGCCGCGCGGCGATCTGGGCGACGAGTGCCAGGCCGATGCCGCGGCTGCCGGGCGCGCCGGCCTTCGTCGACCAGCCACGCTGCAGCACGCGGTCGACGTCGTCGGGCGCGATGCCCGGCCCGTTGTCGCCGACGGCGATGACGAAGCCCGAGGCGTCCCAGGCGACGTCGACGTCGATCCGGGCCGGATCGGTCGCGGGTGGCGCCGAGGCGAGCGCGTCGAGGGCGTTGTCGATGATGTTGCCGGTCACGGTGACGAGCGCGCGGCTCTCGATCGGCACCCGCGATTCCTCGACCCGACCGGTGACGACGAGCGTCACGCCGCGCTCGGCGGCCTCGGCGGACTTGCCGAGCAGCAGCGCGGACAGCACCGGGTCGGACACGGACGCGACGACGTCGTCGGCGAGCATCTGCGCCACCTGCAGCTCCTCGGTCGCGAAGTCGACGGCCTCCTGCGGCCGCCCCATCTCGACGAGCGAGACGACGGTGTGGAGGCGGTTGGCCGATTCGTGATTCTGCGCGCGCAGCGCGGCGCTGAGCTGCCGGACGACGTCGAGTTCGCCGCTGACCTCCTGCAGCTCCGTGCGGTCGCGCACGGTGACGACCGCGCCGACGCGGCGCCCGCGGCGCATCGCCGGGGCGGAGCTGACGACGAGGGCGTTGCCGGCGACGAGGTAGACGTCGTCGGACTCGGTGCGCCCACCGACGGCCGCCGCGACGAGCGCCGGCGGCAGGCCCAGGTCGGCGACGCCCCGGCCGAGGCAGTCGCCCGGCAGGTCGAGCAGCCGCCGGGCCTCGTCGTTGACGAGCTGCACGCGGTCGTCGGCGTCGAGCAGCACGAGGCCCTCACGGACGGCATACAGGACGGCCTGGTGGTATTCGTACATCTGCGTCAGCTCCCGCGCGGACAGGCCGTGGGTCTGACGGCCGAGGCGGCGGGCGATGAGCCAGCTGCCGGCCGCGCCGACGCCGAGCAGCGCGAGACCCGCCAGGCCGATCGTGACGACGGCGCGCACGACCTGGTGGTCGATGGCCGCGATCGTGATGCCCACCGAGACGAGCGCGACGACCCGGGCGGCGCTGCCGGGCGCAGCGGCCGGATCCAGCACCGGCACGACCGCGCGCATCGACGGGCCGAGCGTGCCCGCGTATTCCTCCGTGTAGACCGCGCCCTGCGGGGCGTCACCGACGCCGCCCTGGAACGCCCCGCCGATCCGCGCCGGATCCGGGTGGGTGTAGCGCGTGCGGTCCAGCCCCATGACGACG
>JBDIAP010000115.1:0-12811 GCA_039812485.1 Kineosphaera sp.
CGGAATCCCACGCGGCGCGCAGCTGCGCGGCGGACGCGGTCGGGTCGGGCGTGCCGCAGATCGCGCTGATGACGGCGACACCGGCGAGCCCGGCGGCGCGCAGGTCCGGCAGGTCGGCGACGGTGACACCCCCGATCGCGACACACGGCCACGGGCTGGCGGCGGCGAGGTCGCGCAGGTGCTCCAGCCCGCGCACGGGGGCGTGGTCGAGCTTGCTGCTCGTGTGGCGCAGCGGCCCGATGCCGAGGTGGTCGATCGTGCCCGGCGGCAGCGCACCGGCGGCGTCGAGCTGTTGCCGGTCGTGCACCGAGAGCCCGAGGATGGCGCCCGGCCCGAGGATCGCCCGCGCCGCGACGGGGTCGAGGTCGTCCTGGCCGACGTGCGCGCCCTGCGCCCCGATCGCCTCGACGAGGTGCACCCGGTCGTTGACGATGAGCGGCACGCCCGCCGGCTCGAGCACGGCGACGAGCGCGCGGCCCAGCTCCACGATCTGCTCGTCGCCGGCGGCCGGGTCGCGCAGCTGCACGATCGTCACCCCGCCCGCGACGGCCCTGCGCACGGTCTCGACGACACCGAGGCCGGCGCACAGCCGCGTGTCGGTGACGAGGTAGAGCCGTAGGTCGGCAGGCGGGCGTGTCACGACAACCGCACGCGCGCCGCGAGCGCCGGGCGGTCGAGGCCGGCGAGGCCGTCGAGCACCGCGACGGCGAAGCTGCCCGGCCCGCCCGACGCCGCAGCCGCGTCCTCCGCGGCGACCGTCAGCAGCGCGGTCGCCGCGGCCGCGGCCACGAGCGCGTCGTCGGTGACCGCCGCGAAACCCGCCATGAGCGCCCCGAGGCTGCAGCCGATGCCGGTGACGCGCGTCAGCAGCGCGTCGCCGTTGGCGAGGCGCACCTGGCGGTCGCCGTCGGTCAACAGGTCGACCTCGCCGCTGATCGCGACGACGCAGCCGTGCTCGCGGGCCAGGGTCAACGCCGCCGGCAGAGCCGCTTCGGGGGCGTCGGTGGAGTCGACGCCGCGACCGCCCGCGCCGCCGGCCAGGCCGGCGATCTCCGAGGCGTTGCCGCGGATGATCGCCGGCGCCCCCGCGGCGACCAGCTCGCGGGCGATGCCCGTGCGCCAGGGCAGGCCGCCGGCCGCGACCGGGTCGAGCACCCAGGGTGTGCCGGCCGCCCCGGCGCCCGCGACGGCCTCCCGCATCGCGGCGACCGTGTCCTCTTGGGGCGTGCCGAGATTGACGAGCACCCCGTCGGCCACGCCCGCGAAGAGCCGCGCCTCGTGGGCGTTGTCGACCATCGCGGGCGCGGCGCCCGCGGCGAGCAGCACGTTGGCGGTCCAGTTCGTCACGACGACGTTGGTGAGGCACTGCACGAGCGGCCCGCGCTCGCGGAGGGCGACGAGGGCGTCCCCCAGGTGGTCGGCGGTGATCGGTGGGGTGGCCGTGGTCGGTGTGGTCATGGGGCATGTCCTTCGCTGGTGGGCGCGATCATCATCCGTGCCCGATGCTGTCACTTCGGGCTCGGCCGGGCTCGACCGGCGTCAGTAGCCGACGATCCCCGGGTCGGGCTGGGGCGGCTCGGCCAGGCTCGGGATGCGCCGCAGCCACAGCGACAGCCCCAGTGTGCCGAGCAGCAGCGTCCCGGTCAGCGCCACGACCCATCCCCACCCGCCGCGCGCCCACGCGAGCGTCGCGAGGGCCCCGACGATCGTCGAGCCCAGGTAGTAGGCGAAGAGATAGAGCGAGCTGGCCTGCCCCGGGGTGCCCGTCGACAGGCTCGCGCGCGAGGCCACCCAGCCGCTGGCGACGCCGTGTGCCGCGAAGAAGCCGCCCGTGATGAGGGTCGCCCCGGCGAGCACGGCCGCCAGCGGCGTGGCCAGGGTCAGCCCCAGCCCTCCGAGGATGACGAGCACGCACACCGGCTCCACGGCCCGGTGGCCGAAGCGGGCCGCCGCGCGGCCCGCGACCGTCGAGCTCACCGAGCCCACGGCATACACGACGAAGACGAGCCCGGCGACGCCGACCGGCAGCAGATAGGGCGGCCCGACGAGCCGGAAGCTCAGCGCGTTGAAGATGCCGACGAAGGCGCCCATGGCCGAGGCGGCGATGCCGAAGAGCGCGATCATCGCGGGGTCGCGCAGCAGCGCCGCCGTCGAGCGGGCCAGCTCCCGCGGGCGCAGCGACCCCGAGGCGACCGGCCGGAAGCGGCGCGATGCCGGCAGCAGCAGCCGCACGGCCACGGCGCACGTCAGCCCGAGCGCGGCGATGCCGAGGAGGGCGCCGTGGGCGCCGAAGACCTCGGACAGGCCTGCGGCCGCGAGCCGGCCCACCATGCCGCCCATCGCCGTGCCCGCGATGTAGAGACCCGCGGCCCGGGCGCCGTCGCGGGCGTCGATCTCTTCGGTGAGATAGGCCATGGCGACGGCCGGCAGCCCGGCCAGCGCCACGCCCTGCACCGCCCGCAGCGCGAGGAACAGCGGCCAGTTGTCGACGAACCCGCAGGCCAGCCCCATGACGGAGGAGGCGAAGAGGGAGGCGTGCATGAGCGGGGTGCGGCCGACGAGCTCCGAGACCGGGCCGGCGATCAGCAGCCCGACCCCGACGCCGATCGTCGCGGCCGAGATCGCCCACGCGCTGCTGCCCGGCGAGATGCCGACCTCGGCAGCGAGGAGCGGCAGCAGCGGTTGTGGGGCGTAGAGCAGCGCGAACGTCGCCAGGCCGGCGAGGAAGAGCGCGAACGTGATGCGGGCGTAGGTGCGCGACCCGACCGGGTGTCCGGGCGGCCTCGGGTCGCCGGAGGGGACGGGCGGTCCGGAGGGGTTCTCGGCGGCTGGGCCTGACACAGTCCGGCATTCTGCCAGCCGTCCCGGACCGGGCTTCCCTCGGCGGGCCCGAGCACGAGGGCACAATGAACGAGGGGCGGCCGCGCGCGTCCCGCCGCGGAGGGGTCGGGGGAGCGCGTAAGTTGAGCGGAATAGGCTCAACTCTGACGCGGTTGGCACAGACGACAGAGACTCGTTGGTCCCACGAAGGAGCCCGCACTACCCATGAACCTGCAGCTGACGACCAAGGCCCAGGAGGCCTTCTCGGCGGCCACCCGCAACGCCGCGGCCGCCGGCAACCCCCACGTCGAGCCCGCCCACCTGCTGCTCGCGCTCACCGACCAGCCCGACACGACGACAGGCCCGCTGCTGGAGGCGTCCGGCAACTCGATGCTCGCCGCCCGTCGCGCCGCCGAGGCCGAGCTCGCCAAGCTTCCCAGCGCCTCCGGCTCGTCGATGACGTCGCCGACGCTGTCGCGCTCCGGCCTCACCGTCATCGAGCAGGCCCGCCAGGTCATGGAGGCGATGGGCGACACGTTCGTCTCGACCGACCACCTGCTGCTCGCGCTCGCGCGCACGGGCCGGTTCGGCCTCGACGCCGACGCCATCGACACGCTCATCCCGCAGCTGCGCGGGGGCGGCAAGGTCACCTCGGAGAACCCTGAGGACCAGTTCAACGCGCTGCAGAAATACGGCACCGACCTCACCCTCGCCGCGCGCGAGGGCCGCCTCGACCCCGTCATCGGGCGCGACTCCGAGATCCGCCGCGTCGTGCAGGTGCTCTCGCGCCGCACGAAGAACAATCCCGTGCTCATCGGCGAGCCCGGCGTCGGCAAGACCGCCGTCGTCGAGGGTCTGGCCCAGCGCATCGTCGCCGGGGACGTGCCCGAGTCGCTGCGGGACAAGCGCCTCATCGCGCTCGACCTCGGCGCGATGGTCGCCGGCGCGAAGTATCGCGGCGAGTTCGAGGAGCGCCTCAAGGCGGTGCTCACCGAGATCACCGGGTCCGACGGCAAGGTCGTCACGTTCATCGACGAGCTGCACACGATCGTGGGCGCCGGCGCGACCGGCGAGGGTTCGATGGACGCCGGCAACATGATCAAGCCGCTGTTGGCCCGCGGCGAGCTGCGGCTCGTCGGCGCGACGACGCTCGACGAATACCGCAAGTTCATCGAGAAGGACGCCGCCCTCGAGCGCCGCTTCCAGCAGGTGTATGTCGGCGAGCCCAGCGTCGAGGACACGATCGCGATCCTGCGCGGCCTCAAGGAGCGTTACGAGGCGCACCACAAGGTCGCCATCGCCGACTCCGCCCTCGTCGCCGCCGCCGCGCTGAGCAACCGCTACATCCAGAGCCGGCAGCTGCCCGACAAGGCCATCGACCTCGTCGACGAGGCCGCCTCGCGGCTGCGCATGGAGATCGACTCCAGCCCCGTCGAGATCGACGCGCTGCGGCGCCAGGTCGACCGGCTCAAGATGGAGGAGCTGCACCTGGAGCGCGAGACCGACGACGCCTCCCGCGAGCGCCTCGCGCGCCTGCGCAAGGACCTCGCGGACCGCACCGAAGAGTTGGCGGGCCTGACGGGTCGTTGGGAGGCCGAGAAGGCCGGGCTCAACCGGGTCGGTGATCTCAAGGCGCGCCTCGACGAGGTGCGCAGCCACGCCGAGCGCCTGCAGCGCGAGGGTGACTTCGCGGAGGCGTCGCGGCTGCTCTACGGCGAGATCCCGGCGCTGGAGAAGGAACTCGCGGCGGCGTCGGACTCCGAGCACGCGGCGGCCGAGTCGGCCGGCGGGGCCGCCCCGATGGTCAAGGAGGAGGTCGGCGCCGACGACATCGCCGACGTCATCAGCTCCTGGACCGGCATCCCCGCCGGGCGCCTGCTCGAGGGCGAGACCGAGAAGCTCCTGCACATGGAGGACTGGCTCGGCAAGCGCCTCATCGGCCAGCGCGAGGCCGTGCGCGCCGTCTCGGACGCGGTGCGCCGCAGCCGCGCCGGCATCGCCGACCCCGACCGCCCGACCGGCAGCTTCCTCTTCCTCGGCCCGACCGGCGTCGGCAAGACCGAGCTCGCCAAGTCGCTCGCCGACTTCCTCTTCGACGACGAGCGGGCGATGGTCCGCATCGACATGAGCGAATACTCCGAGCGGCACGCGGTGGCCCGGCTCATCGGCGCCCCGCCCGGGTATGTCGGCTACGACGAGGGCGGCCAGCTCACCGAGGCCGTGCGGCGCCGGCCGTATTCGGTCGTGCTGCTCGACGAGGTCGAGAAGGCACACCCCGAGACGTTCGACATCCTCCTGCAGGTCCTCGACGACGGCCGCCTGACCGACGGTCAGGGCCGCACCGTCGACTTCCGCAACGTCATCCTCGTCATGACGTCCAACCTCGGCAGCCAATACCTCATCGACCCCTCGATGACGCCCGACGGCAAGCGCGAGGCGGTCATGGCGGCGGTGCGCACGGCGTTCAAGCCGGAGTTCCTCAACCGCCTCGACGAGACGGTGGTCTTCGAGCCGCTGAGCCTGGCCGAGCTGAGCCGGATCGTCGACCTGCAGGTCGCGGCGCTGTCACGGCGCCTCGCGGACCGGCGAATCACCCTGCACGTCTCCGCGCCGGCGCGGGAGTGGCTGGCGCAGGCCGGCTACGACCCCGCCTATGGGGCCCGCCCGCTGCGCCGGCTCGTGCAGCGCGAGATCGGCGACCGGCTCGCGACGGCGCTGCTCGCCGGGGCCGTGCGCGACGGGCAGGACGTCACCGTCTACCTCGCGGCGTCGGGGGACCACCTGACGCTGGAGGAGCCCACGCTCGACGTGACGCTGACGTCGGTGGACGACGTCGATGGGCGTGACGAGTCCGACGGGCCGGCGGAGCTCACCGACGGTCGGTGACCGACGGTTGGTGACCGACGGTTGGTGACCGACGGTTGACCGGTGGGTCGTTCACGATGTGAACGGCCCGCCGGCTCGTCTCGACGCCTGCGCGCGGGGAATCCTCTTGCCGTCCACCGGTGCCCGCCGACGGCGCGGGACGCCCCAGGACGCCCGTCCACAAGGTCGGTAACGCCGGGGTCGGGAGCGGCGATGTCCACAGCGGCCGGCGCGCGCCGGGGGAAGAGCTTCATAGGCTGCGCGCACGGCCGGGGGTTCTCCCTCGCCGTCGTTGTTTCGCCTGCTCGCGCGCCGGTCCGGCCGGCGCCGCCCAACGCTCGAGGTGCGTCATGTCTGCCCGTGTCCGTCCGTCCCGTTCGCGCGCCCGCGGATCGCGCGCCACGACCCGGTGCGGCGTCGCCGCGCTGGCCGTCACAGGAGTGTGGGCGGTGGTCGGGGCCCCCGCCGCCGTCGCGGCTCCCACCCCTGCCATCGGCGCCCCGGTGCCGATCCCGCAGACGTGCCGCGCGGCGATGACGCTCGTGCGTCCCGACACGACGCTCGCGATGGGGGTCGTGCAGGGGCGCACCGGCACCCTCTACAGCACGGGGCACAAGCTCGGCTTCACCCCGAAGGCCATGGCCTACCTGGGCACGACGACCAACCGGGGCATTACGATCGATCGCTTCCTCGTCACCGATCCGCAGGGCCGCCTGCACCGCGTGGCGGTCACCGAGCGACCCGCGAGCGGCGGCGCCTCGAGTGTCAGCGTCACCGACGAGACCATCGGCCGCGGCTGGGGGAGCGTGCGGGTCATGGTCGCCACCGGGCCCTACCTCTACGGGGTGACGACCTCGGGCGGGCTGCGACGCTATGCGATCAGCCGCACCTTCGAGGTCTCCGGCGCCGGCACGATCGCGACGTCCGGCTGGTCGGGCGTCACGTCGCTGGCCTACGGCGGCTGGTGGAGGGTCGGCGCGCGCGACGCCGCGGAGGACATCGTGGCTCTCACCCGCAGCGGCGCCGTCAAGGCCTACATGATCCCGCGGGCCACGCCCAAGCAGTTCACCCAGCGCACCCTCATCGCGCGCGGCTGGGGCATGTTCAGTCACCTCGCGGCGGGCGAATGCCAGACGGGCAAGGCCCGCACGCTCGCGGCGCTCAAGCCCGACGGCCAGGTCTACGCCTACCTCGACGCCAACGCCGACGACCAGTCGGGCAAGGACATCCGCTGGGCCGGACGCGCCGCGACCGGTTGGACCGGGCTGGCGTCCGACTGACGCCGCGCCCCAGGGTCAGTCCGCGCCCGCCCGCCTCTCGGCGAGCGCAGCGGCCGGGGGCGCAGCAGGGGTGAGGGGGTGGCGTAGTGTCCGGGGGTAGCCCAGTGGCCGGGCATGGCGCAGCGGCTGGAATGGCGCAGTGGACGGGGTGGCGCAGCGGCTGCGCGCGTCGCGGAGCAGGTGGTCGACGGCATTCGGGTGCCTCGCCAGGTACCGTCGAGAGCATGCGTCGCCTCACCGCCCTGGCCGTCGCCGGGCTGCTCGCGCTCGCCGCCTGCAGCTCCGACGACCCCGCACGCGAGCCCCAGGAGCCGACCGCGGCCCAGCGCCTCAGCGATGCCAAGCAGAAGGCCGACTCCGCGACGTCGGTGCACCTGCTCGTCAGCTCCCGCGACGTGCCTCAGGCCGCAGAGGGCATCCTCGGGCTCGACGGCGTCGGCACGCACACGCCCGCGTTCGCTGGCATCCTCGACGCCCGCATCAAGGGCGTCAACGCCAAGGTCGACGCGGTCGCCATCGGCCCGCAGCTGTGGCTCAAGCTGCCGTTCACCCCCAAGCACGTCAAGACCGACCCGGCGAAGTGGGGCGTGCCGAGCCCGGCCCAGCTCCTGTCGCCGCAGACGGGACTCACCGCCCTCATCACCCACACGCAGGCGCCGACCGACGGCGGCCAGAAGCGCGAGGGCCAGGAGGTGCTGCGCACGATCACCGGCACCATCCCCGGCGCCAACGTCGCGCAGATCCTCAACACCGGTGACGTCAACGGCACCTACCAGGTGAGCTACGGCCTCACCGATCCCGACGGCGTGCTGCGCAAGGCCTCGATCACCGGGCCCTTCTTCCCCGGCGCCACCTCCACCTACGACGTCGTCTTCGATCGGTACGGCGAGACCGTCGAGATCAAGGCACCCTCGTGACCCGAGCCGCCCCCGGCTCCCGCGGACTGCTGACGCTCGCGGCGCTGGCGGTCGCGCTCGCGGCCGCGGACACCTACGTCGTCGTGCTGGCGCTGCCCGACATGATGGCCGGGGTCGGCCTGAGCATCGACGACCTGCAGAAGGCGACACCCGTCATCAGCGGCTTCCTGCTCGGCTATGTCGCGGTGCTGCCGCTCATCGGGCGGGTCTCCGACTTCGTGCCGCGGCGGCGCGTGCTGCTGTGGTGCCTGGCGCTCTTCGTCGTCGGGTCGGCGGTCACCGCCCTGGCCGTCGACCTGTCGGTGCTGGTCGGCGGCCGGGTCGTGCAGGGCATCGGCGGTGGCGGCCTCGTGCCGGCGACGCTCGCGCTCGTGGCCGACCTGTGGCCGCCGCACGAGCGGGGCGTGCCTCTCGGGGTCGTCGGCGCCGTGCAGGAGGTCGGCAGTGTGCTGGGCCCCCTCCTCGGCGCGCTCGTCCTCGCCGCGTCGGGGTGGCGGGCGATCTTCTGGCTCAACGTCGCGCTCGGCGTGCTCCTGGCCGCCGGGCTCCTGCTCGGGGGACGCCGGGTGAGGGCGGACGCGCCGGCGGACACAGCGGACAACGCGGATCGTGCGGACATCGCGGGCTGGGCGGACGGCAGGACGGGCGCAGCGGACACGGCCTCGAGCGGGAGAGCCGCCGGCGCCGCGCCGGCGCGAGCGCGCGTCCGCGCCGGCGCGCTCGCGCGTCTGGCCCTCCTGCTCGTGGGTCTGGCCCTGCTGGGGCTGGCGCTCGTCGCCCCGCTGCAGCTCGTCGAGGACGTCACGTGGGGTCTGCCGTTCGTGCCGTTCGGCGACGGCGGCCGCCTCGCCACGCCGATCGGCTGTGCGGCCCTGGCGATCCTCGCCGTCTGGGTCGTCGCGCAGGGTGTCTGCGGCCGCGCCGTCCTCGCCAGGGTCGACCTCGTCGGGGCGCTGCTCATCGCCGCGGCGCTCGCCTCACTCATCCTCACCTTCGCCTCGGCGAACCCTGAGCGCGAGGTCGTCGGACCGCTCGGCGTCGTGCTCCTGCCGGTGGGGGCGCTGGCGCTCGTCGTCGCCGCGTGGTGGCAGCGCCGCGCGCCGCAGCCGCTCGTGCCGCACGGCATCGTCACGCCGCCGGTGACGGCGGGTCTGCTGGCCAGCCTCGCCGTCGGGGCTGCGCTCGTCGCGGTCGTCGTCGACGTGCCCGTGCTCGCCCGGCTGACCCTCACCGACTCCCAGACGCAGGCCGCGCTCGTGCTCGTGCGGTTCCTGCTCGCGCTGCCGGTGGGTGCGCTGCTCGGCGGGGTGCTCGTGCGCCGGCTCGCCAACGGCCTCGTCGCCGGCGCCGGTCTGCTGCTGGCCGCCGGGGGACTGGCGCTCATGACGACGTGGCAGCGGGGCGCGCTGCACGACGCGCTGAGCTCGACGCTCGTGCTCGTGGCCGTGGGATTCGGCCTCGGGTTGGCGATTGCGCCTGTCAACGCCGGGGTGCTCGATGCGGTGCACCACGACGCCCACGGCGTCGCCAGCGCGCTCATCGTCGTCGCCCGCATGGTCGGCATGGTCGTCGGCCTCGCGCTGCTCACGGCCTGGGGGCTGCGGCGCTTCTACGAGCACGTGGCCGCGATGCCCGACACCCTCGACGCTCAGGCGTTGCTCGACGCCGGCGTCGTGCAGGTGCAGGCGGTCTTCGCGGGGGCCGCGGTGTGCGCCCTCGTCGGGGCGGTGTGCGCCCTGGGGCTCGGGGTCCGTCGCACGAGCTCGGCGCCCGTGCCCGTCGACGCTCTGCGCTGACGCGCCCCGCTGCGAGGCAGCCTCAGCCGATCGGCCACGTCTCCCGGCGCCAGGCGGCGTCCCAGAACATCCACTCGTACTGCGCCGCCCGCACGAACGCCGTCTCCATCCGCGCCCGCACAGCGGGGTCGGCGGCGCGAGCGAGGCGGTCGACGACCTCCCGGGCCCGCCGGGTCGCGTCGGCGAAGTCCGGATCGCCGTAGGCCGCGATCCAGTCCCCGTAGGGGTGGCCGGCCAGATCGCCGACCGCGGCCTTGAGCCGGGTGCCGACGTCGTCGTAGATCCAGAAGCACGGCAGCACCCCGGCGGCCAGCGCCGGATAGCAGCCCTGCGTCGACAACGCCAACAGGTAGGAGGTGTAGGCGGTGCACGTCGGCGACGCCTCGCCGAGGTCGCCCAGCCCGCGCTCGACGTGGGCCGCGTGCAGCTCGCGCTCGACGACCACGGTCTGTCGCGCCGACTCGGCCCAGAAGACGAGGTCGTCGGCGTCGGTCGCCTGCGCCGCGCAGGCGGCGAGCGCCCGCCCGTAGTCGGCGAGGTAGAGCGCGTCCTGCGTCATGTAGTAGGCGAACCGGTCGCCCGACAGCGTCCCGTCGCGCAGCCCCGCCACGAACGGCAGCGCGTCGATCGCCGCGCGGATCGGCCCGATCCGCTCCCAGGCGACCTCGCTGAAGCTCGCTCCTGCCGTGTCGGTGGCATCCACGGCCTCGTCCTGCACGGTCATCGCCACGCCCTTTCGCCTCGTCGGTCACTGGTCGGTGGTGCATCGGTCGGTAGTGCATCGGTCGGTGGTGCATCGGTCGGTAGTGCATCGATCCGGTGGTGCATCGGTCGTCGGCTATCGGCGCCGCGGCCAGGTCTCGTGGAAGTGGTGCACCGGACCGTGCCCACCGCCTACGTGCAGCCGGTCGGCCGCGCGCAGCGCCTCGGTGAGCCACGCCTTGGCCTCGCCCACCGTCTGTTCCCACGAATCACTGCGCGGCCGCAGCGCCGCCAACGCCGACGACAGCGTGCACCCGGTGCCGTGGGTGTTGTCGGTGTCGATCCGCTCGCCGGCGTAGACGGTGACGCGCGGCCCCCCGTGCGCGGCCCGCGTCTGCGGGGACCCGTCGGCGAGCACGTCGGTGGCGTCCTGCACGCCGTGACCGCCCTTGGCGAGCACGCGCACGGCGCCGGCGTCGAGCAGGGCCAGCGCGTGGGCGGTGAGGCCGTCGAGGTCGGTCGCGGGCGGCGCGTCGAGCAGCACCGCGGCCTCGGGCAGGTTGGGCGTGACGACGTCGGCGAGCGGCAGCAGCTCGCGAATCGCCGCGACCGCGTCCTCGTCGAGCAGCCGGTCACCGCTCGTGGCGACCATGACCGGATCGAGCACGACGTGCGGGCGACGCCCGCGCCCGCCCGCGCCGGGCTCCCCGGGCAGCGCCCGCAGGAAATCCCCGACCGCCCGGGCCAGCTCGGCGGTCGCGAGCATCCCGATCTTCACGGCGTCGACCGGCACGTCGGCGACGAGCGTGTCGAGCTGGGCCACGACGAAGTCCGTCGGCACGACGTGCACGCCGGTGACCCCACGCGTGTTCTGCGCGGTGAGCGCCGTGATGACACAGGTGCCGTAGGCGCCCAGCGCGCTGAACGTCTTGAGGTCGGCCTGGATGCCGGCGCCGCCGCCAGGGTCGCTGCCCGCGATCGACAGCGCGATCGGGGGCGCATCGGCCGGCCGCGGGGCGAGCGCGGCGCTCATCGGGCTGCCGCCGCGCGCCCGGGCGCGGCCCTCCGGAGGGCCTGGGCGGCTCGAGGCACCGCGGTGCCGGCCCTCATGCGCGTCCCGCCATGGCCGTGAGCGCCTCCCCGGAGAGCCGGAAGGTCTGCTGGTCGTCGAGGTCGACGGCGCCGAGCGCATCATAGAAGGCGATCGAGGGCTCGTTCCACCGCGCGACGTGCCACTCCAGCCGCGGGTAGCCGGCCGCCCGGCACTCGCGGGCGAGCGCACCCAGGAGGCCGATGCCGACGCCCGACCCGCGATGCTCGGCCTCGACAAAGAGATCCTCGAGCCAGATGCCGTGCCGCCCGGTCCACGTCGAGAACGTGGGAAACCAGATCGCCATCCCCACGACGCGCCCGTCCACCTGCGCGACGTGGGCGAAGACCCGCGGTTCGGCGGTGGCCGGGAAGAGCGCCGCGCGCAGGTCGTCCTCCGAGGCGCGCGCCTCGTCGAGATGGTCTTGGTAGTCGGCGAGGGCCCTGATGAGCCGGACGATGTCCGGCACGTCGTCGGGGGTGGCGGTGCGGATCACGCAGGCCACGCTAGCGGCCGGGCGCGGGCCCGCGGTGGGCACCGGCTCGGTCCTGGGAATCCCGACCTATGTCGGCACCTGGGCCTGCGCGCCCTCGACCGCGCAGCCGATGAGCTGCCGATCGCCGACCGAGAGGACGGCGACAAGGCCGGTGTCGTGACCCTGGGCGTCCCAGCAGGACTGCGAACGCACCGTGAGCGTCACCTTCGACTCCGTCCGGGAGCCGGTCCCGCCCGCCGGTGCCGGTTCGGTGCCGGTGAAGTCGACGCCCCGGGCGAAGGGCTCCCGCCGCACCGGGAGGCGATGCTCGCCGAGGCTCGGACCCTCGGTGCTCAGCCACCCGCCCGAGACGACCGCGCGCCAGGGCGTGCGCACCCCGAAGGCGGTGAACGCCGTGCCGGGCGCGTCGCGGGACGCTTCGGTGGGGTCCGTCGCGGCGTCGGTCCGAGATGACGATCCGGGGTGTGACGATCCGGGGTGTGACGCTCCGGAGGCCACCGTGTGGGTGACGGTCGGGGCCGCCCCGACGCTCGAGGGGGCGCCGCAGGCGGTGAGCGCCACGGCCGTCGTCACCGCGAGCACGTGGCCCAGACCTCGGGGGCGCGCCGGCCGGGTGCTCCCGGTGCCGAGCGACCGCCCGGCGCGCGACCCGCCGACGGGATCGCGGCGAAGCGGGGCGGGGCCGCTTCGGTCACCGGCATCCCCGGCCCACAGGGTGCGCAGTCTCGTCGCGAAGGTCATGATGCGTCGTCCTTTCGGCGGGTCCGTGACCCGCGGTCGGCACGACGGTAAGGACGCCGACTCCCGTGCCGCTCACGACGACCTCACGCCGCCCTCACAGCCCG
>JBDIAP010000116.1:0-12801 GCA_039812485.1 Kineosphaera sp.
GAGGCGCTTCGCCTGCCGGCGCGCCCCGCTCGGTCGCCCCCCTCGCCCGCCGCCCCCCTCATCGGCCCACCGGCCCCGCTCGCCCGCCCGCTTGCCCGCCCCGGCTCGCCCGCCGTCACGGCGTGGCCGCCAGGCGAGACGACCTCGTCTCAGCCCACCCAGACCCGTGCGTTGCGGAACATCCGCAGCCACGGGCTCGCGTGCTCGATCGGCGCGTCGGTCCACGACAGTTGGGCGTTGCGCTGGACGCGTTCGGGGTGCGGCATCATCGCCGTGAACCGGCCATCGGGCGTGGTCACAGCGGTGAGGCCGCCGGGCGAGCCGTTGGGGTTCGCCGGGTAGGTCGTGGCCGGTCCGCCGTGGGAGTCGACATACCGCATCGCCCCGAGCACACTCGCTGCGTCGCCCCGGGCGGAGAAGTCGGCGCGGCCCTCGCCGTGCGCGACCGCGATCGGCAGGATCGAGCCGGCCATGCCGCCGAAGAACACCGATGGGCTCGGCAGCACCTCGACGAGCGAGAGCCGAGCCTCATACTGCTCCGAGATGTTTCCCGTGAAACGTGGCCACGCGTCGGCGCCGGGGATGAGGTCGGCGAGGGCCGCGAACATCTGGCAGCCGTTGCAGATGCCGAGCCCGAACGTGTCGGGGCGCGTGAAGAACTCGCCGAAGGCGTCGGTGAGCCGGGGGTTGAAGAGCACCGATCGCGCCCACCCCTCCCCGGCCCCGAGCGTGTCGCCGTACGAGAATCCGCCGCACGCGACGAGCCCGACGGCGTCGGCGAGGTCGAAGCGACCGGCCTGCAGATCGGTCATGTGCACGTCGTAGGCGTCGAAGCCCGCCCGGTCGAACGCGAACGCCGTCTCGACGTGGGAGTTGACGCCCTGCTCGCGCAGGATCGCGACCTTGGGCCGCGCTCCGAGCGACACGTAGGGAGCGGCGACATCGTCCACGGGGTCGAAGCTCGGCGCGACGCGCAGCCCGGCGTCGTCGTCGGCGCCGACGCCAGCGTGTTCCTCGTCGGCGCAGTCGGGGTTGTCGCGCAGTCGAGCGATGCGCCACGACACCTCGTCCCACGCCTGGGCGAGGTCGCGCAGCGACTCGTCGAGGGTGACAGCACCCGCGCTGACGCGCACCCGCCGCTCGCCGTTGGTGGCGCCGATCGGGCTGGTCAGGGCGCCGAGCCCGTGGCGCTCGAGGATCGCGCGAGCCTCCTCGACCCGCCCGCTCGGCACGCCGAGCACGACCCCGAGCTCCTCGGCGAAGAGCGCCGCGACCCCGCCGACGTGGGCGTCGACCCCGACGGCCCCGGCGAAGGCGAGCTCGCACAGCGCCGCCCACAGCCCCCCGTCCGACCGGTCGTGGTAGGAGGTGACAAGCCCCGCCGCCCGCAGCTCGGTCAGCGCGCCGGCGAGGGCCACGAGCCGCCCGGGCTCGTCGAGATCCGGCACGGCACCGCCGAACTCGCCACGCACCTGCGCGAGCATCGACCCGCCGAGCCGGTCGGCTCCGGCGCCGAGGTCGACGAGCAGCAGCGCGCTGTCGGGCCGCAGCTGCGGCGTCAGCGTGCCGCGCACGTCGGGCAGCGACGCGAACGCCGAGACGACGAGCGACACCGGCGAGGTGACCTGCCGCGGCTGCCCGTCGGCGTCGCTCCAGCGGGTGCGCATCGACAGCGAGTCCTTGCCGACCGGCACCGAGATGCCCAGCGCGGGGCACAGCTCCATCGCGACGGCCTGCACCGTGTCGTAGAGCGCCGCGTCCTCCCCCGGCTCGCCGCACGCGGCCATCCAGTTGCACGACAGCTTGACGCGGCCGAAGACCTCCGGCGTCACGGGCGCGGCGAGCAGGTTGGTCAGCGCCTCGCCGACGGCCATCCGCCCCGAGGCGGGCGCGTCGACCGCCGCGAGCGGCATGCGCTCACCGCTGGCCATCGCCTGCCCGGCCAGCCCCACGTAGTCCGACAACGTCACCGCGACGTCCGCGACCGGCACTTGCCACGGGCCGACCATCTGGTCACGGTGGCTCAGGCCGCCGACCGTGCGGTCGCCGATCGTGATGAGGAAGCGCTTGGAGGCGACGCTCGGGTGGCGCAGCACGGCATACGCGGCGTCGCGCAGGGCGTCGCCGCCGAGAGCGGACACGTCGAGGTCGGGCGTCGAGCGCGCGATGCGATGCACGTCGCGGGTCATCCGCGGCGGTTTGCCGAGCAGCACCTCCATCGGCATGTCGATGGGGTCGTCCTGCGGCAGCTGTCCCGAATCGGGTCCGGCGACGGCGCCGTCCCCCGCGTCGTCCCCCGCGTCGTCCCCCGGGGCGTCGCCCGGGACGAGCCGCAGCCGACCGTCGCCCGACGCGGTGCCGACCACGGCATACGGGCAGCGCTCCCGCTCGCACAGCGCCGCGAAGGCCGGCAGCGACTCCGGCGCGATCGCCAGCACGTAGCGCTCCTGGCTCTCGTTGCACCAGATCTCCTTGGGCGCCAGCCCCGACTCCTCCAACGGCACGGCGCTCAGCTCGAAGCGCGCCCCGAGCCCGGCGTCGTCGACGAGCTCGGGGAACGCGTTGCTCAGTCCGCCGGCGCCGACGTCGTGGATGGCCAGGATCGGGTTGTCGGCGCCCAGGGCCGCGCAGTGGTTGATGACCTCCTGTGCGCGGCGCTCCATCTCGGGGTTGCCGCGCTGCACGGAGTCGAAGTCGAGCTCGGCGGCGTTGACCCCGGCGGCCATCGAGCTCGCCGCGCCGCCGCCCATGCCGATGCGCATGCCCGGACCGCCGAGCTGGATGAGCAGCGAGCCGGGCTCGAAGGCGATCTTCTCGGTCATCGCCGCGCTGATCGAGCCCAGCCCGCCGGCGCTCATGATCGGCTTGTGATAGCCGCGGCGCACCCCGTCGACGGTCTGCTCGTAGACGCGGAAGAAGCCGCCGAGCCCCGGCCTCCCGAACTCGTTGTTGAAGGCCGCCGCTCCGATCGGGCCCTCGATCATGATGTCCAGGGGCGTCGCGAGATGCCCTGGGGCGCCGTACGGATCGGCCTCCCAGGGCTCGTTCGTGCCGGGCAGGTGCAGGTTGGAGACGACGAAGCCGGTGAGCCCCGCCTTGGGCGCCGAGCCGCGGCCGGTGGCGCCCTCGTCGCGGATCTCGCCGCCCGCGCCGGTCGCCGCGCCCGGGAAGGGCGAGATCGCCGTCGGGTGGTTGTGCGTCTCGACCTTCATGAGCACGTGCACGTCGTCGGCCCGCTCGACATACCGGCCGGGGGCGCTGGATCGCCCCGACTCGCCGGCCTCGGGCAGCCAGCGCACGACCGGCCCGCCGGCCATGATCGAGGCGTTGTCCTTGTAGGCGACGATCGTGCCGCGCTCGGGTCCGCCGGCGACGGCCTCGGTGTGCCGGATCATGCCGAAGAGACTGCTGGTCTGCGGCTGGGAGTCGATGACGAAGTCGGCGTTGAAGATCTTGTGCCGGCAGTGCTCGGAGTTGGCCTGGGCGAACATCATGAGCTCGACGTCGGTCGGGTTGCGCCCCAGACCCGTGAACGCCTCGACGAGATAGTCGATCTCGTCCCCCGACAGCGCCAGCCCGTAGGCGGTGTCGGCCGCCACGAGCGCCTCCCGCCCGTGGCCGAGCACGTCGACGTGCTCCATCGGCTCGGCGTCGCGCTCGGCGAAGAGCGCCGCGGCGGCCTCGCGGGTGGCCCAGGCGGTCTGGGTCATGCGGTCGTGCAGCACGGCGGCGCACGCGTCCCACTCGGCCTCGGTCAGCGGTGCGTCGAGCGCGAGCCGGTATTCGGTGACGCGCTCGACCCGGTGGATGGCGATGCCGCAGTTGTGCACGATGTCGGTCGCCTTGCTGGCCCACGGGCTGATCGTGCCCAGCCGCGGGGCCACGACGACGAGGGCGTCGGCCGCCGGGGCGGGTGCCGGCTCGACATACGCGGGCCCGTAGTCGAGGATCCGCGCGACGGCCTCGGCGTCGACCGCGCCCAGGGGCTCCTCGACGCCCACCCAGTGGACGTAGCGCGCCGACACCCCGCTCACCTGGGGCGCGACGCCCCGCAGTCGCTGCAGCAGCGCGCGGGCGCGGAAATCGGAGAGGGCGCAGCCGCCCGGGATGGTGGTCAACACGATGTCGTGCGCAGCCATGACGTGCGGGCTCCTGGGGGCAGCGGCAGGGATCGGCCCTCAGGCTACGCGACGGCACAGGACGGGCCGGCGCTCACCGGTTGAGCTCGAGGCCGCGGCCGCTCGGCGGCTCATCCGTCGTTCCGTGCCTGATCGCGACATGGTCAGGACCTCAGGCCCGCCCCGGCAGACCGATCTCACGCCAGGCTGGGGGCATGACGACCTTCTACGCCGAGTTCACCGCCGCCGCCGGACGCGAGGACGATGTCGCTCGACTCGTCGCCGACTACTCACTGGCCACGCGCGCCGAGGAGGGCTGCCTCGTCTTCGAGCCCTACGTCGAGCGCGACCGGCCGCGCCGCTACTTCATCTACGAGGTGTTCGCCGACGAGCAAGGCTTCGCCGACCACGTGAGCTCGCCGCACGGGATCACGTTCAACACCGAGCTCGGCAACTACATCGAGGAGGACGCCTCGCGACTGAAGTTCCTCACCCGCCCCGACGGCAGCGACGACTGACCCACTCGTCGGACTCCCGACACGCTGACCCGCACGGACACCGTCAGTCACCACCTCGACACGTCAGGCTCGACCCCGACGGCACCAACGCCGTCGGGGTCGATGCTGTGCTGCCGGGGTGGCGGCTGATGCACCACCATGTGGTGCATGCGTGCACGACCAGCCGTCGCCGAACGCCTTCTGACGGCCGCGCTCGTCGATCTCGGCGATTCGTTGGAGCATCTGGGCGAGGCGACCTTCTCGACCGATGAGCCGAGCAAGGCCGTGTGCGCGTCGCCGGACCTCCTCGACGGCTACGTCGCCGCCGACGCTCGGGACCGCTATCTCACGGCCGGCAAGCGCGCGATCGACGTGCGCTGGGGCGAGCTGCTCTACGACCTGGCGTCGTCCGCGTTCTCCCCATGGGGCAGCTCCTACCCCGCGTCGTCCGTCGCACTCGTCGCCATCCTGCGTTGCGCCACCGACGAGGCGCACGTCATCGTCCGCGCCGATGGTGTTCATATCTTCCAATTCCCTTATGCGACATGGCCTTCCGGCATCCATGCGGGCGCGTGGGACGTCATCTGCGCCCTGGTCCACGAGGCGCCCCACGGGCGCGTCCACCGATGCTCCGCGGACGGATGGGGCTCGCGAGGCCCCACGGGCCGGGACCGGTAGGGCACCGTCGACGTCGTGCCACGACTCTCCGAGACCGTGCCGGCCCGCTGACCTGGGGATTCGCAAGCCGAACTCTCCCCGGTCGGTCGGACATGCGCGCCGTCCGCGGAGGCCGCCACCTGGCGACGGGGCCCGGCGGCGAGCACCGCGGTCGGCCCCGGCAGCCCGATTCCGCCTACCCTGGAAGGCGGGGAGGGACCGAAAGGGCTTGTGGGATGCAGACTTTCGTGGCGTTCGCGGGGGCAGCGCGCGCCGATGTCGATGATGCGGTGGCGCGCGTCGAGGCGCGCTATGCCGCCCGCTGCGCTGCGCCGCCGACGCGTCACGAGGCGCTCGGGGCCACCGCGGGCATCGTGCTCTGGCAGGGCCCGGCCGTGTCGCGCTGGCCCAGTTGGGTGCGCGAAGGCCAGACATGTGTCGCCTCGCTCTACGCGCCGCTGGGCTACGAGCGGGTCGTCGCCCCCGAGCCGCTGGCCACCGCACCGCTGCGACTGGCCGACGCGTTGCGCCGCAGGCCGGCCGCGATCGAGGAACTGTGCCCTCCGTTCGTCAGCGCGCGGCTCGAGGTGGCGGCCGACCGGCTCACCCTGCACACCGACGCCCTCGGCGTGGGGCGGCTCTTCGAGGTGCGCACCGCGACCGGCTGGGTGTGGAGCAACCGGCCGGAGGCGGCGCTCGCCTTCGCCGGCATGCCCGCCCGCGCCGACGAGGTCGGCTGGCAGCACATCGCGGTCGCCGACGAGCTCTTCGGCGAGGTGACCGCCTACGAGGGCGTGACGGCGGTCGACGCCGCGACGACGATCACCTGGGACGGGCGCGTCGGGCGCCGCACCGTGCAGGCGGTCGACACCGTCGCCTCTTGGTCCTGCGCCTACCCCGGGCAGCAGGCCCGCGATCTCATCGACTCCGCAGCACACGATCTCGAGGCGGTCGCGCACTCGGTCGCGCGTCTCCACCCCGATCGGCCCGTCGTCGACCTCACCGGCGGTCGCGACTCGCGGCTCGTGGCGGCGGCGTTCCTCGCCTCGGGTGTCGACGTCACGCTGCACACCCACGACGCCCTGCCCGCCGACCTCGAGGTCGCGCGCGAGCTCGTCGGGCTGCTGCCCGCCGCCCAGCGGGAGGGCATCGAGCACCGCGTCGAACACGTCGCCGGCGGCGGCGTCGCGACACCCCGTCCGTGGGCGGCGCTGGCGTCGGCGGCGGGATGGCACGCCTTCGCCGAGGGCCTGCGCCCGTTCAGCTACCTGCACTATCCGCCTCCCGAACACCTCGACGCCCCACGACCGCTCGCGATCGGCGGCGCCGGCGGGGAGGTCGCGCACGGCTACTACTACCCCCGCGACCTCGTCGCCCTGCGGCGGCTGCCAGAGGGGGCGATGCTCGAGGCCTTCGCCGAGTCGATCGTCACCCGTCACGCGCCCACCCCCGGCGCGCACGCCGACGCCCGGGCCGTCGTGCGCGGGCGGATCACGGCGACGCTGCGCGACATCGCAGCCCGCGGCCACCGCGACGCGGCCGTGCTCGACGTCTTCTACCTGCGCGAGCGCATCCGCCGTTGGGGCTCGACGGGCGAGCGGCCCGGGGTGGTCTCGCCCCTGCTCGCGACGAGCTTCATGCGTGCCTGCCTGGCCCTGACACCGGAGCAGCGCACCGCCAACGTGCTGCACCGCGAGCTGACGCGGCGGCTCGCGCCGCGCTGGGCCGAGGTGGCCTACTACCCGGCCGAGCGCGGCGCGGCGCAGCCCACGCGCCCGGTGCCCCGCGTCGTGCGGGTCGGCGACGCCACCGACCGGCACCTCGTCACCGCCCTGCTCGCGGACCGGGCGGCCTGGGCGGATCCGTTCGACGCCGCGATCGTCGACGAGCTGTGGCGCGCCAGTCTTGACGGCCGCACCGACGCCCGCCAGGAGCGGGCGCTGCGCGCCGCGGTCTGGCGCGGTGCCTTCACCGACCACCTCGACGCCATCGAGGGCCGGCCCCCGCGACGCCGGTCGCCCGCCCCGCGCACCCTCGCGCAGCGTCTGGCCCGCACGCCCGCGTGGGCCGCGTTGCGCGACACCCGACCCGGCGGCGTCATCCGCGCCGCGGCGGCCGCGGGACGGCGACGGGGGTTCAGCCTGTGACCGGCCCCCGCTCCTGGCGGGCCATGACGTCGAGCAACTCGGCATCGACGCGCGCGCTCTGCTCCATCGGCAGCGAGTGCGTTGCGCCGGGCCACACGCGGATCTCGATGTCGCGCACGTGTGCTCGCGCGAGCGACACCGCCGCATCGGGGTCGGCATTGACCGACGAGGCGCCCGCCATCGCCGCATAGACGGGCATCGGCAGCGCCTGAAGCTGCTCCGGCGACGGGCGCTGCGGGAAAGCTCGCTGCGAGACGTAGTGCTGCGTGCCGGCGTCGATCATCGCTGTCATCGCGTCGGACCGGTCGACGGAGTCGACCCCGCCGATGTCGGCGAGCGCCCGGTCTCGCCACGACTGCGGCAGCCATGGCACCGACGCGGGAATGGCCGAGGCGTAGACCTGCCAGCGCAGCGGCGAGAAGGTCTGCACGGGATCGAGCAGGCTGAGCGTCGCGACGCGGTCGGGATGGTGGATGGCGACGTTGAGCGCGGCCCAGCCGCCGAAGGAGTGACCGACGACGTGGGCGCGCGCGACGTCCAGCCCGGCGAGCGTCTGCGCCACCCACTCTGCCTGGGCCGCAGCCGACTCCAGCGGCACCGACTGGATGCTGCGCCCGGCGTCGCCGAGCGCGTCGAGGGCATACACCGTGCGCCCGGCGAGCAGCCCGGGCAGATTGTCGCGCCACATCGGCGCCCCCGCGCCCCACCCGGGCAGCAGCAGGATCGGCAGCGCACCGGCCGGCGGCCCACCGACCGGCTCGAAGCGGTAGACCCGCACGATCCCGTAGCCGGTCGGCACGTCCCGCGTCTCGGCCGGCGCCGGCATCGTCGCGAGCACCGCGTCGTAGGCCCGCTCGTAGGCGGCCTTGCCTGCGGCCGAACGCCAGTGCCCCACCCTCGCTCGGTCGGAGGTCAGCACGAGGGCGGCACTCACCACGACCGAGACGACGAGTGCCCCCGTCTGCCACCGGCCACGCCGCCGCGTCCAATACGATCGCACCGCATCATTCACAGTGCGATCGTATGGCATCCTGGCCCGGTGCCCCGCCTCGTCGACCACGATCAGCGCCGCGCGCAGATCGTCACCGCGGTCTGGGCGATCATCGCGACCCGCGGCATCCAGGCCGTATCACTGCGCACCGTCGCCGCGGAGGCGGGCGTCTCCGTGGGCCGCATCCAGCACTACTTCGCGACGAAGGAGGAGCTGGTGCGGCACGGCTGCACGGTCATGCTCGAGCGGGCCCGGCGCGAGTTCGCCTCTGGAGTCGAGGGTCTCGCCCCGGCGGACGCGCTGCGCGTCCTCGTGCACCGGGCGGTGCCGACCACGCCCGGGTTTGCGGTGGGCACGCTCGTGTGGACCACCTACGTGCTCAAGGGTCACGACGACGACGTGATCGCGCGACAGGTGCGCGGCGCGCAGGAGGACGGCGTGCGCATCGGCGCGGCCTACATCGAGTCCGCTCGGGCAGCAGGCGTGTTCGGCGCCGGCCCGCCCGCCGAGGCGATCGCGCTACGGCTGCTGGCGATGGCGGAGGGCTACGCGGCGCGCGTGCTGGCGGGCAGCCTTCCGGGGCCGGCAGCGCTGGCCGCCCTCGACGCCGAGCTCGACGCGCTTCGAACCTGACTCAGCGACGTCACGGCGCCGAACGTCACGGCGCTGAACGTCACGGCGTCGTTCAGTCGCCGACCCGCATCCCGCAGCGCCCGCAGACGACGGCGCGGTCGACCCGACGCCTCGCCGACGGCACGGTCACGTCGACCGAGCCGATGAGCACGGTGTGCCGCACCTCGTAGTGCACCTCGCGCAGTGTCGCGGTCCCGTGCCCCAGGAGCCGGCACACCGGCGTGCCGAACGCCTCCTGGAGCGATTCACGCCAGGGGTGTGGTCCGCGAACTCGCCTGATGCGCATCGCAGCTCCTTCAACGACGGGGGCCGGGCGCCTCCCTATCGGCAGCGCGACGCCACGGCGGAGCTGTTGCGCACGCACGATCGCCGCTCACCCCCGCGGGTCGAGCTCCCGCGACTCGGCGAGCCGCCGGTGATAGAAGGTGCGGAACCGCAGCGTCGGCCGGTCCGTCGGCACGGACCGCTCGCTCGTGCCGCCGGGCACGACCGTCGGCTGCGAGGACTCCACGACGGCGCGGTCCTGCCGCAGGATCGTCACGTTGAGCCGGTCGAACGCCAGCGACGCCGCCGGGCTCATCGCGAAATTGCGCACCGAGGTGAGGATCATGCGGGTGCGGAGCCGGTCGACGGGCACGCACCACACGTGCAGCCGCATCATGCGCGGCTCGGGCACCGTGTCGAGCGACATGCCGTGCGGCCGCCACCACGACAGGTGCGCGCTCGGCTCGTGGTGGTCGAGCCGGGCCCCGAAGCGAAATCCGTAGTCGGTGTTCTCCAGGTCGAACCGCAGCCGACTGTGCCGATGCTGCTTGGCGCGCACGAACCGCCCGATCGTCGTGCGGTGCACGTAAGGCAGGTGCGGGAAGTCGAGCATGTTCTCCATCGCCCGCGTCCAGTGGCAGTCCCACTCCTCGACGTGGTCGAACCGCACGAGGTCGGCGCGGTCGAGCACGTCGCTGTAGACGGGCCCGGCCAGCGCCCCGCCGGTGGGCTCGAAACCCGTGAAAACCCAGACGAATCCGCCCGCGACGACGACGGGCAGGGCGCGCGCGTCGAAGCGCTCGCGGCGGGCGCCGGGGTTGAAGGGGATGTGTCGGCAGGCGCCGTCGGGCCCGAACTCCCAGCCGTGGAAGCCGCAGGCCAGCGACCCGTCGGGCCGCGCGGTGCCGAGCGCCAGCGACACGCCTCGGTGCGGGCACTGGTCGAGCAGCACGCCGACCTCACCGTCGGGCGCCCGCCAGACCACGAGATCCTGACCCGCGACCCGCAGTCGGGCCGGCTTCGCGCTGAGGCGGGTCAGCGGCACCAGCGGCGTCCATTGCCGCGCGAAACCCTCGAACATGGGCGCCACGCTAACCCGGCCCGGGGCGGCGCCGCGCGACATCATGAGACGCATGATCACCCTCTACGCGGAGTTCACCGTCAAGCCCGGCAACGAGGAGGAGGTCGCGCAGATGATGGCGGGCCTCGCCGAGAACGTGCGGGCCGAGCCCGGCAACGTCGCCTTCGAGCCCTACGTCGAGCGGGACAACCCGCGGCGCTACTTCGTCTACGAGGTCTACGCCGACGACCAGGCGTTCGCCGACCATATCGGCGCCCCCTACGGCGCGGTCTTCAACAACCGCCTCAACGAGATCATCGAGGAGAGCGGCTCGCAGCTGACCTTCCTCACCCGTCCCGGCGGCGGCGACGACTGAGCGACGCGGCCCCGGCGTGACTCGTCACGCCGGGGCACAGCGCCAGTCCGCGAGCGGACAGACCTGGTGGAGGTCAGCACTCGGGGCAGAGACCCGCGGACCGCACCCTGAGTCACCGCGGGATGTTGCGCAGATTCGACCTGGCGAGCTTGATCATCGTGCCGACGCCGCCGTCGAGCACGGTGCGGCTGGCGGCCATCGCGAAGCCTTGGAGCTGCTCGCCGGTGATGTGCGGCGGGATCGACAGCGCGTTGGGGTCGGTGACGACGTCGATGAGCATCGGGCCCTTGGCCGCGAGCGCCGCACCGAGGTCCTCGCGCACGCGGGCGGGGTCGGTGATGCGCACCGACGGGATGCCGGCGGCCTGCGCGATCGCCGCGTAGTCGGTCGACGGCCGGTCGGTGCCCCAGGCCGGCATCGCGTCGACGAGCATCTCGAGGCGCACCATGCCCAGTGTCGAGTTGTTGAACACGAGGATCTTGGTGTTGAGCTTGTGCTCGACAACGGTCAGCAGCTCGCCGAGCAGCATCGCCAGGCCGCCGTCGCCCGACATCGAGACGACCTGCCGGTGGGGGTAGGCGCACGAGGCCCCGATCGCGTGCGGCAGCGCGTTGGCCATCGTGCCGTGGTGCCACGAGCCGATGACGCGGCGCTTGCCGTTGGGGGTGATGTAGCGGGCGGCCCAGACGTTGCACATGCCGGTGTCGACGGTGAAGACCGCGTCGTCGTCGGCGAGTTCGTCGAGCACGGAGGCCACGAACTCGGGGTGGATCGGCGTGTGCTTCTCGACGTTCTTCGTGTAGGCGGCGACGACCTTCTCGAGCTTGTTGCAGTGCGCGCGCAGCATGTCGTCGAGGAAGCCGCGATCGGTCTTGACCACCAGCTTGGGCAGCAGCGCGTCGATCGTCGCGGCGACGTCGCCCTCGACCGCGACGTCGAGCTTGGCCCGCCGGCCCAGCCGTTCGCCATACCGGTCGATCTGGATGAGCGTCTTGTCGGGCAGGAACTGGTCGTAGGGGAAGTCGGTGCCGAGCAGCACGACGGCGTCGGCCTTGCGTGTCGCCTCGTAGGCGGCGCCGTAGCCCAGTAGGCCGCTCATGCCGACCTCGTACGGATTGTCGTATTGGATCCACTCCTTGCCGCCGAGCGCGTGCCCGACCGGCGCCTTGAGCGCCTCGGCCAGGGCCATGACCTGGTCGTGCGCGCCGCGCACGCCGGCCCCGACGAAAAGCGTGACCTTTGTGGCCGCGTTGAGGTGCTGCGCGATCTCCTCGACGGCCTCGGGCGCCGGCACGTGCACCGGCGGGCGCACGGAGATCGCGCCGAGAGCGGGGGCGTCGACCGCGGGCGCGGCCGCGACGTCGCCGGGGAGCACGAGCACCCCGACCCCCGAGCGGGCGATCGCCGTCTGGGTCGCGATGTGCAGGATGCGGGCGGCCTGGCGAGCCGAGTTCGCCACCTCGCAATAGACGCTCGCCTCGCGGAAGAGCTCACCCGGGTGGGTCTCCTGGAAATACGACGTGCCGATCTGCCCGGACGGGATGTGCGAGGCGATGGCCAAGACCTTGCTGCCGGAGCGGTTGGCGTCGTAGAGGCCCTGGATGAGGTGAGTGTTGCCGGGCCCGCACGAGCCGGCACACACGGCGAGCTTGCCGGTCAGGCGCGACTCGGCCGCGGCAGCGAACGCCGCGGACTCCTCGTTGTGCACGTCGACCCACTCGATCGCGCTCTGGCGGCGCAGCGAGTCCGACACGGGGTTGAGGCTGTCTCCGACGAGCCCGTAGATGCGTTCGACGCCGAGCCCGGTGAGGAACTCGACGAGTTGGTCGGCGACGGTCTTGGCTGCCATGGGTGTGTATCCTCCGCGGTCGTCCGCTGTGGTCGTGGACGCGCACCGCACGGCGGCGCGAGCCGTCGGCCGGGGCCCATCCCAGGGGCGCCGGCTGCGGCCCGAGCGAGCGGCGGGTGGCGACCCCGGCGGTAACCCTACGACGACGACTCGTGCGGGGGCACGTGGGAGGGACGATCGCAGCACGCGGCCGTCCCGGGGCGCCCGGC
>JBDIAP010000117.1:0-12541 GCA_039812485.1 Kineosphaera sp.
GGCGTCACCGGCGGCGTGACCGGCGGCGTGATCTGGCAGCCGGCCAGCGTGCCCTGCATCGTCTCGTCGATGACCATGACCGCGCCGGTCCCGTCGAGGGTGCCGGTGACGTTGACGCTGACCGCCGACTTCGCGGGCATCGAGGCGACGTGCAGACTGACCGTCCGGCCGTCGGCGGAGACGACCGGCGTGTCGATGCCGGTCGCGGCGAGGGTGTAGCCGTTGTTCGGCAGCCGGCCCTTGGCGGGGCTGTCGACGCCGGACGCCGCGCCGAACGTCATGCCCTGGGACGCGCGGGCGACGATCGTCACGTCACGCAGGTCCTTGTCGGTGGCGCCGTAGAGCCGGAAGGTGCGGGTCGGCGCGCCGGCGCCCCACCCGTCGGCGTTGACCTCCCCGCCATCGCCGTGCTTGTCGCGCACGGTGATGTCGGGTGCTGTCACGGGCATGACGGTGCGCCCGGTGAGCACCTGCTGGCAAGGCCCCTCGGCGGGAGGCGCGATGACCGGCGGGGTCTGCGCCGCGCAGCCGCCGCCCTGCACGTACGTGCCGGTGAGCGTGGCCTTCGCCTCGAACGTGTCGCTCACGTGATCGGGGGCGACGTGGCCGGTGACGGCGAAGATCTGCCCGGTGCCGGCCGTGAGGTCGCCGAGCTCGATCGTCACGGTCGAGCCCGCGATGCGCACCTGCTCGGGCCTGACGTTGGCGTAGGTGTGGCCCGGCTCCCATCTCGAGATCCACGTCGCGAGGTCGTCGCCGTCGAGCGCGTAGTCGTGGTCGGCCGGAAGCTGCAGCACGAGCTTGGCGCCGAGGATGTCGTGCGTCGTGGCGACGGGCATGCGCCAGTGGATCGAGGTCGGGTCGCCCGGGTTGCCCATCCAGTGCTGGATCTCCATGAAGCCCGGGTCCGAGAACGCGGACGAGATCTCCGAGACATAGCCCCCGTTGGAGTAGTGGACCGGGTCGCCTTTCAGGTCCTTGTCCAGGCCTGGGACGCCGTCGGCGTCCATGATCGTGTGGGCGTTCCACGTGACGGCGCACCCGGAGGTCGCGTTGCCCGACTGCGTGCCGATGTTCGTGGCTGCGGCCGGCAGCGCGGTGACCAGGCCGAACGCGGCCCCGATCGTCGTGGCTGCCAGGGCCGCGGCGACTCGGCCGGGCATGACGGAACGATTGCTGCTGGTCGACGACACGTCGCATTCCCCTCGTTGCGGCCGCAGCCGCCTCCCACAGCGACCACCGGCTCCCCCTGTCCGGCCTCCCCCTGGACGACCGGTCGGCCGAACGCCCGCACGCGTTCCCACGCTTCCTACGACGGACCCCCCGGGATCCCCATCCCGGACGCCCGTCCAGGGCGGTCGACTTGGACACCACCTTAGGTCGGTCGTCCACGACCCGACAGCGTGCATGTATCCATGCCCCGCGCCCCGCCGCGCGCGCTGCGAGCCATGCGGCGCCGTGCCGTGGGCGAGGCGGCCTCCGGGCCGGCGCGGCACCCGGGACCGGTCGTCCTCGG
This sequence comes from Kineosphaera sp., assembly GCA_039812485.1. GTDB lineage: Bacteria > Actinomycetota > Actinomycetes > Actinomycetales > Dermatophilaceae > Kineosphaera. The sequence goes on from JBDIAP010000117.1 coordinate 1,517, forward strand.
CGACCGGCTTGAGGCTCGATGGCGACGTCGAACGCGGACACTTCCCGCCACCGCGGTGCCCGGTCCAGACCGCGCCCGCCGACGACCGGCGCCGGGACGCGCACGTCACCGACGGGTTTCCGCCCGGTCCCGGCTCCGGGCACACCATCCTGACGGGGTGACCCTCAACCTCGTGCAGTTGGCGACGCTGCGGGAGTTCGCGCGTCGCGGGACGCTCGCCGCGGCCGCCGAGGCGCTCGGCTACACACCGGGCGCCGCGTCGCAGCACGTCGCCGGCCTGGAGCGGGAGGTCGGGACGCGATTGCTCGACCGGGCCGGGCGGCACGTCGTCCTCACCGACGCGGGGCGGGTCCTGGCTGACCACGCCGAGCGCCTGCTGGCCGCCGAGGACGAGGCCCGGCGCGCCGTCCAGGGGCTCGGCGACGACGTCGCCGGCGCGGTCAGCATCGGCATCTGGGGCAGCTCGGCCGCCGCCCTCATGGCGCCGCTGTGGCATCTGGCCGCGAGCACCTACCCCGCGCTCACCGTGACGAGCCGCGAGGTCTCCGTCGACACCGCCGCCGCCGCCGTGCGGGCGCGGGACGTCGATCTCGCCTTCGGGCTCGACTATCCGGACGCCCCCATGCGCCGCAATCCCGACACGCTCGTCACGCCGCTGCTGCGCGAGTCGTTCTGGATCGCCGCATCGCTCGGTTCGGCGACGGGAGCCGGTGAGGCGGCCGAGGACGGCCCGGACCTGGCCGACCTCGCCGACCGTCCGTGGATCCTGCCGTCGGAGGCGACGACCATGGGCCGCGCCGTGCACGCCGCGTTCCGGCGGGCCGGCGCCGAGGCGAACGTCGTCCACGAGGTGACGGACTCCACGCTCTCGCTCCAGATGGCCGCCCAGGGGCTCGGCCTCACACTCGCGACGGACCTCATGATCCGGCTCGCCCACGACCCGCCCGTGCGCGCGCTGACCCGGGAACGGACGTTGAGCCGCGACGTCGTCATCGTCACGCCGATCGGCTCCGGCACGCGACGCTCGGTGACCGCCGTCGCCGACCTCGCAACGCAGGTGGTAGCGACGGTTCGCGACGCGCGATGACCGATCGGGCCGACGCCCGGGCCAGCGGGGCCGCCCGTCATCGTGCACGAAACCTGCGGCATGGACCGCAGAAACCGTCGCTATCCCTCCATCGTGGCGTGGGCGAGACTGCCCCTATGACGACGACGATGCCCACCGACACCGCCTCGACCGACACCGCCGCCGGTTGGCGTGCCCGCGCCCAGGCTGCGCTGTCGGCCTGCGGCGCCGACGTCCCGGCCGCCGACGGCGAGGGCGGCACCTGGACCGCCCGCTCCCCCCTCGACGGCTCGACACTGCTGTCGCTGCGCGCCGACTCGGCAGCCGACGTCGACGCCGCGATCGCCGCCGCTCACGAGGCGTTCGGCACGTGGCGCACCGTGCCCGGCCCGGTGCGCGGCGCCCTCGTCAAGCGGCTCGGCCGGCTGCTGGAGGAGCACAAGAGCGACCTCGCCGACCTCGTGACGATCGAGGTCGGCAAGATCCGCTCCGAGGCGCTCGGGGAGATCCAGGAGATGATCGACGTCTGCGAGTTCGCGGTCGGACTCTCGCGGCAACTGCAGGGCCGCACGATGCCTTCGGAACGCCCGGGGCACCGGCTCATGGAGACCTGGCACCCGGCCGGGGTCGTCGCCGTCATCTCGGCCTTCAACTTCCCCGCGGCCGTGTGGTCGTGGAACACCGCACTCGCCCTCGTCTGCGGCGACCCCGTCATCTGGAAGCCCTCCGAGCTCACCCCGCTCACGTCGCTGGCCTGCGCCGCCCTGCTCGACCGGGCGATCGCCGACGTCGGCGCGCCCGCGGGCGTGCATCGGCTCGTGCTCGCCGGCCGCGACGACGCGGCCGCACTGATCGACGACCCGCGGGTCGCGGTCGTCAGCGCGACCGGCTCGGAGCGGATGGGCGCCCAGGTCGCGCCACGGGTCGCGGCCCGCTTCGGCCGGACCATCCTCGAGCTCGGCGGCAACAACGCCGCGATCGTCGCGCCCTCGGCCGACCTCGCGCTCGCGGTGCGCGGCATCGTCTTCTCGGCGGCCGGCACGGCCGGGCAGCGCTGCACGACGATGCGCCGGGTCATCGCCCACCGCTCGATCGTCGACGGGCTCGTGGAGTCGATCGCGACCGCCTACCGGGGGTTGCCGATCGGCGATCCCTTCGAGGAGGCGACGCTCGTCGGGCCGCTCATCGGCGCGGACGCCTACGAGCGGATGCAGGCCTCGATCGCGCGGGCGGTCGAAGCGGGCGGCACGCTCGTCGCCGGTGGGGAGAGCGTCGAGATCGGCGGCCCGGGTGCCTTCTACGTGCGGCCGGCGCTCGTGCGGATGCCGGAGCAGGCGGCGGTCGTGCGGGAGGAGACGTTCGCGCCGATCCTCTACGTCATGTCCTACGACACGCTGCAGGAGGCGATCGCGATGCAGAACGACGTGCCGCAGGGGCTGAGCTCGAGCATCTTCACGCTCGACCAGCGCGAGGCCGAGGTCTTCCTGTCGGCGGCCGGCTCGGACTGCGGCATCGCGAACGTCAACATCGGCACGTCGGGGGCCGAGATCGGCGGGGCGTTCGGCGGGGAGAAGTCGACCGGCGGCGGGCGCGAGTCGGGCTCGGACGCGTGGCGCGGCTACATGCGGCGGGCGACGAACACCGTCAACTACTCCGCCGAGTTGCCGCTGGCCCAGGGCGTGAGCTTCGGATGAACCGGCCCCCGATGAGCCACGAGCTGCCGGCCCGTGCGCAGGTCGTCGTCATCGGCGGGGGGGTCATGGGCGCCAGCGCCGCCTATCACCTCGCGGCCGCCGGCGTGCCCGACGTGCTGCTGCTCGAACGAGACTCGCTCGCGTGCGGGTCGACGTCGCGGTCGGCGGGCGGGGTGCGGGCACAGTTCTCCGACGCGGTGAACATCGCCCTCGGCGCGCGCAGCCTGGCGGCGTTCGAGCAGTTCGGGGCGTCGCCGGGGGCCGACATCGACCTGCGGCAGGTGGGCTACCTCTTCCTGCACACCGACCCGGCGACGTGGGCGTGCGCGCAGGAGGCGGTCGCGCTGCAGAACTCGCTCGGTGTGCCGACCCGGCTGCTCTCGGCGGCCCAGGCGGGGCGGCTCTCGCCCGGGGTGTGCGTCGACGACGTGCTCGGGGCGACGTTCCACGCGCGCGACGGCTACTGCTCGCCGGAGAGCGTCGTGCAGGGGTATGCGCGCGGGGCCCGCGCGCACGGGGCGGTCGTCCGGTGCGGGGTCGAGGCCAGGGGCATCGAGACCTCCGGCGGCGAGATCACCGGCGTCGTCACGTCCGTCGGGACGGTCGCGACCCACACTGTTGTGTGCGCTGCGGGGGCCTGGTCACGCGTCGTCGGGGGCTGGGTCGGTGTCGACCTGCCGGTCGAGCCGGTGCGCCGCCAGATCCTCGTCACCGAGCCGCTGCCGCCCGCGCTGCTCGACCTCTATCCGGAGTCGACACCGATGACCGTCGACGCGAGCGCGGCCTTCTACCTGCACCGCGAGGGTCCGGGGCTGCTGCTCGGGATGTCGTATGCCGGCGAGCGACCCGGCTTCGTCGACGGCTATGGCGAGGAGTGGATGCCGACGCTGTGCGAGGCGATGGACCGCCGGGCGCCGGCCCTCCTCGACGCGGGAATCGCGCACCGCTGGGCCGGCTACTACGAGGTGACGCCCGACCACAACGCGCTCATCGGGGAGGCGCAGTCGACCTCGCGCTTCCTCTACGCGACGGGCTTCTCCGGGCACGGTTTCCTCCAGGGGCCGGCCGTCGGGGAGGTGCTGCGCGACCTCTACCTGGGTCGGGATCCGGTCGTCGACGTCTCGTCGCTGACCGCGCGGCGGTTCGAGGCGGGTCGGGTCGTGCGCGAGCTCAACATCGTGTGATGACGCGCCACCCTGGCGGCCTCGAGCCCGACATCCCGGCCGACCTGCTCGACCTCTCGCCGCAGGAGTTCCGCCGGCTGGCCCATTGGGTCGTCGACCGGACCGCGCAGCACCTCGCGACGCTGCGCGATCGCCCGGCGATCACGACCGGCGCGGCGCACGAGCTCGCGGCCGCGCTGGACCTGCCCGGCGAGCCGGATCCGGTGGAGGTCGGGCTCGCGCTGCTCGCCGACGTCGCGCTGGAGCACCAGCAGCACGGCGACCACCCCCGCTACTTCGCGCGGGTGCCGGGGCCGTCGTCGCACGTCGCGATCCTCGGCGAGTGGCTCGCGACCGGGATGCAGGCGATCGCCTCGTCGTGGGGCGGCGGCTCGGGCACGGCGATGCTCGAGCTCATCGCCCTCGACCGGCTGCGCGACGCCCTCGGGCTGGCGCCGGGCAGCGAGGGCGTGCTGCTCTCGGGCGGTTCGATGGCGAACACGACCGCGCTCATCGTGGCGCGGGCCGAGACCGGTCTGCTGGGCGTGGGCGGGCACGAGGCCGGCGGTCATCGGGCGGTCGCGCGCGAGCCGGTTCTCTGGCTGTCCGACCAGACGCACTCGTCGATCGCGCGGGGCGCGGTGCGCACGGGCTGGCCGGCCGAGCGGGTCCGCGTCCTGCCCACGGATGCCACGGGCGCGCTCGACGTCTCCGCTCTCGCCGAGGCGGTCGATGCCGGGCCGGGCATCGTGGTCGCCACCGCGGGCACGACGAACACCGGTGCGGTCGACGACCTCCCCGCGATCGCCGCGATCTGCCGGGCGCACGGGCTGTGGCTGCACGTCGACGGCGCCTACGGCGGGCCGGCGGCGCTGACCCCCGGCCGCGCCGGCATCGCGGGCCTGGCCCTCGCCGACTCGTTCGTGCTCGACCCGCACAAGTGGCTCTTCCAGCCCTACGACATCGGGTGCCTCTGGGTAGCGCGACCGGGCGCCCTCGAGCGGACCTTCGCCATGCACCCCGAATACCTGCGCGACGCCCAGGGCGGCCGCGTCGACCTGCACAACCGCAGCCTCGAGCTGACCCGCCGCAGCCGCGCCGCCAAGCTGTGGCTCACGCTGCGCAGCTACGGCCTCGACACGCTCGCCGCGGCCGTGCAGCGCGGCATCGAGCTTGCGGAGGCGGCGCAGGCGCTCATCGCCGACGATCCCCGGCTGACGGTCGTCACGCCCGCGCGCCTGGGGGTCGTGACGTTCGCGATCGCCGGTTCGGGCGACGGGGCGCTGCCGGGCCGGGTGGCCGCGGCGGTGACCGCCGACGGCTACGCGGCGCTGACGAGCACGATGTTGCATGGGCGGCCGGTGCTGCGACTGTGCACGATCAACCCGCGCACCACCGTCGCCGAGATCGCGGGCACCCTCGAGCTCGTCGCGGCCGCGGCACAGCGACTGCGCCGGGACGACGGCGCAGCTGACGGGTCGCCTGCCGCGGACCGGTGAGCGCCCTGACCGAACCCACGACCGGTCCCTTCGCCCAACGCGCGGATGCGCGACACGCTCCTCGCGATGCCGGGGTGCGCACGGTGCGAACCGTCCGTGACGCCCCCGTCCGACGAGACGGTTGTGCCCCGCGCGTCTCCACGCCGCGCTGACGCGGCCGCTGCCGAGCCTGGGCTGGACACCCTCGTCCGGGGTCGGATCGCCGCCGCTCGCTGGGGCCACTCGAGGCTCTAGGAGGTCTCGGGCCCGGGGTCCACCCAGGGCTGCGACATCGAGAAACGCCACGTGCGAGCCAGATCGGCGGCGACGTAGGTGTGCCAGACACCGTTGTCCAGGCGCGGGAAGCGGGCGACGACCCGCACCTGCCCGGAGCCCAGGTCCACGGTGGTCAGCCCGTTCGCCGCGTACCAGGACTTCTGGGCCGGCTCGGTGGCGGCGGACGACTCGCACAGCAGCGAGGCCTCCGAGAGCATCGCCAGCGGCCGGCAACCGTAATTGGTCAGCCGCACCACACGCGTCGCGCCGCCGCCGACGTCGACGACCGTCGCGATCGTCCCCTGCCAGTAGCCGCGCAGCAGCTGGGGGACGAGCGCCGGCGACTGACGCTCCAGCGCGACGAGCGTGTCGCCGCTCGGCGACCACATGACGTCGACCGGCGCGTGTCGCGCGTCGTCGCCCAGGAGGCCGTCGATCATCGCGTCGTCGGGCAGCTGCGCCCGGTCGGTGCCGGCGAGCTGGGCCAGCGGCGTCAGGCCGGACGGGCCGACCGGCGCGGCCAGCAGGCGTCCGTCGCGGCGGTCGACGACGTCGACGCGCCCGTCGGAGCGGACGACGGCGAGCCTCGTGCCGTCCGGCGCGGCGGCCACGGCGCGGGCTGCCCACGTGCCGGGCACTTCGCGCAGCTGCCCGGAGGCGTCCAGCTCCCAGATGCGGGTGCCTGCCCGCTCCGACGCCGTTGCGGGGTCCCGCGGGCCGACCCGCAGGTAGACGCGGGTCGAATCGGGCGACCACGAGAGGAGGTCCGCGGTGTCGTCGGGACGCTCCCGCGGGATAGCGGTCGTGACCTGCGATTCGGCGCCGAGGTCGTCGATCCGCACCGCCGACTGCTCGGCCGCGAGCGACGCCAGCCGTCGGCCGCTGGGCGAGACCATCGTGCCGATCCCACCCGGGCTGTCGAAGTGCCGGGTCGTGGACAGGTCGGCGCCGAGCAGCACCTCATGGGGCGCATCGAGGAAGCCGTAGTCGTGGTCGGGGTTGAAGGCGTAGCTGACCGCCACCTGCGACAACGGGCTCAGGTCCTGCGACAGCCGCCAGACGCGGTAGGCCGGGAGCTCATCGGGGAAGGTCGCCCCGCCGCCGCCCGACGCCGAGCCGCGGTGCGCCGACGGCAACCCGGCCAGCACCACCGCCAGCACGACGGCCGCGGCCGCGAGCAGGCCGGTGAGCAGGCCCGCGCGGCGACGTGGGGAGCTCCGACGGCAGGCCCGACGAGGGGCGCTGGTCTCGACCGCGATCGGCCGAGTGTCGATGGTGTCGACGAGCTCGATGATCGCGGCGCGAACCCTCGCTTCGCGCCGCTCGTCACTGCCTGGCCTACTGCTCCTGCGGCTACCGCTCATCGAGGGCCTCCTCCAGCTCGCGCAGCGCTCGTGAGAGCCGCGACTTCACCGTCCCGTGTCGGAGCCCGAGGCTCGCGGCCGTCTGGGCCTCGGACATGTCGAGGTAGAAGCGGGCGAAGACGACGACCCGCTGCTGTGGGCTCAGCCGGGCCACGGCCTGCCGCACGGCGACGCGATCCGAGATGTCGGACGGTTGGGCGTCGCGGTCCACGCGCAGCCCGGCGTGCAGGTAGCGACGGGCGACGGTGCGACGGCGCACCCACGACACCGACTTCTTCGCGACGGCGCTGCGCAGCCACGCCCGCGGCGACTGCACCGACTCCCACGCCACCTGCAGGTCGGCGAAGGCGTCGTGCACGACCTCCGCCGCCGCTCCCACGTCGCCGGTGACGAACGCCGCGAAGCGCACCAAGCCGTCCCGCTCGGCCTCGTAGACCTCGCCGAGGGACGGTCGTCCCTCCCTCGCCAGCACGCGCTCCCCCGGGCTCATGCCCTGTTGTCGCGCGCCGTCACCATCCGGTTCCCGGGGGCCGGTGTTTTCTCGGTCGAGACTCAGCGTGGCGCGCCGCCCGCCGGCGCGACGAGATCCCGCAGCACCGCGGCCTTGGAGTGCGCGACATCGCGGGAGTCGACGAGCAGCGTCACCGTGGGGTGCTCGGCGACGATCTCGGCCAGGTCGGCCAACGCCCCCGAGTGGTCGAGCTCCTGCCGGTAGCGGTGCTCGAACTCCTCGTAGCGGGTGGCGTCCCGCCCGTACCAGCGGCGCAGCTCGCGCGAGGCGCCCAGCTGCGGCAGCCAGTCGTCGTGCGCGACGGCCTCTGTGGTCAGGCCCCGGGGCCACAGGCGGTCGACGAGCACGCGCCGGCCGTCAGCCGCGGCGGGGGTCTCGCGCACACCCTTGATGTAGACGGTCACGTGCCGCTCCCTTCGTCGGTCGCCTCGCCGGCCCGTGTGTCGGCGCCGTCCCAGACGACCAGTCCATCCTCGCCCACACGCGCGCCGGCGCTGACGACGTGCTCGACGAGTCGGCCGTCGGGCATGAGGTGCCACACGGGCAGGGCGCACTCAAGCACGTCGACGTCGCTGATCAGGCGGCGGTGGCAGCGCCACCACACCGCCTCCGAGCACAGGATCGTCGTCTCGCGGGCCAGGGCGTCGCCGACGAGCTCGGGCAGCGCGGCCCGGAACTGCGGCGACCTGGTCCACGCGGCATACGCCCGGAAGGCCTCGACCCGCCACCACGTGTCGGGCGACGCCTCGCGCTGCGCGGCGGTCAGGCTGCGGCGGCCGCCGAGCCGCTCGTCCCACCGGTAGGCGATCCCCACCTCCCCCGCGAGCTGCGCCACGGCCCCGCGGGCCGCGCCGGGGTTGGCGCGGCTGCCGGGGAAGCGCCGGACGTCGACGACCTGCGCGACTCCGGCGCCGACGAGCAGCGCCCCGAGGTCGCCGGCATCGAGGCGGCCGTGCCCGACGGTCAGCATCCGCCCGAGCCTACGCCGGGCAGTGCCCGTCACGCGTGCCCGTCACGCGTGCCCGTCAGGAGTGGCACAGCACTGCCGATCGGACGTGCAGGAACGACCAGGCCAGGAACGACCAGGCGCAAGGAGACACATGGGTGCCAGGACGCAGGGGCCGTCCGGCCGCCGCATGCGGGTGCCGATCGGCCCGCTGACCCCGCAGGACCGCCGCATTCTGCAGGAACACTGCGGCTACGAGTTCGCGTGGCCGCCCGCAGAGGGGCAGGCGGTGCCGCAGGCCGCCCTCTTCGTCAGCTACGCGCGGGCCCAGCAGCTTCAGGAGGGCGGGCTGCGCGACCTCTTCGGCGATCTGCAGCAGGTGCGGATCGCCTACCTGCGGCTGACGGGCGAGAATCCGGTCGACGACGACTTCCTCGCGCGGGTCGCGCGCACCTCGACGTCGCCGCTGGCGAGGGCCTTCCTCGACGGAGGTGGGTCGACGCCGCGCTACGCGTGAGGGGCGGCCCGGCGGCGGCCCGGGCTCACGCGTGCCGGGCGTGCTCGTGCTCGGAGTGGGCGGCGGACTCGAACTGGATCGTCGAGTGCTCGATGCCGAAGTCGGCGTCGATGCAGCGCTGGACGGCGTCGAGCAGCGCGCCGAGATGGCCGTCGTGGAAGCAGGAGTCGTCGACGACGACGTGAGCGGTGAGCGTCGGGATGCCGGTGGCGACCTGGCTGGCGTGCAGGTCGTGGACGTCGTGCACGTGGGGCAGGGCGAGCAGGTGCGCGCGGACCTGGGCGAGGTCGAGCCCCTTGGGCGTGGACTCGAGGAGCACGTCGACCGACTCGCGCAGCAGCGTCAGGGTGCGCGGGATGATGAGCAGCCCGATGACGAGGGAGGCGATCGCGTCGGCCCGGTGCCAGCCCAGCGTCGCGATGAGCGCGGCCGCGACGAGCACCGCGACGGACCCGAGGGCGTCGTTGACGACCTCGAGGAACGCGGCGCGCATGTTGAGGTTCGCGCCGCGGCCGCCGGCCAGGATGAGCAGGCCGACGATGTTGCCGACGAGTCCGACGGCACCGAAGGCGACCATGAGGCCGGAGGCGACCTCGGGCGGCGCGACGAGGCGGTGCACGCCCTCGACGAGGATGAAGACGCCGACCGCGAGGAGCAGGGCCGCCTGCGCGGCGGCGCCGAGCACCTCGGCGCGGTGATAGCCCCACGTCCGGGCGGGGGTCGCGGGTCGGCGGGCGAGGACCGCGGCGACGAGCCCCATCGTCAGGCCGGCGACGTCGGTGAGCATGTGCCCGGCGTCGGCGAGCAGCGCGAGGCTGCCGGTGAGGATCGCGCCGACGACCTCCACGACGAGCACGGTGACGGTGATCGCGAGCACGGCCGCGAGCCGGCCACGATGATCGGCGAACGCGCCGTGCGCGTGGGTGGAATGGCCGTGGGTGGAATGGCCGTGATGAGATTGGCCGTGGCTCACAGTGATTCCCCTCCGCCCGACCACGACGGACACGGGTCTGCGGCGAGCGCCATCAGCCCGTGCGCCGCCGTGAGCAGTCCCATCGTCGCCTCCGGGTGCGCCAACGCGTAGACCGAGGCGCGACCCTGTGCCCGCACGGTGACGAGCCCGCAGTCGAGCAGGCACGCGAGGTGTTTGCTCACCGTCGACTGCGCGAGCCCCAGGTGGCGGGTCAGATCGACGACGCGGTGCTCACCGAGGAGCAGGTGCTGCACGATCGTCAGGCGCGAGGCGTCGCTGAAGCCGTGGAAGAGACCTGCCGCCGCGGTGAGCGCGTCGCGCTCGGAGAGCGAGGGGCCATCGTCGAGAAGCGTTGGCATCGCCATACGGCGATGTTAGGCCACGGAGAGGGAGTCTGGCCGCTCAGCCCGGGACGCGCTGGTAGGTGACGCGCCAGCCCTCGCTCGCGTCCTGCGGGGTGATGACGAGCTTGTTGTCGGTGATCGTGTAGCGGCGCACGGCCTGCCGACCGACGAGCACGTTGCTCGAGGAGGACTCGATCTTCACGGTGAAGGTGTGGCTCGCCTCGTCGACGCTGAGCGCCCCGTAGTACGACTCGTACCCGCCGACGGTGTAGTCGGTGTCGGGAGCGTTCGGCACGAGGTTCTTGGCCTGGGTCGACATGCGACCCGACGGGGTGAAGATGATCTGGCCGGAGTAGGGCACCTTCGCGAAGGTACCGTTCGTGGCCGCTTCGAGCGAGGTCATGGTCCACGCGCCGTAGAGCGAGTCCTGCGCCGCGGCCGAGGAGGAGCCGGAGGAGCCGGAGGCAGCCGAGGCGGAGCCGGAGGCGGACGAGGAGCCGGAGGCGCCGCAGCAGCCGGTCACGGCCACGAGGCCGAGGGCGCTCGCGGCGAGGGCGATGCGGGTCTTCATGGTGAGTCCTTGCGTTCGGATGGGTTCTGGCGGACATGTCGGGCATGTCACGGAGGCGGGATGTGCTGCAGATCAGGTCATGCTCGCGGGGTGATCTCGACGGTCGCGGCGCGCGGGCCGGC
>JBDIAP010000118.1:0-11997 GCA_039812485.1 Kineosphaera sp.
CGAGGCCACGGCCGCGGGCTCGCCGCGGCGCCGCGGGTCGGCACCTGACGATCCGCGGACAGCTCGGTCGGACGCCGTCGCGCCGCCCGAGGACCGGGCCGCGACCTCGCCGACGACGATCCCCGACGTGGGCGTGGCCCCCGACCCCGATGCGGTGCCACTCGAGCCGTTCGACTACGACCCTTCACGCGACGGGCTGCCCCCGGCCGCACACGCGGCGGGCACCTCGGCCGACGCTCCGGCCGACGCGCCCGCCGACGCAGCCGGCAGCGACCGTGGCGTCGGGGACGGTGCGCGCGCCGACGCGCCCACGGTCACTCAGCCCGTCGACGCCGAGCCCGGCGACGCCAAGCGGGGTGACGACAGGCCCGTCAACGCCAAGCCGGTCGACACCAAGCCGGTCGACACCAAGCCGGTCAACGCCAACCTGGGCGACGACGAGCCCGTCGATACCGAGCCCGTCGACACCCACGTGACCGATGCCGGGTCCGTCGCCGAGGCCCACGCTGCCGCACCCGCTACTGCCGGTGCGACCGACGCGACCGGCTCCGACGCGACCGGCACCGATCCGACCGGCACTGAGTTGAACGCTGCTGAGTTGAGCGCCGCTGAGTTGAGCGTCACCGGTTCGAACGTCACCGAGCCGAGCGCCGACGCGCACCGCCATGCCGGGCCCGTGTCGCAGGATGCCCCTCCGGCCCGTGGGCGGGGCACCGCCAAGGAGCGGGCCGCAGCCGCCGGGCCGCGTCACACCGAGCCCGAACTACCGCTCGATGAGGACGACGACGCTCCGACCGAGGGCGCGACCACCGGCGTCGCCGACGCCCGGGCCACCATCGAGGACGTCACCACGCCGGCCTCCGATGCCGCGTCGTCCGGGCACGACCCGTCGTCGGAGCCGGCGACGGCCGGCGCGCAGGCCGCACCGCCGCCGACCGAGACGGCCACGACGGGCGAGGCCTCGGCTCCCGCGGCCGGCGATCCCGTCGACGAACCGCCCGCTCCGGCCAAGCGCACCCCACGCGCCCGCCAGACCCGCACCCGCAGCCGCGCGACCCGCGACACCGCCACGCCGGCCGCCACCGCTGCTCCAACAGGCACGACCGACGACGCCAGCGCGCCCGATGAGGCCGCCGCACCGGCGGCCACCGAACCGGCCGAACCGGCCGCCACCGGACCGCAGGCGACGCCCAAGCCCACCGCACCCCGGCGCGCGCCGAAGCCTGCCGCGCCCGGCGGCGGGCAACGGGAAACCGGACGCGCCGGTTCGTCGCGCCAGCAGCCCGCGCGTCAGGCCTCGAGGCGGGGTCGGGCCAGCGTGCCCGCCTGGGACGACATCATGTTCGGGGCCAAGCACCCGCCGGAGCAGTAGAGCAGCACGCGGCCCCACCGCCCGTCGGCAGGCCGTTCGCCCGGGCGCCGAGTCGGGCGCGAACCCCAGGAGACGGCACCCGACATCGACAGGAGCCGGTGACGGCCGCCTCAGCTCTCGCCACGCGCCTCAGCTCTCGCCGCGCGCCGGCGAGTGATGCTCGAGCAGCGGGATCTGCACCTCGTCGGGCGTCAGCGAGCCGTGCACGCCGAGGAGCTGCAGGAACGCCGGGCGGTGGATCCGGCTGTCGACGACGGCCAGGCTCCCTCTCGTGAGCACGACGACGTCACCGATGCGAGCGCGCACCGACGGCAGGACCGTGCCGAACAGACCGAGCGCCTCGGCTTCCTCGCGGACGAGCACGTCGGCCCGGTCCCCGAGGCGCGCGCGCCAGGCGGCGGCGACGTCGAGCATCGCGTCCGGTCGGCAATAGAGCTGCGGCGCACGCGGTTCGCCGCCGACGTGCCGCACCCCGGCCGCGAGGTCGCCCTCGAGCGCGACGTCGAGCCGATCGTCGAACGGCACGTCGACCATGCCGTGGTCCGCCGTCACGTAGAGAGCGGTGTCGGGCGGCAACTGCCTGGCAAGCCGGGCGAGTTCACGGTCGGTCGACTCGAGCTCGTCGCCCCACTGCCACGACTCGCAGCCGTAGGTGTGCCCGGTCTTGTCGACGTCTCCCCAGTAGAGGTAGACGAGCGCCTGGCGGGGCTGTCCGGCGGCGTCGCTCGCCCGCAACGCGGCCAGGGCGTGATCGACCCGCCGAGCCAGGTCGGTTCCGGCGCTGAACCGCGCGCCGCGCAGCGCGGCGGTCGTCAGCCCCGACCCGTCGAAGTAGCCGGGCCCGATCATCGTCACGGCGATCCCGGCCCGGGTGGCGCGCTCGAAGACGGTCGCGTGCGGTTGCCAGGCGCGCGGGTCGGGCCCGCCCTCCCAGCTGAGCTCGTTGAAGGTGCGATCCCGCGGCGGGTCGAGCACCTCGAAACCGACCAGCCCGTGGGCGCCGGGCGGCAGGCCCGTGCCGAAGGTCCCCATGCTCGTCGCGGTCGTCGACGGAAACCCGCTGGTCAGCGTGCGGCCACTGGGAAGCAGTGAGCGCAGGAACGGCGCGTGGCCGCCTCGTCGCGCCAGGAGCCGCGCGCCGAGCCCGTCGACGAGCACGACGACGGCCCGGCGTCGCGGGACGAGCTCGAGCAGCTGCCCGGCCGACCCCCCTACCGACTCGGTGGGCGGGCCGGCCGGGGCCACGCCGAGCGAGGCCGCCACCGACGGCAGCACCGTGGCGAGCCCGCCGGCGTCGTAGCGAGGCAGGTCAGGCCACGTGTCGCCGCTCACGCGCTCACCGCGCGGTCGCCGCCTGCAGGGCGTGCGCGAACGTCATGGCCTGCGTCAGCGCGGTCTCGCCGTCGGCGACGGCCGAGACCCGCACGCTGATGTCGTCGGCGGTGATCGATCCCTCGTAGCCGTGGTCGGCGTCGCACTGCGGGTCGCCGCATGTCGCCGGCAGCAGGTCGACGCGGCTCACGGACCCCCAGCCGATCGTCACGGTGACCTCGTGGCCGAGCCGCCCGGGCACATACGACGCCGGGTCGGCGACGACGTGGGTGAGCATGACGCCTCGCACCCCGGCCAGCGGCACGCTCTCCGAGGTCGCGGTCGCGGCGCCCGGGCCGGAACCCTCGACGTCGTCGTCGGCGTGCACGACGATGAGCCGGTTGTCGGTGAGGACGAGCACGGTGACGTGGCGACGCACGGTGTCGTGGTCGAACGTCGTCTCCTGGTGCACGAGATGCGAGACGACCCGGTCACGGGCCAGCGCCGTGCAGACGACGTCGGTGACGAGCGCTGGATAGTAGCCCGCCCGGTCGATGTCACGGCTCAACTCGGCGGGCAGGGCCTGCCCGGGGGCGCCCGATCGGAAACTCATGCCACCATCCTGACTGACCAATCTCGTCGGGGCAGCATCCGGCCGCCGACATGCCACGACGTGCCGGGTCACGCCACGTCGCGCGTTCACCATGTCACACGTGCCCCGGCAGCCGTCGAGGCAGGACATCCACCGCCGCTCGCGTCGGCGGCGACGTCGCGGCGGCCCGGTCCCGCCGACCGTCGCGGCGCCTCAGGTGAGCGCGCGGCGCCCGACGTCGGTGCGCGCGCCCGCGGGCGCCACCGTGATCCGCGCTCCGAGCACGTCGGCGCCCTCGGGGCGGGCATTGACGTAGTCGAGCACGAGCCGCGCGATCTCGGGCACGTCGTCCGCCAGCGTCGCGACCCTGGCCACGATGTCCTCCAGGGCCGCCGAGTCCACGGGCCGGCTCCCCCGGTAGCCGGTGAGCAGCGGTGAGCCCCGCAGCCCGCCGATGAGTTCGCGGATGTCGACGTCGGTCAGCGGCGGGATGCGGTGAGCGGTGTCGTCGAGCAGTTCGCTGCTGGGACCCGCGAGGCTGAAGCTGACGACCGGCCCGAAGAGCGGGTCCTCGGTGGTCGACACGATCGTGGCGATGCCCGGCGGGGCGGTGCTCTGCAACACGAGCTTGGGGTCGCCGAAGGCGGCGAGCCGCCGGGTCATCGACTCGAAGGCCTCGACGAGGCCGTCGGGGGTCGTCTCCTCGTTGCTCTCGCCGCCGACGCCGGGCCGGTACCGCACCGAGGAGATGCGCGACCGGAGCACGACGGGCCAGCCGAGCCGACGCGCGGCCTCGACCGCCTCCTGCGGCGAGTGCACCTCGACGGTCGGCCACACCTCGATGCCGTAGGCGTCGAGCACGGCGGACGCCTCCTCGGTCGTCAGGTCGCGCCCGGACGGCGTCGCCTGCAGCACGCGCTCGATGATGCGGTCGACGGTGCCGCGGTTGACGCCGCTGGGGCGCACGCGTTCGCCGTGGTCACTGCGCCGCCACGTCGCGTAGCGGGTGGCCTTGGCCAGCGCGTTGATCCCGTCGAGCGGGGTGTCGTAGACGGGCACGACCTGCCGCTCCCCCGTCACCGGGTCGATGAGCCGCCCCGCGCGGCGCATGACGCGGGCCACGTCGCGGGTGCCGACGAAGGCCGTGACGCACGGCTTGCCGAGACCGCCGGCGAGGTGCGCGATGGCGCGCGCCACCTCCTCCTCGTTGGTGCTCAGGGGCGCGACGAGGGTGACGCTCACCATGTCGGCGCCCGGCCGCGCGAAGGCGTCCTCGACGGCGTCGGTGATCTGGCGCGGTGTGTAGCTGCTCGGCAGGGGCACGGCGTCGCCGACGACGCGGAGGCCGGCCTGGCGCGCGGCCTCGACGGTGATGGCGTTGAGGCCGTTCGACGTGCCGAGCACGACGATGCCGTCGCCCTCGGGCAGCGGCTGCTGCGCCACGAACTGGCAGACGTGGGTGAGCTCGCGGATCGTCGACGTCGGGATGACACCGGCCTGGTCGAGCATCGCGTCGAACGCGACGTGACCCACGCGGCTCGCCCGGGCCCGGTGCCCCGGGGGCACGGCGCCGGCGGTCGGCGACTTGACCGCCACGACCGGCTTGCGCAGCGAGAGCTGCCGGGCGATGCGGCTGAACTTGCGCGGGTTGCCGACGGATTCGAGATACATCGCGACGGTCTTCGTCGACTCGTCGTCGAGGAAATACTGCATGAGGTCGTTCGTCGAGACGTCGACGCGGTTGCCGGCCGACATGAAGGCCGAGACGCCGAGATCGGCGCGGATCATCGCGCTCATCATGCCGACCCCCAGCCCGCCGCTCTGCGTGCAGATGCCCAGGGTGCCGGCGCCCGGCAGGTCGATCGAGATCGTCGCGTTGAGCCGCACGTCGGGGTGGTTGTTGACGAGGCCGAACGACCCCGGCCCGACGATGCGCATGCCGGCTCGGCGGGCGCGGGTCAGCAGTTCCGCCTGGCGCTGCACGCCCTCGGGGCCCTGCTCGGCGAAGCCGCCGGAGACGACGAGCAGCGTGTGCACCCCGGCCTTGGCGCAGTCGTCGACGACGTCGGCGACGCCCTCGGCGGGCACGGCGATGATCGCCAGGTCGATGGGCTCGCCGATGCTCGAGACGGTCGGGTACGTCGGCAGGCTGCGGACCGTGTCGGCCTCGGAGTGCACGATGTAGACGGGCCCGGTGAAGCCGGCGTCGAGGATGTTGTCGACCGCCATCGAGCCCATGGCGTCGGGGCGGCGGCTCACGCCGACGATGGCGATGGACTTCGGCGCGAGCACCCCCGCCATGCTCTGCGCTTCGGCGCGGTGCTCGCGGGCGAGTTGCACGGCCTGGGAGCGGTCGGTGGGCTCGATGGTGAACTCCACCGAGATGACGCCGTCGTCGTAGTGGTGGCGCACCTCGTAGCCCGCGTCCGTGAAGACCTTCATCATCTTGCGGTTCTGCGGCAGCACGTCGGCGACGAACCGCGTGATGCCCGACTCCTGCGCGATCGCCGCGAGGTGCTCCAGGAGCACCGACCCCACGCCCTTGCCGTGGTAATGGTCGGAGATGTTGAAGGCGACCTCGGCGGCCTTCGGGTCGTCGAGCGTGTCGTAGCGGCCGATGCCGATGATCTCGTCGCCCACGACGACGACGAGCGCGACGCGGTTCTTGTGATCGACGTGGGTGAAGCGGTGGACGTCGCGGTCCGAGAGTCGCTTGATCGGCGCGAAGAAGCGCAGGTAGATCGACTCGGCGCTCTGACCCGCGTGGAACCGGTGGATGGCCTCGGCGTCGGCCGGCGTGATGGGCCGGACGTGCCCGATGCTTCCGTCGCGCAGGACGACATCGCCTTCCCATGCGGTCGGGTAGTCCGACCGGTCCGGCGCGGGAGCGTCCCTCGTGGCCACCGAGCCGCCACCCTCGGCCTGCCCGGATGTCGATCGTGGGGCGGACTCGCCGGACTGCGATGTCATGCGTCCATGCTCCCACGGCGAGCCGGGGTTGTTCGCCGAGAGGCTCGGCGTGTGCCGGTCCGCGGTCATGAGACGCGCCACAGGCGCTCGGTCGGGGGTGTGGGGGCCCCGCGCGCGTCCCGGGTCGCCGCCTGCGAGCCTGGGGGCGTGGAGTTCGACGCCGTCGTCAGGGGCCGGCGCATGGTGCGTGACTTCGACCCCGCGCCGCTGCCCGAACCGATGCTGCGCCGCGCCCTCGAGCGGGCGCTGCGCGCCCCCAGCGCAGGCTTCAGCCAGGGCCTCGACCTCGTCCTGCTGGTGGCGCCGGAGGACCGCGACCGCTTCTGGACCGCCACCGTCGACGCCGAGGCCGCCGCACCGGGCTCCGGGCCTCGGAGTCGGTGGCTCACCGGAGTGCGGCGGGCCCCCGCGCTCATCGTCGTGTGCTCCGATCCCGGCGCCTACGTGCGCCGGTACGCCCGGGCCGACAAGGCCGTGACCGGCTACGGGGCGGGTGTCGACGCGTGGCCGATCCCCTACTGGGACGTGGACGCGGGCATGGCGGCGCTGCTGCTGTTGCTCGGCGCGGTCGACGACGGCATCGGTGGCCTGTTCTTCGGGGTGCCGCCCGCGCGGCACGACGCCGTGCGGGCGGCGCTGGCGATCCCCGCCGGCCGGCGACTCGTCGGCGTCGTCGCCCTGGGCCGACCGCGGGCCGATGCCGCGCGCCCCGGATCCCGTGGCGGCTCCCACCGGCCCGACCGGCGCCCCTTCGAGGAGGTCGTGCACGTGGGCCGGTTCGCACGCCACCCGCCCCAGGGGCGAGCAGGGGCCGCGCCGCCGGTGTGACTCCTCGGGCTCGACCCGGTCACGCCGCGTTTCGGTTTCGGCCGCGGGAATGCCGCTAGGCTTGCGGGGAGGCTCGGCGAGCGTTCGTGACACCACGCATCGGTGTCACCGCGCAGTCGTCGACCGTCGTCGACCGTAAGGAGCACGATGTCGCTCGTCACACCCACCCAGGTGGTTCTCGATCTGGTCACCTCGGACCGGACTGAGGCGATCCGCACCCTCGCCGAGACTTTCGTGCCCGACGGGCGGGTCAGCGATCTCGAGGGATTCCTCGCCGATATCCAGCGCCGCGAAGACCTCATGGCGACCGGGTTGCCGGGTGGCATCGCCATCCCGCACAGCCGCAGCCCACACATCACCGAGCCGTCGATGGCCTTCGGCCGCAGCACGGTCGGCATCGACTGGGGGGCCGCCGACGGCCCCGCGCGGCTCGTCTTCCTCATCGGTGTGCCGGCCGGCGGCCAGTCCGATCAGCTCGCGGTGCTCGCCCAACTGGCGCGGCGCCTCACGCGGGCCTCGTTCCGCGACCAGCTGCTGACGCTCACTGACGCGCAGGCCATCTGCGACCTGCTGGAGCAAGAGGTCATCCGGGCCTGATGCTGATCTCATCCAGCCCCGACAATCGCAGCGTCGCGATCGTCACCGGAGGCGGCTCGGGCCTCGGCGAGGCGACCGTGCGGCACCTCCACGGTCTCGGCGCGGCCGTCGTCATCGCCGACCTTCCCGGCTCCCGGGGCGAGCAGGTCGCCGCCGATCTCGGCGAGCTCGCGGTCTTCGCGCCTGCCGACGTGCGCGACGGCGATGCCATGGCCGCCGCGGTGCAGGCCGCCGGCGCGCTCGGCACGCTGCGGGTGGCCGTGGCCTGCGCGGGGGTCGCCACCCCCGGCCGGATCCTGGGGCGCAAGGGCGTGCTGCCGCTGTCGACCTACCAGACCGTCATCGAGATCAACCTCGTCGGCACGTTCAACCTCCTGCGCCTGGCGGCCGAGGCGATGGCCGCCACCGAGCCCGTCGACGGCGAGCGCGGGGTCGTCGTCATGACGGCGTCGGTCGCGGCGTTCGACGGGCAGGTCGGCCAGGCTGCCTACGCCTCGAGCAAGGGCGGTGTCGCCGCGCTGACCCTGCCCGCCGCTCGAGACTTGGCCGACAAGCAGATCCGGGTGGTGACGATCGCGCCGGGCACGTTCGAGACGCCGATGATGGCGAGCCTGCCGCAGGAGACGAAGGACAGCCTGGGCGCGATGGTGCCGCATCCCTCGCGGCTCGGTCGGCCCGACGAATACGCGCAGCTCGTGGGGCACGTCGTCGCCAACCCGATGCTCAACGGCGAGACGATCCGGCTCGACGGCGCCCTGCGGATGCCGCCCCGCTGACGACGGTTCCGGCGCGCGTTTCCTGGAAGTGTCCAGTAGATGCCTAATTCGTGACCTGCTCAGGGGATGCTGTTCGACATAGGGTCCTGTGCCTGGCACTACGCTCCGAGCCATGAAACCCCTCGTGATCAGAAGCGCGCTGGTGGCTTCGGTCGGCGGACTCATTTTCGGGTTCGACACCGCCGTCATCTCAGGCACCACCGAGCAACTGAAGTCGTACTTCCACCTCAGTGACGCCTACCTCGGCTGGGCCGTCGGGGTCGCGTTGCTCGGCACCATCCTCGGTGCCCTCGTCGCCGGCAAGCCGGCCGACCGCTACGGCCGCAAGCCGGTGCTCTTCGTCATCGGCATCCTCTATCTCGTCGGCGCGTTGGGCTCTGCCCTGGCCACGAACATCGTCATGCTCGAGGTCTTCCGGTTCCTCGGCGGTCTCGGCGTCGGCGCCGCCTCGGTGTGTGCCCCGATCTACACGGCCGAGATTGCGCCCGCCAAGGTGCGCGGCCGGCTCGTCGGCCTCGTGCAGTTCAACATCGTGCTCGGCATCCTGCTCGCCTACCTGTCCAACACGATCGTGCGCATGGTCGTCTCCGACCACACGACCGACTGGCGCTGGATGTTCGGTGTCATGGCCGTGCCGTCGGCGATCTTCCTGATCATGCTCTTCACCGTGCCCGAGACGCCGCGCTGGCTCATGGCCAACGGTCGCGAGGAGCAGGGCCGCGAGGTCATCGGCCGCTTGACGATGACGCCCGAGGAGGCCCGCGAGCAGGTCGCCGAGATCGATGCCTCGCTGGCCGCCGCCGCGAACGCCCCGTCGGTGCCGTTCTTCACCAAGCCGCACATGAAGGTCATCATGTTGGCCTTCACGATCGCGATGTTCAACCAGATGTCGGGCATCAACGCGATCCTCTACTACGCGCCCGTCGTCATGGAGCGGGCCGGCGCGAGCACCGACGCCGCGTTCCTCATGAGCGTCGCCGTCGGCGTCATGAACCTCATCGCCACGATGACCGCGCTGACGGTCATCGACAAGATCGGCCGCCGCAGCCTCATGATCATCGGCTCGATCGGCTACCTCATCAGCCTCGGCTTCCTCTCGGGCCTGATGTTCTACTACGAGAAGGTCCTCAACGGCGCCTTCGACTCGATGTCGAGCGTGCTCGTGCTCGTCGGCCTGCTCGTCTTCATCGCGGCGCACGCCTTCGGCCAGGGCTCGGTCATCTGGGTCTTCATCTCCGAGATCTTCCCCAACCGCATCCGCGGCCGCGGGCAGTCGCTGGGTTCGCTGACCCACTGGGTCTTCGCGTGGCTGACCTCGACGTTCTTCCCGCCGGTCATCGCGGCCCTCGGCGGCGGCACGGCGTTCGCGATCTTCTTCGTCTTCATGGTCGGCCAGCTCATCTGGGTGCTGCGCGTCATGCCCGAGACCAAGGGTGTGCCGCTCGAGGAGATGGAGGCCAAGCTCGGCCTCACGCACGACCCGGCCGACTCCGGTGACCCGCTCGCGGCGAGGGGGCACTGATGGCCGGCGACGTCCTCTGCGTGGGCGAGGCGCTCATCGACGTCGTCATCCGCCCGGACGAGGAGCCGGTCGAACACGTCGGCGGCAGCCTGCTCAACGTGGCTGCCGGCGTGGCCACCCTGGGCCACCGGTCGCACATCTGCGCCTGGTGGGGCAAGGACGAGCGCGGCGACCGGCTCGCGGCGTGGGCACGTGACTCCGGGGTCGAGATCGCGCCGGGCACCGACTCGGCTCCGCAGACCGCGGTCGCCTTCGCCCATCTCGACGCCGACGGGCGCGCGACGTATGAGTTCGACCTCGAGTGGGCCGTGCCCGACCTGTCCGACCTCAGCCGCTACGGCCATCTGCACACGGGCAGCATTGCCGCCACGCTCGAGCCCGGCGGCACGCAGGTGGTCGACGCGGTGCGTCGCGTGCGGGAGCACGCGACGGTCTCCTACGACCCCAACGTGCGGCCGGCTCTCATGGTCGACCCCGACGCGGTGCGCTCGCGCATCGAGGAACTCGTCGGCCTCGCCGACGTCGTCAAAGCCTCGGACGAGGACGTCGAATGGCTGTATCCCGACGAGCCGCTCGAGGACATCATGCGCCGGTGGATCGCCTCCGGCCCGTCGATGGTCGTCATCACTCGCGGGCCGTGGGGCGCCTATGCGCTGCTGGCGAACAACCGCGACATGCTCCACATCGACCAGATGACGGTCACGGTCGGCGACACCGTCGGGGCCGGCGACTCGTTCATGGCCGGGCTCATCTCCGGGCTCCTCGACGACGGGCTGCTCGGGTCGCGCAACGCCCGCGCGCGGTTGCAGGCCTCCGGCTGGTCCGCGGTGCAGCCCGCCCTGCACCGGGCGGTCGTCACGTCCGGGCTCACCGTGAGCCGCAGCGGCGCCTACGCGCCGACGCCGCAGGAGGTGCGCGAGGTCGTGCTCGCGGACCCGGCGCTGGCCTGACCTGAGCGGGTCACCGCGGCCCACGACGCCGCGGGAACGCTGACGACGCCGGCCCCTTCGCAGGGGCCGGCGTCGCTGCGTGTCCGGGCTCGGGTCGCTGCGCCTGGGGTCACTGCCTGGGGTCACTGCCTGGGGTCACAGCCTGGGGTCACTTGCCTGGGGTCACAGCCTGGGGTCTCTGCGCCTGGGGTCACTGCGCCTGGGGTCACTACATCCAGGTCGGCGTGACTCCGGGCCGGCCTGCGCGGATGCCCGATCACCTGCGCCCGTCGTGGTCGAGGCACCAACGTCGTACATCAACCCAGGGTCGAGGGTTCGCTTCGAGGCAACGCTGCAGGTCAGCGAGCTGAGTCGAGGGCAGCCAGAGGCCGGGGGTCGGTTGAGGTATGACGTTGTGGCCTCCGCCCGCGAGAGGTGGCGCCTGACGGCGTCGTCGCGGTACGGCGGCGCGACTTCTGAGCGCAGACCTTCGCTCTTGACGTGCAACACAGCGCCGATCGGCGACATTGGAGGGATATGGAGGCCGATCCCGGGCTGGCGCCCGACTTCGAGCCGTGGGCGCGCGAGCACGCGCCGCGGCTGCTGCGGCTGGCCACCCTCCTGGCCGGTCGACGCGAGCTCGCCGAGGACCTCACCCAGGAGGCGCTGCTCGTCGCCTACCAGCGGTGGGGGTCGATCGGCGCGATGGAGCACCCGTGGGCCTATGTCGTGCGGGTGCTCGTCAACGCCCACCTGGCCGGGATGCGCAGCGCCGGGCGTGAGGCGCGGCGGCTGCGGCTGACCGCCGTGCCGGAAGCCGTGCCACCCGCGGTGTCGAGGACCGCTCCGAGCTCGCGGCCGCGCTCGCCACCCTCGGCGCCCGGCAGCGGGCCGTCGTCCTCCTGCGGCACGTCGACGACCTGTCCGACGAACAGATCGCCGCCGCCCTCGGCTGCACGGTCGGCACCGTGCGCTCCCAATCCTCCCGTGCGCTCGCGCATCTGCGGGCAGCGCTCACCGATCCAGCGAGGCAGTCATGACGCGACCCACCGACCCCGGCGACCACGGCGACGACCGCGTCGGCGACCACGGCGACGACC
>JBDIAP010000119.1:0-11961 GCA_039812485.1 Kineosphaera sp.
CGCCCCGATGACCGCCAGGAGGAACGCGACGTCGGTGCCCGGCCGGATCGACAGCCAACCCCACGGGCTCGGGCCGGTCTCGGCCGAGCCTGCGCCGCCCGCGCGCCCGCCGTCGTCGCCCGCGCGCCCGCGATCGCCGCGGCGCCTCAGCCCGCGCGCCGCGGCGTCGAGCCACCCCGCATCGACGGGCTCGGCACCGGCGAGGTCGTCACGCAGCGGACTGACCGACACGACCCGCACGCCGCGCGCGCGGGCGAGGGCGAGCGCGTCGGGCACCGGATGCCCGGCCGGCCCGCCGCTGTCGACGCCGGTGTTCTTCACCGGCACCCCGCCGAAGCAGAGCATGACGTCGGTGTGCTCGGCGATGACGTCCCAGGTCGTCGCGAACTGGGTCACGGTCGGCTCCGGCGCGAGGACGTGCGGCAGGAAGACCTCGCTGGCACCGGTGGAGTAGGAGTTCACCGACGCGGTGTAGCCGCCGAGGCAGTTGAGGAAGCGGTGCAGCTGCGACTGGGCGTGGTGGAAGCGCCCGGCGCTGGCCCACCCGTAGGAACCGCCGTAGATCGCCGAGTTGCCGTGCTCGCGCACCACCCGGGCGTATTCGGCCGCGAGCGCGTCGAGCACCTCGTCCCACCCCGGCTCGACGAAGTCGCCCCCGCCGCGGGGCCCCGGCCCCGGGCCACGCTCCAGCCAGCCGCGACGCACCGCCGGCCGGGCTACGCGGCTGCGGTGACGCACCGAGCCCGGGATGTTGCCCAGCAGCGGGGAGGGCGACCGGTCGCCCTCCCACGGCGTCACCTCGACGACCTCGCCGGCCTCGGCCCGGGCGGTGAACAGACCCCAGTGCGTCGCCGACTTCAGGCCGCCGGCATCGGCGCCACGCCTCGGGCCGAGGCCGGGCGCGGCGAGCCCCTCACGGGGTGCTGGGTCGGTCGTTGCCATGCCGATCATCGTGGCATCGAGCACCGACAGGACTCGGCGAGCCCGGCGCCGCCGGGGTCGCCTCCCACGCGGGCACGATCGTCGCGGGCCGCGGCGCCCACCGCAGACCGGTGCCCCGCACGACCCGTGGCGCCCTTCGCCTCGCCGCCATCCACACTCCTCCTGTGCTCGGCACACGCGTCGGCCGGCTCCTGCCGCCCCGCCAGCTCCCGATCGGCCGCAGCGGCCCGCACCCCACAAGATCCGCGGCGTGATCGCCGAACACCGCTGCGCGCGAAGCCGCTCCGCGCCGGGCTGAGCGCGCGACTACAGTCGGGATCTGGGCCCCGGCGATGCCCGAGCCGACGCCCGGCCGCCAAGGCCCAGCCCGACCCCGATTCCGACGTCGACCCTGACCCCCGACCCCCGACCCCCGACCCCCGACCGCCGACCGCAGGAGCAGATCGTGCCGCCCCGCCGCCGCATCGACCCCGCGGCGGGCGAGTCCGCCCTCGTCGCGTGGCGGTCCGACCCGCAGGGCTGCCCCCGCGAGCAGGTGGCGACGGCCGTGCGGTTCACCCTCGAGGAGCTCGCCGCCCGCGCCCCCGGCCGCAGCGTCGAGGTGCGGGTGCCGCCCTTCGGGGCGGTGCAGTGCGTGCCCGGGCCGAGGCACACGCGCGGCACCCCGCCGAACGTCGTCGAGACCGACGCCCCGACGTGGCTGCGCCTGAGCGTC
Organism: Kineosphaera sp.; assembly: GCA_039812485.1. Lineage (GTDB taxonomy): Bacteria > Actinomycetota > Actinomycetes > Actinomycetales > Dermatophilaceae > Kineosphaera. Next base: position 1,658 of record JBDIAP010000119.1, read on the forward strand.
GGCGAGCTGAGCTGGCAGCAGGCCCGCGACACCGGCGCGCTGCGGGCCAGCGGGGAGCGGGCCGAGCTGGGTCAGCTGCTGCCGCTGTGGCCGCCTACAGTGGCCGGGTGACCACCCCCAGCGACGGCAACCGCACCGACGGCAGCGAAGCCTCCGACGGCGCGCACCCCGGCCCTGGTCGCCCCGGCACGACGCCGAACGCCCCGGGCGCCGGTCAGCGCCTGCCGGTGCGCCGCTCGGTCAACTACGCCGCGTTCCTGCTGACGGGCGCCGTCGCAGGCTTCGTCCTCGGCGGACTGCTCGAGCTGGTCGGCCCCACGCCGAGCACCGGAGCGGTCTACACCGGGCAATCCTCGTTCGCGTTCGTCGCGATGCTCGGCGCCCTGCTCGGGACGCTCGTCGGAGGCGTCGTCGCGCTCCTGCTCGACCGCCGCGGCTGACGCTCCGGGGCGCCGGTGCCCGCAGCGCACCGGGGCCTGATTCGCGCGACAGGCCGTCGCTGTGACCTGTGGGAGACTGTGCGCGTGGTACGCGCAGACGGACGGCTCAATCACGACCTGATGCCGGGAGAGAAGGGCCCGCAAGACGCCTGCGGCGTGTTCGGTGTCTATGCGCCCGGTGAAGAGGTCGCCAAGCTCACCTACTTCGGGCTCTACGCGCTGCAGCACCGCGGCCAGGAGTCCGCGGGCATCGCCGCCTCCGACGGCAACCGGCTCCTCGTCTACAAGGACATGGGCCTGGTCAGCCAGGTCTTCGACGAGACGAGCCTGGGCATGCTCAGCGGTCACCTCGCCATCGGCCACTGCCGCTATTCGACGACCGGCGGCAGCACGTGGGAAAACGCGCAGCCCACCCTCGGCAGCGCCGCCGACTCGACGATCGCGCTCGTGCACAACGGCAACCTCATCAACTCCGCGCAGCTGCGCGAGCAGATCGCCGCCGGCTCCGGCGGCGTCGACGCCCACCCCGAGCTCAAGCGCGGCAACACGACCGACACCGCGCTCGTGACGGCCCTCTTCGGCGAGGCCACCGGCACGCTCGAGGAGCGCGCGCTGCAGGTGCTGCCGCAGGTCAAGGGCGCCTTCACGTTCGTCTTCATGGACGAACACACCCTGTATGCCGCCCGCGACCCCCAGGGCATCCGCCCCCTGGTCCTCGGCCGGCTCGAGCGCGGCTGGGTCATCGCCAGCGAGACCGCCGCCCTCGACATCGTCGGCGCGAGCTTCGTGCGCGAGATCCAGCCCGGCGAGCTCATCGCCGTCGACACCAACGGCCTGCGCTCGCAGCGCTTCGCCCAGCCCGACCGCAAGGGCTGCGTCTTCGAATACGTCTACCTCGCCCGCCCCGACACGACGATCGCTGGCCGCGGGGTCTACCAGTCGCGCGTCGAGATGGGCCGGGCCTTGGCGCGCGAGCACCCGGTGGACGCCGACATGGTCATGCCGACCCCGGAGTCGGGCACGCCGTCGGCGATCGGCTATGCCGCGGAGTCCGGGATCCCCTACGGGTCGGGGCTCGTCAAGAACGCCTATGTCGGCCGCACCTTCATCTCGCCGAGCCAGACGATCCGCCAGCTCGGCATCCGCCTCAAGCTCAACCCGCTGCGCGAGGTCATCAACGGCAAGCGCCTCGTCGTCGTCGACGACTCGATCGTGCGCGGCAACACCCAGCGCGCCCTCGTGCGGATGCTCCGCGAGGCCGGCGCGGTCGAGGTGCACGTGCGCATCTCGTCGCCACCGGTGCGCTGGCCGTGCTTCTACGGCATCGACTTCGCGACCCGCGCCGAGCTCATCGCCACCGGGTTGGGCGTCGAGGAGGTGTGCCGCTCGATCGGCGCCGACAGCCTCGGCTACATCAGCGAAGAAGGCATGATCGCCGCCACCGCGCAGGACGCGAGCCAGCTGTGCACCGCGTGTTTCACGGGCACCTACCCGATCACGCTGCCCGAGCCCGAGCACCTCGGCAAGGGCGTGCTCGAGGGCGCGTCCCGCGACGTCCCCGTCGGCGACGGCGCCCTGCCCCGCGCCTGAGCGGGCAACCTCCCGACGCGCGCCGCGCGGGTCGATCCCGCCGATCACGACGGTCGCGCCCGCGCATCCCCGACCCCTTGAAGGAGCCGACCACATGAGCGCCCCGCAGCCGCCCCGGCAGCCGATCACCTACGCCTCCGCCGGCGTCGACGTCGACGCGGGTGACAAGGCCGTCGAGTTCATGAAGGAGTCGGTGCGCCGCGCCACCCGGCCTGAGGTGCTCGGCGGGCTCGGCGGCTTCGCGGGCATGTTCGACGCCTCCGCGCTGGCCCGGATGTCGCGCCCCGTGCTCGCCACGAGCACCGACGGCGTCGGCACGAAGGTCGCCATCGCCCAGGCCCTCGACCGGCATGACACGATCGGCTTCGACCTCGTCGGCATGGTCGTCGACGACATCGTCGTGTGCGGCGCGGAGCCGCTCTTCATGACCGACTACATCGCGTGCGGCAAGGTCGTGCCCGAGCGGATCGCCGCGATCGTCGGCGGCATCGCCGCAGCCTGTGCGCAGGCCGGCGTGGCCCTCGTGGGCGGCGAGACCGCCGAGCATCCTGGCCTGCTCGACCCGCAGGAGTATGACGTGGCGGGCGCCGCGACCGGGGTCGTCGAGCACGACGCCGTGCTCGGGCCGCAGCGGGTGGAGGCGGGCGACGCCGTCGTGGCTCTCGGCTCCTCGGGGCTGCACTCCAACGGCTACTCGCTCGTGCGCGCGGTCGTCGCGGCGGCGGGCTGGAGCCTCGACCGGCACGTGCCGGAGTTCGGACGCACCCTGGGCGAAGAGCTCCTCGAACCGACCCGGGTCTACACCGCCGACCTGCTCGCTCTCATCGCCGACCCCGGCCTGCGGCTGCACGCGCTGAGCCACGTCACCGGAGGCGGGCTCGCGGCCAACCTGGCGCGGGTGCTGCCCGCCGGCGTGACGGCGACGGTCGAGCGAGGCACGTGGACGCCCCCGCCGGTCTTCGGCGTCGTCGGCGCGCTCGGTGCCGTGCCGCGGGCGGACCTCGAACGCACCCTCAACCTGGGTGTGGGCTTCGTCGTCGTGCTGCCCGCGTCACAGGCGGCGCTGTGCATCGAGCGCGCCCAGGCACGCGGCCTCACGGCGTGGCAGCTCGGAGAAGTGGCCGCCGACGCGACCGGTGCCGCCGACCCCGCACAGGCCGCCGACGTCGTGCAGGGCGCCAAGGGAGTCGACGGCGGCAGCGTGCGCGTCGTGGGCGATCACCCCGCGTAGGGGAGCCGGCCCCAGCTCCGGACGTCCCCGCCCGTCGCTGAGGACACGCCTGAGCTGAGGACACCACCGGACCCCGGCTGCGGACCCGACCCGACCCCGCCCCTGCGGGCACGACCGACACGACGGACGTTCACGCGTGCCGCGTTCGACGGCACGCCGCATTCACCGAAGGTCGCATCCACCGAAGGCCGCGTTCACCGAAGGCGTGGCACACCGACAGCGGGGATCGCCCGTTGCTGGGGTGGTCGGCCGTCGTGCCCGAGGAGGGGGTCAGGACTGGGCTGGTCGGGCTGGTGAGAGCCCCGACCAGATCAACGGCCTCCGGCTACCCAACGCGAGTAATCGCCGTAGTCGTCGTCGTCGTCTTCGCGCTCGACGTCCTTGGGATCGGTGTCCCTGGATCCGTGCAGCTCCCGCTCAAGCGCGCGCAAGTCGGTGTCGGGGCTGAAATATTTCAGCTCGCGAGCCACCTTCGTCTGCTTGGCCTTTGCTCGGCCGCGCCCCATGGCGTCGACCCCCTCACGCATCTGCCGGGCGGCATCATCACAGGCCCGACGACACGTAGGTCGTCAAGCAGTGACGGAGCGGCTCCGGGAATCTCGTATGTTCGTGGGGTCTACGGTACAGGAGTCTGACGAATCCCCGGAAGCGGCTCGGTGGGCGGTCGACGAGGCATCGCCAGATCCGGCGGCGGCGAAGGCCGGACGCCAGTGCTTGCGGCACTGGGCGTGGCCTGCGGAGTACGCTCGGAGTGAGCTACTGATCCCACTCGGGACGTGTCCCCCTAGCTGACGCTGAGAAACCATGCGTGAGAGGCCGCTTGTATGAACCGCGAGAACACCACCGCGTCTGTCCCTGAATCGGGGCAGCCCGGGGAGGCGTTGCTGACACCCGCAGAAGTCGCCGCGTTGTTCCGAGTGGACCCCAAGACCGTGACGCGGTGGGCGGTCGCCGGCAAGCTCACCTCGCTGCGCACGCTCGGGGGGCATCGGCGTTATCGCGCCTCGCAGGTGCACGCCCTGCTCGCAGACGCCCAGGGGGAGTGCGCGGGTGATGGGAATGCGTGACATGCGTGACGCGGCGGCGACGCCCGAGGGGCCGTGACGACAGCGAGCCCGCCCCCACGTCGGGACGGGCTCGCTGCTCGGATGTGCTGGGCGCCGGCGTGTTGATCGGCCGGTGCCCGCCAGGGATCAGCCGTGCGAGCGCTCGGAGCCGGCTTCCGCGTCGGTGCGCTGCGCGGCGTGGATCCGCTTGGCGAGCGCGGCGGCCGAGCCGGGTTTGGCCGTGGAGTCCTGGTTGGCGCGTTGGAGGTCGCGATAGATCTCCTCGCGGTGGATGTCCACGTCGGAAGGCGCCTTGATGCCGATGCGGACCGTGTCCCCGTTGACTTCGAGCACGGTGACGACGACGTCGTGGCCGATGAGCAGACTCTGCTGCGGGCGGCGGCTGAGAACCAGCACGATGGTCCTTTCGAGAGGGGGAGATGGACCTCCACGTTGCTGGATAGGTTAGCGCGGCAACGTCTTTCGGATGCTCAGGCGCCGCCGTGCCGGTAGCTCGGCACGGCGGCGCACGGGGCGTGAGCTGCGTCTCAGGCGGTGGGGAACGTCGCCCGGAGCGGCAGCTCCTGGTCGACGAGCACGACCTGCATGGCCTTCTTCGTGTGGCGGTTGACGACGACGGGAGCGAGCAGGTTGGCGCCGGGCGGCTCGGTCTCGCTACCGAGGTTGACGAGCAGCAGCACGAGGGCGTCCTCGGCGCTCTTGAGCTCGAGGCGGGCGGCGGTCTCCGGGTCGATGACCGGGGAGTACTCCGGGAAATACGGGCTCGGGGCCACGACGACGAACCCCATGTCGGGGATGTCGAGGCAGTCCATCTCGTAGAGCCCGTCCTCGGACTCCGTCAACCGGAACCGCTGGGCCAGGGGAAAGCCCACGAGGCCCATCGGCAGGTTCAGGTCGACGTGAGTCACCGTCGTGTCGGCAGTGGCAGTCATATAAGTCGGTCTCCCCACTCAGGTCTTCTGGTCGAACAGGTGATGCGAGCGGCGGTTTTCGCGTGCGCCTCTCGCCGTGTACGTCGCGCCTTCGGACGTGTGGTTGAAACGGTCCAGGGTTTCCTGGACCGCCTTGTAGCTCGCCTCGAGCATGTCGCTGTTCGACCGGCTGAGCAGCGACAATTCGCTCGTGGCGTTGGACAGTGCGACCCGGTGCTCGGAGAGCACCTGGTTCCAGGGGGCCGGGGCCGCTGCCGCGATCTCCGAGAGGGGGGTGTCTGCGGAGAGGCCGAGCGCGTCGCACACGGGGCCAGCGTCGACGGCCCGCATGAGTTCTGCCTCGCGCATCTCCTGCAGGATCGCTTCGATCTCGCGCGTGGAACGGCCCATCCATCGCGACCGACCGGTCTCGATGAGGACGTGCTGCACCTCCAGCTTGTAGGTGAGCAGCTCCAGGAGCTCCTGGATGCGCCACAAGCCGGTGGACAGGTCTGACAGGGCAGTGAGGGCGGCGTCAGAGGGGGCCTGGGTGCTCACGCGTGCCTCGCTTCGTTCACACGGTGCTCATCGTCCGCCCGGGGCGGCATATGAGAGGTAATCGCTGCAGGTGTGCCCGATCGCCATGATTCCGTAGCGGGTTCGCTCGCCACGGCGCTTTCCGTGCGCCTCGAGGGTGATCACAGAACGATAACGATGTGACCCAGAGCGCATTCTCCTCCCTCCGCGGCGCTGCGGTTTGCCACCGCGGTGCCGACCGGAGAGGCCAGAACGTGACGAGGATCTCTCGTCCGGGTCCGCGGTTCGGGCGCAGCGGCGCGAACGGCCCACTGCGACCCGCGAGCGGCGGTCGGCTCAGGGCGCAGCGCCGCCGGCATCCGCGAGACAGAGCGCGCGAAGGGGAGTGGTGGTGCAGGGGTTGCCGGCTCGTCGGGCGGGTGCCGCAGGGGCGGTGCCGGGACGCCGGAGGAGTCGCCAATTCCGTTGAAGCGATGGCGAATGCGCCCGCGCGAACGCGTGATGACGGGAGCGGGTCGGCTGCCAGAAAAATGAAGTCGGACGATTGTCCGTATCTAAGAGCGTTGTCGTCGTGATGCCACATGAGTGCATCCTGTGAGCGATCGAAGAGCACTTCTGAGTCGATCGTCCAATTGTTGCCGGCCGGTCGCGTAAACCCGCCTCAGTTGTATCCAAGAGGCGGGTCCGATCAGGCCGAATTGGGCCGTTGACCAGGGTGTTCTCAGGATGTGGACCTTCTTTGAGGGTTCAATGATTGCGTTCTTAGGTTTGGTTTCGTGACCGCTTCCCAGATTGTTTCGGCTCCGTCTGTTGGTGTGGACGTTGAGGAGTTGTGCCGTGTGCACTTGCCGTTGGTGCATTTTGAGGTGAGGGCGATCAGCTCTCGTCTGCCGGGTCATGTGTATACGGATGATCTGGTGAGTGCGGGGATGGCTGCGTTGGCGATGGCGGCGCGGAGTTTTGATGCGTCGTTGGGTGTGCCGTTTGGTCGGTATGCGGTGCGTCGGATTCGTGGTGCTCTGTTGGATGAGTTGCGGAGTGCGGATTGGGCGACGCGGAGTTTGCGGAGCAAGGTGCGTCGTCGGGATGCGGTGCATGATGCGTTGGCGGCGTCGTTGGGTCGGCGTCCGACGGATGGTGAGGTGGCTGCCGAGATGGGTGTGTCGGTGGCTGAGTTGGAGCGTTTGGAGGCGGATCTGCATTCGTCGGTGGTGTTGCGTCTGGACGTGATCACCGACGTCTCGGCCGGTGGCGGGGGCGTCGACGCCCTCCTGCCGAGTACGTCGGCGACGCCGGAGGCGACGTTGGTGGCGCGGGAGCGTCAGGCGTATTTGCGGGATGCGATCGAGGCGTTGCCGGAGCGGTTGCAGGTGGTGGTGCGGGGGTGTTTTTTCGAGGATCGTCCGATGCGTGAGTTGGCTGGTGAGTTGGGTGTGACGGAGTCTCGGATCTCGCAGATGCGGGCTGAGGCGTTGAAGTTGTTGCGGGATGGGATGAATTCGCAGTTGGCGCCGGAGTTGGTGTCGGCTCCGGAGAATGCTGGTGGTGCGGTCGCGCGCCGCAAGGCCGCCTACTACGCCCAGATCGCCGCACGCTCCTCCTACCGGGACCGACTGACGATGCCGACCGCGACCGAGGACGGCTCGCAATTCGAGGCCGTCTGAGCTACAACCTCGTGGCGACCTGCCGATCAGGACAGTGAGTCACGTCGAGAACTCCACAGCGGTGCGCCCTGGGCCCCCCAACCCGGGAGACGCACGCCGGCTCCCCCTGCCGGCAATTGCAGGAGCCCCTGGCGGCGCGCCCCCCAACGCGCCACTGGGGGCTCCTGTCCGTCGTGGTGCCCTCCGTGGTGCGCGTGGTGGTGTGCGTGGTGGTGCCCGGCGCTGCCGTGGCGTCGTGGCCGTGACCGGGCGGCGGATCAGCCGCGGCGGGCCGCGACGACGTACTGGTAGGAGTTGAGCAGCGTGCGCGCCTCGTCGGCGTCGCCGCCGTAGGCCGCGACCGCGTCGAGCAGCGGCTGCAGGCGGCTCTCGTCCTCCAGCGGCAGCTGCTGGGCGGCGCACGTGTCGAAGGTGCCGAGCCCGACGCGGCGCAGCAGCCCGGCGATCTCGACCATCGTGTAGAAGCGCAGGTTGGCGAAGTGCAGCGGCCCGGCCGCCTGGTATTCCCAGCGATCCTCCAGCAGCAGCGGGAGCACGACCGACCAGTGTTTGACGTTGGGCACCGTCAGCAACACGGTGCCGTCGGGCCCCAGGTGTGCCAGCAGCAGCCGCAGCACCCGCTCGGGGTCGGCCAGCCGGGCCAGCACGTCGGCGAGCACGACGACGTCGTAGGGGGCCGGCTGCCACGGGAGTTCCTCGGCCGTCGTCAGGTCGAGCTCGTGCACCTCGTCGAGGCGGCTGCGGGCCAGGCGCGCGGCTGCGCTGCCGTGCTCGATGCCGGTGACGTGGGCACCGCTGGCCCGTTTGATCTCCAGGCCGCGCGAGCCCGAGCCGCAGCCCACGTCCAGCACGCGCCGCGTGCGCGGGGGCAGGTGCTCGATGAGCTCGGGGTAGGTGAGGTCGTAGCTGCTCTCGGCGGCGGGCGCGCTGCCCAGGGCGCCGGCGGGGTGCTCCTGCTGCTCCTGCGCGGTGCGCTCGGCGATGCGTTGCAGGAGCTCGGCGCGCAGGCGGGCGGCTCGCTTGCCCTGCCAGACGGCGGCTGCGCTGCGAAAGGCGTCGTCGTCGCCGCGTCCGGCGCTGTGCCGCACGACGTCGATCGACTCGCGCGCGACCCGGTAGCCCTGCTCGCGGGCCCGGAAGCAGAAGTCGACGTCGAAGCCGCTCGAGCCCGTGAACGACGCGTCGTCGAAGCGCAGCCGCGCCGCCAGATGGGGACGCAGGATCATGCACGTGTCGTCGATGCTGTCGACGTCGTCGCCGGCCCCGCTCGCGGCCGGGCCCGCGGCGGCCGGGTGCGGCTCGCGCCCCGCGACGTCGGGCAGCCGCGGCCCGAGGATCGCGAGCGTGGGGTCGGCGTCGAAGGCGCGCCGCACCTTGGCCAGGAAGCGCGGGTCGGTGATCTCGACGTCCTGTCGCAGCAGCACGAGCGCCTCGACGTCGTCCATGTCGAGGCTGGCCTGCAGCATCTCGTTGTAGGTGGAGGCGATCGGCTTGTCGGTGGACGTGATGAGCGTGGCGTCGGTGCCGCCGAACGCGGCGATCGCGGGCAGGCAGTGCCGGTCGAAGACCTCTTGGGCGTCGATGCAGACCCCGAAGACGAACACGCCCACTCCCGTCGCCTCACGCGGCCGCGGTGGCCGTGCGCATGCCTGTCCCATCGGCATCACGACGCCGGCGCTGAGAGGCACCCGGCCGTGGGCGGGCAGGACGGGGGCGTGTGACGGGGCCGAGGTGGTGACTGGGCGTGTGTCCGAATAACCCAGGAAATGATTGTCCAAGACGGACGTTCATGTATTCAACGGCATTGTGGCCTTTGCCACAGACTTTTCGCGTTTCGCACTTGCGCAATCGCCGCGTCTATGACCAGACTTGCATGCATGGCGGCGCAAGGGGGTGCCTCGGTGGTGCAGGGCGGGCCGTTGACCAGGGTGTTCTCAGGATGTGGACCTTCTTTGAGGGTTCAATGATTGCGTTCTTAGGTTTGGTTTCGTGACCGCTTCCCAGATTGTTTCGGCTCCGTCTGTTGGTGTGGACGTTGAGGAGTTGTGCCGTGTGCACTTGCCGTTGGTGCATTTTGAGGTGAGGGCGATCAGCTCTCGTCTGCCGGGTCATGTGTATACGGATGATCTGGTGAGTGCGGGGATGGCTGCGTTGGCGATGGCGGCGCGGAGTTTTGATGCGTCGTTGGGTGTGCCGTTTGGTCGGTATGCGGTGCGTCGGATTCGTGGTGCTCTGTTGGATGAGTTGCGGAGTGCGGATTGGGCGACGCGGAGTTTGCGGAGCAAGGTGCGTCGTCGGGATGCGGTGCATGATGCGTTGGCGGCGTCGTTGGGTCGGCGTCCGACGGATGGTGAGGTGGCTGCCGAGATGGGTGTGTCGGTGGCTGAGTTGGAGCGTTTGGAGGCGGATCTGCATTCGTCGGTGGTGTTGCGTCTGGACGTGATCACCGACGTCTCGGCCGGTGGCGGGGGCGTCGACGCCCTCCTGCCGAGTACGTCGGCGACGCCGGAGGCGACGTTGGTGGCGCGGGAGCGTCAGGCGTATTTGCGGGATGCGATCGAGGCGTTGCCGGAGCGGTTGCAGGTGGTGGTGCGGGGGTGTTTTTTCGAGGATCGTCCGATGCGTGAGTTGGCTGGTGAGTTGGGTGTGACGGAGTCTCGGATCTCGCAGATGCGGGCTGAGGCGTTGAAGTTGTTGCGGGATGGGATGAATTCGCAGTTGGCGCCGGAGTTGGTGTCGGCTCCGGAGAATGCTGGTGGTGCGGTCGCGCGCCGCAAGGCCGCCTACTACGCCCAGATCGCGCGGCGGACCGCCTACCGGGATCGGCTCTCGATGTGCGCGGACAGCCCCGACGAGGTGCTCAC
>JBDIAP010000120.1:0-11933 GCA_039812485.1 Kineosphaera sp.
TCCGGGACGATCGGCGCGCAGACCGCGATGACCCTGGAGGAGGCCGCGACCAAGGTCCAGGAGCTCGCCGACGCCGCCCGCTCGGTCAACCCCGACATCCTCTGCCTCTGCCACGGCGGCCCGATCGCCGAACCCGCCGACGCGCAGTACATCCTCGACCACACCGACGGCATCGTCGGCTTCTACGGTGCGTCCTCGATCGAGCGGTTCCCTACCGAGGTCGGGATCCGTCAGCAGACCGAGGCCTTCAAGGCAGTCACGTTCGCAAAGTAGGTGTCCGGGTCAGCTGCGTCGGGGAGGTCGCGCAGGTACCGGCCTTGCCGGGGGTGATTCACGAGTGTCGAACCGCGTACTGGCCAGGCGTCGCTCCGCCACGGTCACGAGGTCCAGCAGATCGTCCGCGAGGTAGGCCTTCGCGCCTCGGGCGATCGAACGCGACGAGAGGACGCCTGCCGCCATCAACTCCTCCAGCGCATCCACGGCGGCGTTGATACTCACCCCGAGCAAGCGCCTCACCGTTGTCGACGTGAGCACCGGAGCAGACGGCAGCATCTGCAGAATTCGGGCGGTGGCCGAGTCGGCGCGTGGCGCCTCGCGCAAGCCCTGCCGCACGCGGTGGACGGCCAGACGCTCGCGCCATTGCGCCTGGAGCGCGCTCAGCTCGTCGACGATGAGCTGAGATTGCACGGCGGCATCACCTGCCGCATCGACGAAGGTCGAGATCCAGGCATGCAGGCCGGCCACTGCGGCATCGGAGGTCGGTGCGCCGACGTAGCGGTAGGCGGTGAGGCCCTGGATGTAGTCGCTTCGCCGAGTGGCAAGCAGGAGGCTGATCGGTAGGACGGCGCTGCTCGTCAGACCCCGCCGAGCCAGCACCGTGTGAATGAGCGCCCGACCGACGCGCCCATTGCCGTCGCTGAACGGGTGAATGGTCTCGAACTGCGCGTGCACGAGCGCCGCCTGGACCAGCGGTGACTGCGCCGCGCCCGACAGATGCATCAGCAGATCGCCGACCAGTTCGGGCACACGATCGGGGGGTGGAGGCACGAAGTCCGCATCGACGGGATGGTGATCCGCCCCGCCGATCCAGTTCTGCCGAACGCGGATGCCATGCAGGTGCGGCTGGTCGGGCAGCAACGCCCGATGGAGTGACTCCAGGTCGGCCACTGTCACCGCCTCGACGTCCACCAACCGGCTCGTGGCCTCCTGCACCACCGTGAGATTGTTCGCGACGAGCTTGGCCTGATCGCTCAGACCGCGAACCTCCTCGGTGGTGCCGAGTTCAGCGAGGGCGATCTGCTTGGGCGCCGGGGCCACACCCTCGATGCGTGAGGATGCGATCGCCTCCGACCGCAGGAGAAACCGGGCGACCGACGCGAGGGCATCGGCTCCCGGACCGTTGAGGGCACGGATGTGTCTCTCGACCTCGGCGATCCGCTGCGAGAGCCCCTGGTCGATGATGATGGGGCGGGCCTCGAGGAGATCCGGCTCGTAGCTGACGTACTGCCCCGAGCGACGCTCTCGACGTGGGAGACCGAAGCCGACCTCCGAATCCCAGTGCAGCGTGTGCATGTTCGCCATGTAGCCCCTATCCTTCACCCCACATGCCATCTGGTGAAGTTTAACCCGTTATCCTTCACCAGATTGCGAGACCGGTGAAGGATAACGGGCGTCCCAGCGCGCGACCCCGGTTGCGTCGACCAGCGGATCGACGCCGCCGAGCGCCGTCCACTCAGGAACTTAGGCCCGCATCCCTCACCAGGCGCCTCGGGCGCGCCGACGCATCGCAGCTGGTCACAGCCAGACTCGAAGCTCTTCTACGGTGCGTCCTCGATCGAGCGGTTCCCCACCGAGGTCGGAATCCGTCAGCAGACCGAGGCCTTCAAGGCAGTCACGTTCGCGACGTAGGGGATTCGCAGGATCGCTTCCTCTGGGGAGCGCAGGACTCGCCTCGTCGCGATCCCTCGCCAGCGGCGAACGTGGTCTGCGAGAGGCCCCTTCGCAACCGCTGCCACGGTCACCCCGGAAGGGCATCCGCCCCGGTCGGCGCGTCGTCGAGCAGGCGCACCGTGCCGCGGGAACCGTCCACCTCGATGAGCGCACCCGTGACCAGCCGAGTGGTGGCCTCCCGCAAGCAGATGACGGCCGGGATGCCGTACTCGCGGGCGACCGTCGAGCCGTGCGCCATCGGCGACCCGGTCTCGGTCACCAGCCCCGCCGCGGTGAGGAAGAGCGGGGTCCAGCCGGGATCGGTCGTGGCGGCCACGAGGATCTCTCCCGGGAGCACCCGGGCCGTGCGGGGGTCGTGCACGACCCGCACCCGACCCGTGGCCACCCCGGCCGCCGCGGCCAGGCCGATCATCACCCCCTGCTCGGTCGACGCGGGCAGCGACGCCTCCACGTCCGTGCCGTCCGAGAGGAGCAGCGCCGGCACCCGGCGTCGTCGTAGCTCGCGCTCGTGGACCCGACGCCGACGGGCGACGAGGTCGCGCAGGTCGTCGCCCTGCGCCGCCCGCTCGGCCTCAGGCCAGTGCAACATCATGAGGCCAGTGCAACATCATGAGGTCGTCGGGCCGTTCGAGCAGCCCGCGCCGGACCAGCTCCTCGCCGACCCGCAGCACCTCCGCGCGCACCTGGGCGAGGAGGAAGAGCCAGCTGAACTTCGGCAACTCCCGCATACCCCCGAGGTCGCGATTGCGGCCGAGGAGGAACGCCGCCACCCGCCCGCGCACCGGGCGACGCTCGATCGCCCGCGACGACAGCCGCGTCAGCGCATCCTGCGCCTCCCGCGCCGCCCGAGCGAAACGACGGTCCGGCGCCATGTCGGGGTCGGTGACCTGCAGGTAGCCGGACAGCGCGGCGAACACGCCGCTCGGGTCCTCGCGCCAACGCGGCACACCGATATCGATCTCCGCGGTCGCCCGCGTGATAGCGACGGGCCAGCTCCGCCGGCGGGGTCTGCGTGAGCAGCCGGGCGTGCGGGCGGGCCCGCTCGGCCACAGCCCAGAGGGCGAGGTCCATGTCGACGGTGACGTTGTGGGGCATTCCCCGCTGCGTCTCGTTGATCTCGTCCGCGCCGGCGATCCCGCGCAGCAGGCCCGCGGCGATGGCGCGGGCGAGAAAGGACCCGTAGAGGCACCCGAGTTGGGCGTCGGCCGCGTGCATGATCGGCTTCTGCAACCGGGAGGTCAGGCGCAGCCGTGTCGCGGCATCGACCTCGGCGGGAACCGACGCGCCGTCCCGGAGCCTGTCCGCAGCGGCGAACGCGCGCTCGCGAGCGCCGAGGGTCGCGCGAAGCCGCTCGAGGTCGTCGTCGCGCGGCGGGTCCACAACGGCCGCGACGCAGTGGACGAGGAGCGGCGGGAGCACCCGCAGCACCACCCGGGCCAGGGTTCGCCCGCGCAGTGGGAAGGCCCGTGTCGGGGCGAAGCGCGGATCGTCGCGGAGGTGCAGCACGGCGCCCTTGACCCGGGGGCCGTACACGTCGAGCGAGCGATCCAGCCGCGAGCGGGTCGCGCGGCTGCGCAGGTACGGCGTCAGTTCCAGGTACATCCGGTCGCCGATGTAGGTCATCCAGGCGTCCGCAGGCACGTCGACGAGGCCCAGTGGCTCGAGCCACTCCCGCATGGCCTGCTCCAGCACGGATTGCCCCATCGGGGTGGTCGGCCCGTGCATCCCCTGCATGTGACCGACCTCCATGAACGCGCGGCGGCCGTCGTCGGGATCCCGCACGAGCGGGAAGAGGCTGGTGATCGCCCGGGACTGCAACAACCACAGGGTGCCGTCGCGGTCGAGCGCCCATTCGACGTCCTGGGGGCCGCCGAGCGCCTCCTCGACCCGACGTCCGGTGCGGACGAGGTGGAGCAGTTCCTCGCGGGTCAGGCAGCCGTCGTCCGGGCCGGTGACGACGTCGTCGCGATCGATCGTGTAGTGGTCGGCATCCCTCGATCCGTCGACGACGCCTGTGCCCAGGCCAGCGACCGCGTCGATCGCCGCCCGCCCCCGTGTCTGGGTGATCGGGTGGACGGTGAAGAGCACCCCCGCCGCACGAGGTTCGACCATCCGCTGGACGACGACGGCCATCTCGGGCTCCTCGGCGATCGCTTGGGCCCGCCGGTAAGCGGTGGCGCGGGGCGCGTGCAGCGAGTCCCAGATCTGCCGGATCGCGGCGCCGACCGCCGCGGCGCCGCGCACGTTCAGGACGGAGTCCTGCTGCCCGGCGAAACTGGCGTCGGGCAGGTCTTCGGCGGTCGCGCTCGAGCGCACCGCGACGGGGGTGTCGCCGAACCGGGCCAGGGCCGCCCTCAGCACCTCCGGCTCGATGGCGCCCTCTCGATAGGCGGCCGTCGTGATGCAGAAACCCGGCGGAACCGGGAAGCCCGCGGCGATGAGCCCGGCCAGGCCGGCCGCCTTCCCACCGACGTCGGGAAAGTGATGGGGTCGGATCTCGTCCAGGCCGATGACACGTGCGGTCGGGTCCGCCCGTCCGTCGGCGCCGGGAGTCGAGTCGATCTGACCGGGCATGCGACCTCCAGGCAAGGGGTTCGATCGATGCACGTCGAACTGTACCGGTGGGCGCGACCGTCACGGCCCTTGAACGGCACGCGCGAGGGCGAGTCGGCCCCGCTCGTCGCCGGCACGCACCCACGGTGCCCGCGAGGTACCGCGCGATCCCGGCGAGGAAGAGTGGGTGGCGTCGACGCCGGTGTGGGCCGACCACCCGTCCCACACCGTCGGGAGCACGAGCATCGTGCCGCTGTGGTGGAGCTGCAGCAGACGGGAGGCGGACACTCGGACGTCGTTCACCCAGGTCACGCCATCGGTCGCGCCGCCTCGCCGTCCGGCCCGGTGAGGCTCAACCCGTTCGAGCGGCGAGCAGCTCCGCACGCACGACCTGCGCGAACGCGCCGGGTGCGCTGTCGAGCCCGGCCTGCCGGACGATCCGCCGGGACGCCCGCAGCAACCCCCTCGCGGCGCCCTCCCGCAGAGTCTCGGGGAGCGTCTCGGTGTCGGTGTTCTTCGCCGCCCCGACGATGCGCCGCGACATCTTCGCGGCCGCGAAGAGCCATGCCTCGCTGCGCCACGTGAGCAGCAGGTCCTCGAGCGTCGCGTCTCCCCAGACGCGCGGGTCGAGCCGCTCCGGCCACCGGCGCCGGAACTCGGTCTCGAAGGCGTCCCACGTCACCTGCACGAGACCGAGCGCCCACTGCGCGCGGTCGTCGTCGCCCAGGGCGTAGGCCCGGGCTGCCGCGGCGCCGTAGTTGGCCCACGGTGCCCCGAGATCGAAGGCCAGCGGGCCGTAGAAGGAGAACTCCGAGTCGAAGCACTTGACGCTGTCGCACGTCGACGTCCCGGCGGGTGAGCGCACCATGACCGAGCCGGTGTGCAGGTCACCGTGGATGAGCGCCTCGGACTTCGTCATGAAGAGCCACTTCGCGTGGCCCATCGCCCGCATCATGTCGGTGTCGGCGGCGAACTCGGCGGCGTCGGGGGCGTTGGCGGGCAGGTAGCTGTTGCGGCCGGCGTCGACGAGGGGCTCGGTGAAGACGAGGTCCTCGGTGATCGCGCACAGTTGCGGATTGACCGAGCGGGCGACCGCCTCGGCGAGCGCCTCCCGCTCCATGCCGAGCGCCGAGGTCCCGAAGGCGACCGCCCCGACGTACCGCCCGACGGCCTGCGCGGCCCCCTCGTGTCGCAGCCCGTCGTTGAGCGCCGCGCGCCAGACCTGATGATCGGACAGGTCCTCCATCGCGATGATGTAGCGGCTCGGCTCGTAGTCGTGAACGACCGGGACGAGCTCGGGTACGAGGGCGCCGTGGGCCCGCAGCGCCTCGACCTCGTGCCGCGCGCGGTCGGGCGTCATCGGCCAGCCCTCGCCGGTCATCCGCACGTAGGGCAGCGCCTGCTTGAGGCAGAGCCCGCGGCCCGCGCCGTCACGCACGACGAAGACGAGGTTGAGGTTGCCGTCGCCGATCTCCTCGCACGAGGCGATGTCGCTCGGGTCGCAGCGCGCGGCGAGCGCGGGCTTGCTGCGCAGGTAGTCCGGGACGCCCGCGACGGTGAGGAAGTCGTAGTCGGCCATGGCTGCCTTTCGGAGGGAGGTCAGGTCGCCGGGGTGTAGCGGACCTTGCGGCGGGACAGGGTGAAGGAGAAGAGCAGGGCGACGATGAGGACGATGCCCTTGGCGGTGTCCTGGTAGAAGTACGAGAAGCCCTTCATCGTCAGGCCCGACAGGACGATGCCGATGAGCAGCGCGCCGAGCAGGGTGCCCCACGCATTGGGCTTGCCGATGCCGAGCACCGAGGTGCCGACGAGCGCGACGGCGACCGCCTCGAGCAGGCTCGAGGTGCCCGCGTTGACGTCGCCCTGGCCGATCCGGGAGACGAGGATGAGCCCGCCGACCGAGGCGAAGAGCCCCGAGAGCACGTAGGCGAGGCCCCGGTAGAGATCGACCCGCACCCCGGCGAGGCGCGACGCCTCCGGGTTGGCGCCGATCGCGTACATCATCCGGCCCCACATCGTGCGGTCGAGGATGAACCAGCACAGCACGGTGAGGACGATCATGAGGACGACCGGGTAGGGCACCGGGCCGATCGACCCGCGATCGATGAGGAGGAAGTCGGCGGTGAACTTGCCGGGCGCCGGGTTGCCGTCGTCAAGGGTCATGCCCGTCGAGACCGACTGACCGGAGACCGGGATGAGCTTGGCGCCCTGGATGACGAACATCGTCCCGAGGGTCGCGAGCAGGTCGGGGATCTTGCACACGACGATGAGGAACGCGTTGAGCAGCCCCACGGCGACCCCGGCGGCCAGGACGACGGCCACGGCGGTGCCGCCGGTGAAGTTGTAGAACACCATCGTCATCGCGGCCAGCTGGACCGCCAGGCCGGCGGTCGAGCCGATCGACAGGTCCATCCCGCCGATCGCCATGGTGAAGGTCATCCCCAGGCCGAGGATCGCCGTGACCGAGGCGAACTTCAGCATGGAGAAGAGCGAACCCGGCGTGCGGAAGGCCGGCTCCGTCGCCGCGAAGTAGACGAAGAGCAGCACGGTGACGGCGATGAAGCCGTAACGTACGACGGCGTCGCGAAGGCGATCGGTCGTCGTGAGTTCGTCTGCGGCGGTGCTCATGAGGCGGCCTCCGACATGCTCGAGACGATGGCGTCGCCATCGATGGTGGACGTGTAGGCGTCGAGGCGCGGCTCACCGTCGACGAGCACGACGACGCGGTCGGCGACCTCGCGGATCTCCTCGACGTCGCTGGCCAGGACGACGATGCAGGCGCCCTGCTCGGCGAGTTCCCGCGCGCGGGCAGAGATGTCACGTCGAGCGCCGATGTCGACCCCGCGGAACGGCTCGTCGAGGAGCATGATCCGCGGCGCCTGCGCGAACCAGCGCCCGACGACGACTTTCTGCTGGTTGCCGCCGGAGAGGGAATCCAGGCTTTGGCCGGGTCCGCGGGCGACGACGCCGAAGGTCTCGATCGTCTCCGCGCCGCGGGCCCGCTCGCGTCCGCGATCGATAACCCCGCCAGGAGCGAAGCGCGACAGGAACGGCAGCGTCGCCGTCCGCGCGATAGACCAACCCGGCAGCATCGCCTCCGCCGCTCGATCTTCGGGGACCAGGTAGATGCCGCGCCGGACGGCGTCACGAGCCCGACGCGGCGCGTAGGACGTCCCGTCGAGGCGCATCGAACCCGACCGCCAGCCCTCGACGCCGTAGATGCCCCGGGCCAGCTCGGACTTCCCGGCGCCGATGAGCCCGACGATTCCCGTCACCTCGCCGTAGCGCAGATCGAGGTCGAAGGGCGCCGACCGCTTGAGGAGCTGGACGCCGCGAAGCTCGAGCGCTACCTGCTCGCCACGGCGCTCGGCGAGCGCGTCGGCCGCGTACGCGACCGACTCCCCGAGCATTGAGCGCACGGCCCGCGCCATGTCGAAGGGCGCCGCCTGCTCGTCATGGATCCGCCCGTCGCGAAGGACGACGAGGTCGTCGGCGAGGGCGCGGATCTCGTCGAGGTGGTGGGAGACGTAGAGGATCGCGACTCCCTCCCGGCGCAGCCGGTCGACGACGGCGAAGAGCCGCTGCGTCTCCGCCCGCGACAGCGTCGACGTCGGCTCGTCGAGCACGAGCACGGTCGGACGGCGGACCAGCGCGCGCGCGAGGAGCAGCAGCTGGGCGTCGGCGATGCCGAGTTCGAAGACGTCGCTGCGCAGCACCGCGTCGGACCACCCGAGGTCGAGCGTCGCGGCGATCTCGCGGGCCCGCGGCAGAATCCGCCGCAGCGACCCGACACGCGGCAGCTCGCCCTGGACGATCTCCTCGAAAGCGAGATTCTCGGCGACGGTCAGGCCGGGCACGATGTTCTCGTCGATCCGCTGGTGGACGGTCCGGATGCCGTGCCGGCTCGCCTCCAGGGGCGAGCCGATGCTCACCTCCTGGCCACCGACGACGATCCGGCCGCCGTCGCCCCCGTAGACCCCAGCGAGGATCTTGATGAGCGTCGACTTGCCGGCCCCGTTCGCCCCGAGCAGCGCCGTCACCGATCCCGGGCGCAGCGTCATCGAGACACCCTTGAGCACCCGGTTCGCCCCGAACGACATCGTGATGTCCTCCAGGCGCAGCGCTGTCTCGGGCCCGGAGTCGCCGGAGCCGTCGGCCCCGGAGCTACCGACGCCGGAACCGTCAGGACCTGGCGCGCCGGGATCCTCGTCCGAGCCGGGCGTCGCCATCAGAACGAGACGCTCGGGATCCAGTCGGCCGAGGACACCTTGGAGATGTTGAGCGACGGCTCGGCCTTGCGCAGGTCCGCCATGTTTTTGATGCCCTTGTCGCGCAGCATCTGCGAGGTGACGAGGATCGGCGGGAAGTCGCGCTTGTCGCCCTCCTTGACCTGGCCGGCCATGTCGAGCGCCAGGGTGCGCAGCACGGTCGCGCCGATCGCATTGGGGTCGGTCGCGCCCGTCGCCACCCACGGGCTGTCGAGTGCGCTCATGAGCTCGATGTCGGCGGTGGAGATGTCCGCGCCGTACACCTTGACCTTGCCCTTGAGATTCGGATTCTGTTGCAGCGCCGACAGCGTCGCCTTCGTTAGCTCGTCGTAGGGCGCGTAGACGGCTACGACGTCGGCGTTGGACTTCAGGGCGTTGTCGACCATCGGGGCGGTGTCGGTCGCGGTCGAGGGGGTGTACTTGCCGGTCTTGAACTTCTGGGTCCAGGAGTTCTCGGTCAGGTACTTCTTCCACACCGCATCGCGGCGGTCGAGCGGGGCGATGCCCGCGACGTTGACGTAGCCGACCGGCTTGTCGGTGCCGATGTCTTTCTTCATCTGGTCGAGGACGAGCCCGGCCATCTGCGCGTCGGACTGCTGCGTCTGTACGGCGCGGGGGGCGCACTTCTGGATCTCGACGTCGTAGATGACGACCTTGATGCCCTGATCGAGGGCCTTGTTGACGCCGGGACACAGGGTGTCGGGGAAGCCGTGGCGCACGATGATCCCCTTGGCTCCCGAGGCAATCGCCTGGTCGAGCTGGGTCGCCTGCTGCGCGTTGTCGCCCTGGGCGTCGTACACGGTCAGCTTCATCTTCAGCGCCTCGGCCTGCTTCTTCGTGCCGTTGAGGTACTGCTGGAAGTAGTCGCCCTGCCCGGTGTTCTGCACGAGCGCCACGGGCACCCCGGGCTGGTCGAAGGGGGCCGGCGCCGTGCCGGTAGCGGTCGCGACGGTCGCGGACTCGGCGTTGGCATTCGGTGTGGCGGCGCCGGGGGACTCCGAGCCCTGGCTGCAGCCGGCGACGCCGAGAAGCGACAGGCCGGCGACGGTGGCGACGAGCGACTTCTTCATGACGGTTCCTCTCGGTCCGCGACCGGCGTCGGTGCCGGTCGGGTGTCGATCAGCCTGCGATGGACTCCAACAGACGGGGGTCGGGGTGCGCGGAGGGTTCGGCGACCCCCCGTTCGGTGACGACCGCGGTGACGAGGTCGTGGGGGGTGACGTCGAAGGCGGGATTGAAGCCCCGCGTGCCGGTGGGCGCGCTGCGGACCCCGCCAACGGCGAGGACCTCCTTGCCGTCGCGCTCCTCGATGACGATGTCGTCCCCGGTCGCGGTGGCCAGGTCGACGGTCGAGCTCGGCGCGGCGACGACGAAGGGGATGCCCGCTCGTTGACAGGCCAGGGCCAGGGCAACCGAGCCGACCTTGTTCGCCGTGTCCCCGTTGGCCGTGATCCGGTCGGCACCGATGATCGCGACGTCGACGAGACCGCGCAGGATCGTGCTGCTCGCGGCGCCGTCGGCCTGCACGACGTGCTCGATGCCGTCCTGGGTCAGCTCCCAGCTCGTCAGGCGCGCCCCCTGGAGCAGCGGGCGCGTCTCGTCGGCGTAGACGAGGCCGAGGGCGCCGCGGTCGTGCAGCTCGTGGATGATCCCGTATGCCGTGCCCCAGGCCGTCGTCGCGAGCGCGCCGGTGTTGCAGTGCGTGACGACGCGGACCCGCTCGCGGCCAGTCCGGGCCAGGATCCAGTCGGCGCCGAGCCGGGAGAGCTCCCGGTTGGCCGCCTCGTCCTCGGCGATGAGCCTGCGCGCCTCCTGCAGCACCGCGTCGGGACCGCTCGCCATGAGGGGGCGGACCCGGTCGACGCCCCACGCGAGGTTCACCGCGGTGGGGCGGGCGTCGCGGACGCGGTCGACCTCGGCGGCCAGGCGCTCCTCGTCCCAGCCCTCGCGCGTCGCCTCGTGCATCGCGACGACGACCCCGAGCGCTCCGGCCGCTCCCAGGGCGGGCGCCCCGCGGACGGCGAGCCGACGGATCGCGTCGACGAGGGCGTCGACCGTCGTGATGTGCAGGTGATCCTCGCGCTCGGGCAGGAGCGTCTGGTCGATGAGCCTGACACCGGGGGCACCGGACGTGCCGGAGCTCGACCCGTCCGACCACTCGACCGCTCGAACCACCTCGAACTCCTTGGTTGTTTGACAACTGGGTGCCAGAGTAGGGACGTGCCACCAGGGCGTCAAGGGTGGTGACACCGCGCCGCAGACGGTCCCTACGGCCGGCCCGCGGACCTCCGACGTTGGGACTTCACATGACCCGTCGCACGACTCTCGCTAGGCGCCTGGCCTGGGATCTACGCGCCCAGATCGCCGCGGGTGACCCTCCGGCAGGGTCGCGACTCGCGACCGAGACGGCCCTCGCGGAACGCTTCGGCGTGTCGCGCCCCACGGTCCGCGCCGCCCTGCGCGAGCTCGAGACGCTCGGCCTCGTCCGCACGCATCACGGCGTCGGTACCTTTGTTGTCGAACAACCGGCGGTGCGCGCGGGGCTTGAGCGCCTCGAATCGATCACCGAGTCGATCCGCGCCACGGGCAAGGAACCGGGCATGACCTATGCCTCGCGGATGCGCCGCGGCGTCCTGCCCGAGGAGGCGGCGAGCATGAGGGTGCCCGGCGACACCGAGGTCCTCGAACTGCGCCGCACGATCCTCGCCGACGGCGAGGTGGTCGCCTACTCCTACGACCTCATGCCCACGGCGATCCTGCCCGACGAGGTGAGCGACGACGACCTCACCGGATCGATCCTCGCCTTCCTGCGCGACTCGCTCGGGATCGCGGCCGTGCACGCCGAGGCCGAGGTCCACGCGGTCCACTCGAGCCACGTGGGCTGGGGCCCGGAGGCCGCGGCCCACGACCTCTTCGTGCTGCTCAACCAGTTGCACTACGACTCACGCGACCGGCTCGTCCTCTACTCCCGGACCTACTTCATCGAAGGGCGCTACGCCTTCACCCTCTATCGCCGCGACCGCTGAGCGAATTCCCGTCAGCCCACCCAGACGAACACCCCCGCGACGACGAAGGCGGCGGCCCACATCTTGTCGAGGTTGATCCATGCGGTGCGCAGGATGCGCAGGCCGACGACCCGGTAGACGGTGATCGCGACGATCC
>JBDIAP010000121.1:0-11760 GCA_039812485.1 Kineosphaera sp.
ACGCCGCCACATCCGAGGGCGGCGTCGGGCGTGCGCCCCCCGCAGCGGCCGACCCGCCCGTGACAGCGGCGACACCCGATCGGGCCAGGGCCGCCGCCTCGCTGCGGCGCGACTGCCCGACCTCACGGGATGCCTGCTGGGCCTGGGCCCGTTCGGCGCCCTCCTGCACGGCCTGGGCCCGCTGGTCGCGGTGCCGGTCGCGGCGGCGGCGCGCCGCCTCCTCCAACGTCTCCACCGCGGACCGCGTGGAGTGCCCGGTCTGCGCGAAGATGCGCTCCAACGAGCCGTAGGTCTGCCTGCGCACCTCGAGCTCCCCCACCGCCGCGTGCGCGCCGAGCGCCTTGGCGTCGAGGCTGGGATGCACACCGGACGCGGGGCCCGAGGCCTCGGGTGACCGGACCGGTGTCGCCGTCGCCGCCGCGATCGTGGCCCCGGCAGCCGTGGCCAGCGTCGTCGTCGACAGGTTCGTCGCCATCGCCGTCGAGCCCGTCGGCGCGAGCGTCATCCCCGAGCTCAGAGCACCGGCCGGCCCGGCCGATGGCGCACGCGCCACCCCCGAGTCGCGCAGGTAGCCGAGCCAGCGCTGCAGCGCGGGGCTCGACCCCTGGTCGGACGTCGCGGAGCTGATGCTGAAGTTCGTCATGTTCTGAAGTTCGTCATGTCGTGTCACCGGCGAGGTCACCCGGGATCCCCCGAGGTCGGGGACCGCCTCCCGACGATCCCCTCATCGGCACGCCCGGACGCAAATCGAACGCCCGGACGCACATCGACAGGGCCCGGACGAGCGGCCTGCGCGGGCGCGGCGCCCGCGGCGCGGCGCGGGCGGGCGCGAACTGGCCGCAAGAGCGCGCGCGACCTGGGCGCCAGAGCATGCGAGCCCTGGCCACCAGAGCCCGCGCGACGTGACCGCGCGGGCGCGGGCACCCGCTACCGGTCGGGCGAGCCGGAGTGCCGCGACCGCGTAGTTATCGGGTTGTGACAATCCCCGCCGTCCGCGTCAGTTCGCCGTGGTCACGGCGATAGCATCGCGAGTGCGGATCCCGGTCAGTCCGCCCGCACGCCCGCAACTCCCTGGAGGCACAGTGCCCGAAGCAGTGATCGTCGCGACCGCGCGGAGCCCGATCGGCCGCGCCGTCAAGGGGTCTCTCGCGGCCATGCGCCCCGTCGACCTCGCGACTCAGGTCGTCGAGTCGCTGCTGGCCACGGTGCCGGCGCTCGACCCGGCGACGATCGACGACCTCTACCTGGGGTGCGCGCAGCCGTGGGGCGAGCAGGGTTGGAACATGGCGCGGGTCGTCGCCGTGCGCCTGGGCCTCGACGGGCTGCCCGCCGCGACCGTCAACCGGTTCTGCGCCTCGTCGGTGCAGACCACCCGCATGGCCTTCCACGCGATCAAGGCCGGTGAGGGCGGCGTCTTCGTCAGCGCCGGGGTCGAGTGCGTCTCCCGCTACCCCGACCTGTCGGGCACGTCACTGTCGCCGCGCGCCTGGGACGACCCGGCGTTCGACGCGGCCCAGGAGCGCAGCGCCGCCATCGCCGCCGACAATCGGGTGTGGACCGACCCGCGCGAGATCGGCGAGCTGCCCGACGTCTACCTCGCGATGGGGCAGACCGCCGAAAACGTCGCGACCCTGCGCCATGTGAGCCGCGCGCGCCAGGACGAGTGGGCCGTGACCAGCCAGAACCGCACCGAGTGCGCCATCGCCGAGGGCTTCTACGCTCGCGAGATCACTCCCGTCACGCTGCCCGACGGCACGGTCGTCGCCACCGACGACGGACCCCGCGCCGGCGTCACCCTCGAGGCCCTCTCGGCCCTGAAGCCCGTCTTCCGCGAGCACGGCACGGTCACGGCCGGCAACTGCTGCCCGCTCAACGACGGCGCCGCGGCCCTGGTCGTCATGAGCGACATCCGAGCCAAGGAGCTCGGCCTCACCCCGCTGGCCCGCATCGTCTCGACGGGGGTCAGCGGCCTGTCCCCGGAGATCATGGGCCTCGGGCCGGTCGACGCGAGCCGCCAAGCCCTCAAGCGGGCCGGGATGTCGATCGGCGACATGGACCTCTACGAGATCAACGAGGCCTTCGCCGCGCAGGTGCTGCCGTCGGCCGACGACCTCGGCATGGACTTCGACAAGCTCAACGTGCACGGCGGCGCCATCGCCCTGGGCCACCCGTTCGGCAGCACCGGGGCCCGCATCACGACGACGCTGCTCAACGGGCTCGCCACGCGCGACGGGCAGTTCGGCCTCGAGACGATGTGCGTCGGCGGCGGCCAGGGCATGGCGATCATCCTCGAACGGCTCTCGTAGAGCGACGGGTCCCCCTCGCCGGCGCCTGCCCGACGCCCCCGAGGCACTTCGCCCGCCGGGCCCCGGAGTGTGCCGCGACGGCGTCCCACAGCGGCGTCCCCAAGCGACTGCGTCCCACAGCGGCGTTCGGCGTCGGCCGGGCGCCGCTGTCTGTGCCCCCTGGTACGACCCTCACCCGCCTCTCCCCGCACGGTTGACACCTCGTCGCTTCAGTGGTTCATTAGTCATGTAATGAACCACTGAAGATGCATCGAAGGAGGTGCCGATGTTCGCGGGCCGCGACCCCATCTACGTGCAGATCGCCGAGGCGATCCGCGGCGAGATCCTCGCCGGCGCCCTGGCCGAGGGGGACCAAGTGATGTCGACCACCGCATACGCGACCACCTACCGGATCAACCCCGCGACCGCCGCGAAGGCGTTCGCGCAGCTCGTCGCCGAGGATGTGCTCGTCAAGCAGCGCGGCATCGGCATGTTCGTCGCGCCGGGCGCCCCGCAACGGCTGCGCGCGCGGCGCCGCGAGACGTTCTTCGCCGAGCAGCTCGACCCCGTGTTGCGGGAGGCAGCGGTGCTCGGCCTCGACGCCGGCGACGTCACCCGCTACGTGGCCGAGCACTTCACGCGCGCAGCCACCGCCGACGCCACAGCGAGCGCCACCCGCCCCCCAGCACCCGGCACCACAGCGCCCGCCACCACAGCCCCCGCCGCCACAGCACCCGCCACCAGCGACACCCCGACCGACCCGACCATCGTCGAGGACCCACGATGACCGCCCTTGCCCTGCACACGACCGACCTGACCCTGCGCTATGGCGCCACGACGGCCCTGGACGCCGTCGACCTGCGGCTCGGAGCGGGCCGCATCCACGGCCTGCTCGGGCGCAACGGCGCCGGCAAGACGAGCCTGCTCTCCCTGGCCGCCTCGCTGCTGCAACCCACGTCCGGCCGCCTGGAGGTGAGCGGCCCGAGCGGCGGCGGCGACCCCTTCGAGCGGGAGGCGCTCATGGAGCAGATCTGCCTCATCCGCGAGTCCGGCGACGTCGTCGACGACGAGAAGATCGAGGTCACCCTCGAGATCGCCCACCTCGGGCGCCCCACCTTCGACCGCCCGTATGCCGAGAGCATCCTCGCCGAGTTCGGCGTCTCGCCGAAGGCCAAGCCCGGCGCCCTGTCCCGCGGGCAGCGTTCGGCGCTCGGCGCAGCGCTGGGGCTGGCGGCGCGGGCTCCGCTGACGATGTTCGACGAGGTGCACCTCGGCATGGACGCCCCGTCGCGGCAGCGGTTCGCCGACCTGCTCATCGCAGATTTCGCGGCCCACCCCCGCACGGTCATCCTCTCGACCCACCTCATCGAGGAGGTCGAGCCGCTGCTGGAGACCGTGACGATCCTCGACCGCGGGCGCGTCCTGCTCTCGGCGGAGGCCGACGACCTGCGCGGCCGCGGCTGGACGCTGACCGGCCCGGCCGGCGCCGTCGACGCCGCCGGCGCCGGGCTCGACGTCATCGGGGTGCGCGACCTCGGCCCGACCCGCCAGGTCACCGTCTACGGCGCGCTCGACGACGCCCGGGCGGACACCCTGCAGCGTCAGGGGCTGACCGTCGGCGCGGTCGGCCTGCAGGACCTCTTCATCCGACTCACCGACCCGGCGCGCGGCGCCGGCGGCCGCGACCAGACTCCGGCCACGACTCCCCAGGAGGCGTCATGACCACCACCGCCCCCCACACGCAGACCCTGCCCCCGAGCCGGTCCGCCCGCGAGCAGTGGGCGCGGATCGCGGCCTTCCAGCTCATCGCGCAGCTGACCATCGGCGCCTGGTTCTTCGGGGTCGCCCTCGTCCTCGGCGCGGTCGCCATGACCGTGCTCGGCGCGCGGCTCCAGCTCTCGGCGGCCCAGGCGATCCTGTCGGTCGCGTTCTGGTTCCCGTTCGGCGTGAGCATCTCGCTGACCGTCACCTACCTGCGGGTCCTCGTCGCCGCGGGCGTGTCGCGCCGCTCGTTCGTGCGGGGCGCGTTCGCCGCGACGGTCGGCACGGCGCTGGCGTATGCGCTGGTCGGCGGGGCGCTGCTCGCCGTCGAGGGGCCGATCTACGCCGCGTTCGGCTGGTCCGGCGTCCACGAGCCCCTCGAGAAGGGGTTCGGCTGGACGATCGCGGGCCTGGCCGCGGGCTTCGCGATGACCTCGCTGAGCGGGGTGCTCGTCGGCGCGACCTACCTGCGCTTCGGGGCGTTGGCGACGCTGCTGCTGCCGCTGACCGTGCTCGCGCCCTTCTGGATCGTCTCGGCCGGGGCGGACGGCCCGCGCATCGGGTTCTTCACCGTCGTGCGCTCCGGTTCGATCCTCATCGAGGGCACGATGCGGGGCGCCGGGCCGATCGGAGGGCTCGTCGTCGCGCTGACGTTCGCCGCCGTCGCGGCCGCGGCGTGGCTGACGCTGCGCCGGGTGCCGCTGCCGACCCGCCCGTAACCGGCGCTCCTGAGCCTGCCGAACTGTCCCGGGGGTGACGCTGCGGCGTCGGATCAGCCGATCCGGCGCCGCAGCCCGGCGAGGTCCTCGACGAGCCGCTCCCCCGCCCCGGCTCCCCCGGCGGCGGCCGCCAGGTCGTAGGCGGTGACGACGAGCTGGTCGATGACGACCCCGGGCCCGAGGTCGGGCAGCGGACGGCCCTCCCGCCCGGCGGCCGCGGCGACCGCGTCGGCATACGACTGGGCGAGGGCGACGACGTCCGGGACATGGGCGAGCGCCCGGTCCAGCGGCAGCTGTCGCCACCGCCGGGCCAGGCGCTCGAGCTCGGTCCGGGCCGCGGGGGGCACCGGATCGGCAGTCATGTCAGTTGCGCTGCAGCTGCGCGACGAGGCGCAGGATCTCCAGGTAGAGCCACACGACCGTGACGAGCAGGCCGTGCGCGAGCAGCCAGCTGTACTTCTCCGGCAGCTGCGCGGCGACGGCGCGGTCGATGGAGTCGAAGTCCATCGCGAGTGAGTAGGACGCCAGGCCGACCGCGAAGACCGACACGAGGATCGACATCCCGGAGCCGAAGCCGAAGAAGCCCCAGCCGCTGTTGGCGCCGAACGCCCAGGCCGCGACGAGGTTGGCCAGCGCGAAGATCAGGTAGCCGAAGATCGCGAGCGTGAAGATGCGCCGCGACTTGCTCGTCACCTTGACGATGCCGAACTTCCACCCGGCGAACATCGCGACGAAGACCGACAGGCTCGCGACCACTGCGGTCGTCACGACCCCCGAGCCGAAGCGGCTGCCGTACATGACGGTGACGGACCCGACGAGCAGGCCCTGGAAGAACGCGTAGCCGACGATGAGCGGCACGCTGATCGTCTTCTTGAACGCGATGACCAGGCCGAGGCCGAGGGTCACGACGATGGCCGGGAGGATGAGGACGGGGCTCAGCGCCGGCACGACGAACGCCACCGCAGCGGCGGTGACGATCATGAGGCCGAAGAGGCCGAGCCCCTTCATGACGACATCGTCGACGGTGACGCGGCCCATCTGGACCGGACCGGCCGACGGCGCGTTGTACATGTCGTCGAGCTGACGAGCGTCGAGATTCTGCGGCGCGTACTGGCCGTATTGCGGGGCGGCCTGCGACCCGCGCTGGGACTGGCTCGACCGACCGCCACCGAAGGTCGCGTAGCCGCCCTTGCGACTGACGTCGTCGATGCGGTCGAAGACCGGGTTGCTCATTTGGCTTGGTTGCCTTCCACGATGGGGGTGTCGCGCGCCGACGATCGGCGCGGCGATCAGTGAGTGTTCGACGTCTAGGACGCCGGGTCGGTTCCCGCTATTCCCTGGCGGGGCCGTGGGCGCCGCCGATGCTCGAGCGGGTGGCGCCTCGTGCCCCCGACGGGACTCGAACCCGCACTGTGTCCATTTTAAGTGGCCTGCCTCTGCCGGTTGGGCTACGGGGACACACCCACGCTACCCGTCAGCCACACCCATTCGCGGGGCTCGCGGCGGCCTCAGGGTCGTTCCGGCTCGCCGGCGAGAGCGATCGCGGCGTCGAGCATCTCTTGCGTGAGCTTGCCGGTGAAGGTGTTCTGCTGGCTCACGTGATAGCAGCCGACGAGCCGCACCTCGCGCCCGTCCGGCAGGCCCAGGTGTGCCACCGCCCCGTGCCCGAACCGTGGCTTGGGCCGCGGGATCGTCCAGCCCAGACGGCGTCCCGCAGCGAGCAACGCGCCCCAGCCGACCGCGCCGAGGGCCAGCACCGACCGCAGCCCGGGCTGCACGAGCGTCAGCTCCCGGTCGAGCCAGCCGCCGCACGTGTCGCGTTCGGTGGTCGTCAACGTGTTCTGCGGCGGCGCGCAGTGCGCGGTCGCGACGATGCGCACGCCGTTCAGGCGCAGGCCGTCGCCTGCGTCGCGGCTCGTGCCGAGGGTGGCGTAGCCCGCCCGGTGCAGCGCGGCATAGATCCAGTCGCCGCTGCGGTCGCCGGTGAACATGCGTCCGGTGCGGTTGGCGCCGTGCGCCGCCGGGGCGAGGCCGATGACGAGCAGCTGGGGGCGCTCGTCACCGAAGCTGGGAGCCGGGCGTCCCCAGTAGGGCTCGTCGCGCCAGGCGGCGCGCTTCGCATGCGCGACCTCCTCGCGCCACGCGACGAGGCGCGGGCACGCGCGGCACACGCTGACCCGGGCATCGAGCGTGGGCAGGTCGTGGGCCGCCGACGCCAGCGCCTCGACCTGCGCCGCCGTGCGGGCCACCGGCGTGCGCGCGTCGGCCGGGTCGCCCGGCCAGCCCGTGCCAGGGGTCACGGGTGAGGTGAACGCCCCGCCGACGAGCGGATGCGGCAGCAGCTCGGGGCCGTGGGGCCGCTCCCCCGGCTCCTGCGGCGGTGCGGCCTCGGCACCGCCCATCGGCGGATCGCTCATCCGCGCAGGCTCAGCGCGATGCCGTCGAGGATGTCGTGCTCGGAGGTCACGACCTCGGCGATCCCGGAGCGCGCGGCGACCCGGCGCACGACCTGCCCCCAGATGAGGGCCCCGGCGCCGATGACGTCGACGCGGCCCGGATGCATGAAGCCCAGCGCGGCGCGCTGCTCGCGTGTGCGGGCGACGAGGTCGTCGCACGCGGCGAGCACTCGCTCTACCGGGAGGCGGCTGGCGTGGATCGCGTCGCGGTCGTAGGCGGGCAGGCCCAGGGCGTGGGCGGCGACGGTCGTCACGGTGCCGGCGAGCCCGACGAGTGCGTTGACCTGCGCGAAACCGACCGCGGACTCGGCCTCGTCGAGGGCGGCGTCGATCTCACGGGTGGCGGCCGCGAGCTGCGCGGGGGTCGGCGGGTCGCCGAGCCGGTGCCGCTCGTGGAAGCGCACGCAGCCGATGTTCATCGAGACGGCCGCCTCGACCCGACCGAGGTCGCCGCGCACGAACTCCGTGGAGCCGCCGCCGAGGTCGACGACGAGGTAGGGGCCCGGCAGCCCATCCGCGGCGAGCCCGCCGGTCGACCCGTCGAACGAGAGCTGCGCCTCCTCCCGCCCGCTGACGACCTCGGGCGCGACGTCGCGCGGGGCGAACGCGGCTCGGACGCCGGCGACGAAGTCCACCGCGTTGCGGGCGTCCCGGCTCGCCGAGGTGGCGACGAAGCGCACCCGCTCGACGCCGAGCTCGTCACACTGCCGGGCGTATTCGGCGCTCATCGCGAGCGTGCGGGCCAGCGCGGCCGGCGCGATCTCGCCGGTGGCGTCGAGCCCCTCCCCCAACCGCACGACCTCCATGCGCCGCACGACCTCCCGCAGCGGCCCGGCGACCCTGTCGCCCGTGTCGCCCGTGTCGCCCCTGTCGCCAGAGTCGCTCGCGACATCGGCGACGAGCAGCCTGATCGAGTTCGTGCCGCAGTCGATCGCGCCGACGCGCATCGTGCCTCCGTAGCAGGTGAGTGCGGGTGGGGTGGGCGTCGGACCGGCGCCCGGCACGAGACTACGCTGGAAGGATGTCGGACTACGGCGCTCCCATCCCACCGCTCGAGCCGCGTCCGGACCAGCCCGCGCCGCAGGCGAGTGCCACCTTGGACGAGGTGCGCGCCTTGCTCCAGCAGCAGCGCCGCGAGATCGACCGCCTGCGGTCGCGGTCGCGGTGGATCCTCATCGTCGCGGTGCTCGCGATGTTCGGGGCCTGCGGCAACCACAACACGAGCTCGGACTCCTCGGACTCGCAGGTCCGCCAGGACGTCAGCGACACCAAGACCGATGTCGAGCAGCTCGTGCGCCAGAACGACCAGCTGCAGCGACAGATCCAGCAGTTGGACAAGAAGGTGTCGGCGGCCAAGCCCACCGGCTGATCCCTGTCGGCCGCCCGCCGCCCCGCCGGCTGGGCGTCCGCCTCAGACGCAGGGCCCGTCGCGCCACCACGGCTCGAGCACCGCGAGCACCTCGTCGCCGAGGGGATTGACACCGAGACCGGCCGCCAGGGCGTGCGCAGCGAGCACGTGCAGGCACTTGACCCGGGTCGGCATGCCACCGGCGCTGATCCCCTCGATCTGCGGCACCTGCCCGAGCGCCTCGCGTCGTCGCAGATAGTCGCGGTGCGCGGCGTCGTAGGCGGCGGCCAGCTCGGCGTCGGCCTCCAGTCGCGCGCTCATGTCTCGCATGAGCCCGGAGGATTCGAGCGTGCTCAACGCGCCGGTCAGCCGCGGACACGTCGCATAGAAGGTCGTCGGGAAGGGCGTGCCGTCCGGCAGCTGCGGCCGGGTCGTCACGACGTCGGGCCGGCCACACGGACACCGATGGGCGATCGCCGCGACGCCGCGCACCGGTCGCCCCAGCTGGGCGGTGACGGCGTCGAGGTCGGCCTGCGCGACCGGCTCGCCCGCTGGGCCCTCGGCCGCCGCGGTCACGGCGTGCCCGAGGCGCCGCCGGACGTCGAACCGCCCGTGGCCGAGCCGGACGGACCCGGGCTGCCGCCCGACGCGCCGCTGGGTGTGCCCGTCGTGCCGGGGGTCGCGCCGCCACCCGACCCGC
The DNA here is from genome assembly GCA_039812485.1 of Kineosphaera sp. Lineage (GTDB taxonomy): Bacteria > Actinomycetota > Actinomycetes > Actinomycetales > Dermatophilaceae > Kineosphaera. The sequence continues at coordinate 9,270 of JBDIAP010000121.1, forward strand.
TGCCCGACCCGTCACCCGGCCGCACCCCGACCGGGGTGAGCTGCACGGTGTCGTCGACGTCGGGCCGGTCGGCGATGACGATCGAGGTCCACATCTTGCCGTACCACGGGATCGAGTCGTCGCCCTGATTCGGCACGACGACCCGCGAGCGCCCCGCCAGGCTGTCGCCGAGCAGCTTCTCGGCGCCGATGACCTGGTAGGCGGTCTCCCCCGGCCGCACGAACTTGAGCCGCTCGCGGGCCTGCTGCTCGACATACGTCGGGTCGTCCCAGCGTGTGAGCTGCTGCTGTCCGGCGGTGAGCGTTTGCTGCTGGCGCGCGACCTGCTCGGTGAGAGCCGCATATTCGGCGCGCTGCTGCAGGTAGGCGCGCAGGGTCGGCACGATCATGATCGCCAGCAGCACGAAGACCGCCCCGAGCGCCGCGAGCCGGCGCGTGGAGCGCCGAGCGAGCGGCCCGCCCGTGCGCATCGAGCCCGTCGCGAGCGACCCGCCGTCAGGGCGAGCGGCGCCCGAGCGCGCGCCCCGGGACGCGCCGGGGGCCGCCCCGGGCGCCCGCGTCCCGCGACCGTCGACCCGGCGCCGCGGCCCGCTCGGGGTCGAGACCGGGCCACGGCCGTGCCGACGCGAGGATCCGGTCTCCGGACGGCGTGTGGACGGCATGGACCTACCTGTTTCGAGCTGCGGGCGATGGGGCGGTTGGGCGGCGGTGCCCGACAGGCAGGTCGGCGACAGACACACAGCTGGGGCCTGGCGACGTGCCAGACCCCAGCTTGCCTAATCGAGCGCTGCCTTGCGAGCTGCCCCGCCGGTGGCGCCCGAGGAGTGCCTCTCAGGCTCCCTTGAAGCGCGGGAACGCGCCGGCGCCGGCGTAGACCGCCGCGTCGTCGAGGGCTTCCTCGATGCGCAGGAGCTGGTTGTACTTCGCGACGCGCTCGGAGCGGGCCGGGGCGCCGGTCTTGATCTGGCCGCAGTTGGTCGCGACGGCGAGGTCGGCGATCGTCGTGTCCTCGGTCTCGCCGGAACGGTGGCTCATCATGCACTTGTAGCCGTTGGTCTGCGCCATCGTCACGGCGTCGAGCGTCTCGGTGAGCGAGCCGATCTGGTTGACCTTGACGAGCAGCGCGTTGGCGGTGCCCGTCGAGATGCCCTTGAAGAGGCGCTCGGGGTTGGTGACGAAGAGGTCGTCGCCGACGAGCTGGACCTTGTCGCCGATCTCGTCGGTGATCTTCTTCCAACCGTCCCAGTCGTCCTCGTTGAGCGGGTCCTCGATGGAGACCAACGGGTACTTGTCGACGAGGCCCTCGTAGTAGGCGATCATCTCGTCGGCCGACTTGCTGCCGCCCTCGAAGGTGTAGGAGCCGTCCTTGTAGAACTCGCTGGCCGCGACGTCGAGCGCGAGCGCGATGTCCTTGCCGGGGGTGTAGCCGGCGGCCTGGATGGCCTCGACGATGAGGTCGAGGGCGGCGGCGTTGCTCTCGAGGTTGGGCGCGAAGCCACCCTCGTCACCGAGGCCGGTGGCCAGGCCGCGGTCGTGCAGCACCTTCTTCAGCGAGTGGTAGACCTCGGCGCCCCAGCGCAGCGCCTCCTTGAAGGAGGGCGCGCCGATCGGGGCGATCATGAACTCCTGGATGTCGACGTTGGAGTCGGCGTGGGAGCCGCCGTTGAGGATGTTCATCATCGGCACCGGCAGCACGTGGGCGTTGGGCCCACCGACATACCGGTAGAGGGGCAGGCCGGCCGAGTCGGCCGCCGCGCGGGCCACCGCGAGGGAGACGCCGAGGATCGCGTTGGCGCCGAGCTTGCCCTTGTTGTCGGTGCCGTCGAGGGAGAGCATCTCGTTGTCGACGAGGCGCTGGTCGCTGGCGTCGAAGCCGACGATGCGCGGCTCGATCTCGTCGAGCACCGCGTCGACGGCCTGCTCCACGCCCTTGCCGAGGTAGCGACCCTTGTCGCCGTCGCGGCGCTCGACCGCCTCGAACGCGCCGGTGGAGGCACCGCTGGGGACCGCGGCGCGAGCCGTGGTGCCGTCGTCGAGCAGCACCTCGACCTCGACGGTGGGGTTGCCGCGCGAGTCGAGAATCTCCCGGGCGCCGATTTCTTCGATGGTTGCCATCGAGACACTCCTGAACTGGGGATTGATGGTGATCTTCGTGACGGAAGTCGATCCGCGCCCGAGCCTACGCGCTGCGGCACCGCCGGGGGCGGCTGGTGCGCAGGCCGGCCCCGACGCCTCACCATGTGGACACTCACGGTCATCATGCGGATGATCGTCGGCAACCCACCGGTCCCTGCCGCGCGCCGGTGACGAGTCGACGACGGCCCTCGGGCCTGCGACGCCTCCGGCGGTCTGCTGAGATGGGCCTGGCGCCGAGGATCGGCGCGGCGCCAGACGGCCGGACAGCCTTGGGCCACCACGCGAAGCGGCCGACTACCCGACTTCCCGACACGTCGGCACCACGGCGACGACAGCAAGACGGCAACGACAGCTAG
>JBDIAP010000122.1:0-11735 GCA_039812485.1 Kineosphaera sp.
CGCTGCGGCGGGAGGCGCCGCGGCGGCGGGCGCGCGTGAGCTGCACCGGGTCGACCCCGTGGCGGGCGCCGACGTGCAGGTCAGCCTCGACCCGCGCGTGCAGGAGGCCGCCGAGCGCACGCTGGCGTCCACGGGTCCGCCCGCGGCGGTCGTCGCGATCCGCCCCAGCGACGGGCAGGTGCTCGCGGCCGCGAGCGGGCCCGGGAGCCGGGGATATTCGACGGCGACGCTGGGGCAGTACGCGCCGGGCTCGACGTTCAAGGTCGTCACCTCCGAGGCGCTGCTCGCGGGCGGGCTCACGCCGCAGTCGACGCTCACGTGCTCGCCGACGACGAACGTCGACGGGCGCGGCTTCACCAACTACAGCGACTATCCGGCTTCCGCGCTGGGGTCGGTGACGCTCGCCGTCGCCATCGCCCAGTCGTGCAACACGGCGATGATCAACGCCCGCGACATCGCGACGCCGCAGGCCGTCGGGGCCGCCGCGGCGGTGCTCGGGCTCACGGGCGATCCGCGGCTCGGCGTGCCGGCGTTCCTCGGTCGGGTGCCGACCGACGTCGGTGCCACCGAGGCGGCGGCGGGGCTCATCGGGCAGGGGCAGGTGCTCGCGTCGCCGCTGGGCATGGCGACGGTGGCGGCGTCGGCCGGGGGCGGCCACACCGTCTCCCCGGTTGTCGTGCTCGACGCGCAGCGGCGGCCGGCGCGACCCGAGGCGCCCGCCACCCCCGGCTCGGGGATGACGGCGAGCCCCACGCCGGCCGCGGAGGGGGCCGAGGTGCCGCACGCCGACGAGCTGCGCGAGCTCATGCGCGGGGTCGTGACGAGCGGCAGCGCGAGCTTTCTCGCCGACGTGCCGGCCCCGCCGGTGTTGGCCAAGACGGGCACCGCCGAATACGGCGCCGACAGTCCGCCCCGCTCGCACGCCTGGATGATCGCGGTGCACGGTGACCTCGCGGTCAGCGTGTTCGTCGAGGACGGCGTCAGCGGGTCGACGACCGCCGGGCCGCTGCTCGAGAGCTTCCTGCGCGCGGTCGGGTAGCGGGGACCATCCGCGGCGACGGTCCCCGGGGATTGTCGGGACCACTCAGCCGCCGAAGGCCAGCACCGCGGCGACGACGAGCATCGTCACGCCGACGACGACGTCGAGCACCTGCCACGTGCGGGGATGCGCGAGGCGGGGGGCGAGCGCGCGGGCGCCCAGGCCCAGCCCCGCGAACCAGACGATGCTCGCGGTCGTCGCGCCGAGGGCGAACCACCAGCGGCCCGAGGGTCCGTGTTGGTTGGCGATGCTGCCGAGCATGAGCACGGTGTCGAGGTAGACGTGCGGGTTGAGCCAGGTCAGGGCGACAGCGGTCGCGGCGACCGCGCCGACGCGTGCCCTGCCACCGGTGCCGCCCGCGACGAGGCCACCGGAGTGCCTGGCCGCGAGCAGGCTGCGCACGCCGAACCACACGAGGTAGGCCGCGCCGGCATACCGCAGCACCTGCAGGGCCGCCGGGTGCAGGCTCGTGAGGACGCCGATGCCGACGACCCCCGCGACGATGAGCACCGCGTCGCTGATCGCGCAGATCGCGATGACGACGCCGATGTGCTCGCGGCGCAGGCCCTGGCGCAGCACGAACGCGTTCTGCGCCCCGATGGCGATGATGAGCGACGCCCCCGTGGCGAAGCCGGTGACGATCGAGCCGAGGGTGGAGGGGATGGGCTGGGCCGGCGCGGCGGTGAGCGCCGAGGTGAGGGAGGCCGAGGTGGTGAAGGCCGAGGTGGCGAAGGCCGAGATGGTGAAGGCCGAGGTGATGAGCACGGCTACGACGCTACGGAGCCACCGCGATGAAGGCCAGCGAAAGAATGTGCAGGAGCCTTAGAATTGCTTCATGCACCCCGATCAGCTCGCGGCCCTCGTCGCGGTCGTCGAGACGGGCTCGTTCGAAGGCGCCGCCCGCGCGCTGCACGTCACGCCGTCGGCGGTGAGCCAGCGCATCAAGGCCCTCGAGCGGCACTGGGGTCGCGTGCTCGTCGTGCGGGCCACGCCGTGCCGGGCGACGCCCGAGGGCGCGACGCTCTTGCGGCTGGCCCGGCAGGTCGACGAGCTGCGCGCCGACGCCGCCGAGCAGCTCGACCCCGACGACGGCGGGCGTCGACGGCTGGCGGTCGTCGTCAACGCCGACTCCCTGGCGACATGGTTCGGGGATGTGCTTGCCGAGGCCGCGACATGGGACGACAGCACTCTCGAGCTGTTCATCGAGATCGAGGATCATGGCACCGCCCACCTGCGCACGGGGGAGGCCGTCGCCGCCATCACCTCCGACCCCGCACCGGTGCCCGGCTGCACGGTCATGCCGCTGGGGGTCATGCGCTACCTGCCCGTCTGCACGCCCGCCCTGCGCTCTCGCTGGTCGGCGGCCGACGGCTCGATCGACTGGGCGGCGCTGCCGCTCGTGCGGTTCAGCGCCGCCGACGACCTGCAGCATCGCTTCTTGCGAGGGCTCGGCCCGGCCGGACCACGGCAGGTGGAGGTCGAGCACCTCGTGCCGTCGTCGCAGGCTTTCGCCGCGGCTGTCCGCGCGGGCCTCGGCTGGGGGCTGCTGCCCGAGCAGCAGCTCGGCGACGGCCTGCGCACCGGCGAGCTCGTCCGGCTGCCGGGAGCCGGAGGCGACACCGACTACGTCGACGTGCACCTCGCCTGGCAGAGCTGGCGACTCGGCTCCCGCCGCACCGCCCGCCTCACCGAGGCGGTGCAACGCGCGGCCCGCCGGGCGCTGCGGTCCTAGCCGCACCGCACGTGCGGCGCGGTGCAGTGCGCGGCGGGCTACGCGCGGGCGCGACGCGGGGTTCGCGCGGGCCTGGCGTGGGCTTCACGCCGGGGCCAGACGCGGGGCCTCTGGCCGCAGCCTCACGCCGGAGCGTCACCACGCGCCCCGATGCGCCCGATGAGTGTCCCGCTCCGCGGGCGGCCCCGATCAGGCCGCGATGAACGCCGACAGCGCGGCGGTGTCGGCGTCGCTGAGCGGATCGATGCGGCCGCGGCTCACGAGCTGGGTGACGGTGCCGTCGATCGAGGCCTGCGCCCACGCGGCCCGATGGTCCAGGCCCAGGTGCGGCAGCCCCGGCAGGAACACGCAGCCCGAGGCCGTGTCGAACTCCGGGTCGGACGGGATCGTGTGCGACGGGGGGTGCAGCACGACGAGCCCGTGCGGTCGGGGCTCGGCGAGGGCGCCCGGCTTGAGGGCGTCCTTGCCGATGGCGCGCCCGGCGGCCGTGATGATGCCGACGGCCTTGGGGTGCGGGCGGTCTGCCATGTCGTCGTGCACGGCATAGACGGTGCTCGACGGCAGCAGCCCCGGCACCGCGGCCATGCGCACGGCGAGCACGAGGAACTTGGCCCACTCGACGGTGTTGACCGGCCATCGGCCGAGCAGGAGGAACCCGCACAGCGTGCCCTTCGACTCCAGCGGTGCGATCTCGACGTCGTGACTCGATGAATCCTGTGTGCTCATGACCGCCTCCTTGCTAGCCGAGGCCCGAATGCCTCGTGGTGTTCGGTGACAGTGCTCCTTGGTGTTGCGGTGTTGCGGACAGCGTCGTGCGCGGCGCTCCGGGACGCTCTGGGCCCAGGAACTGCCGAGAACCGCAGCATGGCCCGCGCCACCTGCGCTGACAAGCGGCCGACGGCACCGATGCGATTCGGTGATCCATTCGTGATGCGCTCATCGACCGCGTCCGCCTCCGCCACAGCAGAACTGCGTCACAGCTCGATTGCGTGGCGATGGCGCGTGCCGCCCGGCGCCGGCGGGTGACGTCTGCGCGCCCGCGACGGGGTGACCCGGCCGGGCGGTCCGAGGGGTCCGATCGGGCATCGCGCGTGCCCGACCACGCGCGCGCGCCTCTCAGTGGGATCACCTACCTTGTGGCGCAACGTGATCGGAGGTGCCTTGTGAACAAGACGGATCTTGTGGACGAGCTGGCCGTGCGGCTGGGCAGCAAACGTCAGGCGGAGCTGGCGGTGGAGACGGTCACGGACCTCATCATCCGGTGGGTGGCGGACGGCAAGGATGTGCGGGTGCACGGCTTCGGGGTGTTCGAGCGGGCGAACCGCTCGGCCCGCCGCGGCCGCAACCCGCGCACCAACGCCGACGTGCCCATTCCGCCCGTCGCCGTGCCGCGGTTTCGGCCCAGCGACACGTTCCGTCAGTACGTCGCCGAGCCCGAATCGCTGCCGCGCGGGCGGCCCGCCGCGCGCCGCAAGGCGGCCCGTCCCATGGAGGAGAGCGCCTGACGAAGTCGTCGATGACTCTCACCAATTCGCTACTCTTCCAATCGAGCCCGTCCCCAAAGAAGAGTTTGCAAACAGGCCCCGGACGCGTTGGCTTCCGGGGCCTGCCCCTGTCCGGGGGTCGTGTCGGCGGGCCCCGAGCGACCCCGGGAGCGGGGGTGCCGGGCGCGTCGGGGGAGGGTCCGCTCGGACGTGGGGCGGGGCGTGCCCGGGGTCGCCGGGGGTGTGGGGTGGAGCCGGGGAGGCGACGATTCGGGGTGCTCGCGCGGGCGTGCCGTGCCGCGCCGCGAGCCGCCCGGAGCGGTGTCGTGACGGGTCGCGGCGTGGCGTTCGGGGCTGGTTCGAGGCGTGTCGGCCGGGTCCTGGGAGGGGGTGTGTCGCGGGCTCGTCGGCGGTGTGCGAGAGCGCCTTTCGGGCGTCGGGCGGGTGCGGCGAGGGTGCCACCGAAGAGCGTCGATCTGCTCGATATGCGGACATTGGGCGGTCGTCTTGGACACCTTTGATTACTATTCGGTAACGCTATGGCGGGGATTGGGCCCCAACCTGGGAGCGCGCGACGGTCGCTGCGCGGGACCGTGCCCATCCGGACGACCACGGACGCATCCGGACCCCGAACCCCCCGGTCCCGGTTCGGGGAGCCGCGAGGGGCGCGAGGGGTGCAGCAAGGGGGCGCGGTAGCGTCGAGGCGTGCGTCAGGCGGGGCAGCCCGCCCGCGCAGGCGTATTCGGGCCGCGGGCAAGGAGTGCGAGATGGTCACGTCCCCAGCCGAACTGCGCGCCGATCCCGGACCCCAGGGCACCGGCTACGACAGCGACTTCCTCGGGGGGCCGCTGCCCGGCGCGACGCCGGTCGTCGACGATGCTGTCCGCGTCGGGCCGGACGATCGGCCGTGGCTCGACTACGAGCACTTCTCGGTGATGCTCTCGCGCGGGCGCCGCCTCGCCCGACAGGTCGCGTGGAACATCGACGTCGAGACCCTGCGCGACGGCGACACCGTGAGCCGGTCGGGGATGCGCTTCCGCGCCGACCCCCGCATCCCGGCCGACGCCCAGGTGCTCGAGGACGTCTACGCCCGCAACCGGCTCGACCGCGGCCACCTCGCGCGCCGGGCCGACCTGCTGTGGGGCACGGACGAGCAGGCGGCCCGCGCCAACCGGGAGTCGTTCTACTTCCCCAACATCACGCCCCAGATGGACTCCTTCAACCAGTCCGGCAAGGAGGGCGACTGGGGGCTGCTCGAGAACTCCCTCACCGACTACCTGCGCGAGACGCCGCTGCCGCGCGCCACCGTCTTCGGCGGGCCCGAGCTGGCGGACGATGACCCCCGCTACCGCGGGGTGCAGGTGCCGCTCTCGTTCTGGAAGGTGCTCGCCTACCGGGCCGGCGGGGCGCCCGACGGGCAGCTGCGGGCGCGGGCGTTCCGCGTCACCCAGAGCCTGGACGGGCTGGAGCCGATCACGTTCGACGAGCACTACGTCATCCACGGGCTCTCGCTCGCCGACCTGCAGGAGCGCACCGGGCTGCGGTTCGCCGACGCGCTGCTCGACGCCGACGAGCGGGCCGGCGAGGCGGGGGTGCGGCCCCGGGGCGAGATCGTCACCGACCCCTTCGCGATCCGCTGGTGAGTCGGCCGGGGCTCAGGGTGCGCTCCCGCTACGGGTGGGAGGTGCGGGACCGCTCGATCGCGCCGGTGTGCACGCGTGCCGCCCCGTCCGCCTCGTCGGCGACCCAGTCCTCCAGCGCGGCCCGCACGGTGCGGAACGACAGCTCGTCCCAGGGAATCTCGTCGATGGTCACGAGCGTGTTCTCGATCGTCTCCGGGCCCGGCTCCAGGTCGAGATCGAGCAGCCGCGCGAGATAGAAGAAGTGCACCTGGCCGGCGTGCACGACGTCGTAGACCGCGAAGATCCGCTCGATGTCGACTCGCGCCCCGGCCTCCTCGAGGGTCTCGCGGGCCGCGCCGTCGGCGGCCGCCTCGCCGTATTCGAGGAAGCCCGCCGGCAGCGTCCAGTAGCCCTTGCGGGGCTCGATGTTGCGCAAGCACAACAGGATCCGCGGTGGCTCGGTCCCGTCTGCGCCGCGCCAGACCGGGATCGTGCCGACGACATTCGTCGGGTTGACGTAGTCGACGTAGCCGCACGCGGGGCACACGGCCCGGAGCCGATCCTCCAGCTCGGGCACGCGCTGCTCGGTGGCCGTGCCGCACAGACGGCAGAAGCGAATGTCGGGGTAGGGCACGCCACCACTGTGCCAGTCGGATGGGAAGGCAGCGGGAGCCAGGTGTGTGGCTCGCAGGGAGACCGGCCCGCACGTCACCGGTCCGCCGACGACCGCCACGTCGCGGCCGACGCGGCCTAGCCTGGGGTGATGGCGCATCCGGTGATGTTCGACGACGACGATCCGCTGCTCGGGCAGGTGCGAGGCCTGGCGTTGGCGCTGCCCGGGGCGGCGGAGAAGGTCACCCACGGGCACCCGGCGTTCTTCACCACAAAGGTCTTCGCCTACTACGGCGGGTCGGTGAAGGTCGACGGGGTCTACGTGCAGCACGGTCAGTCGATCGTCGTCAAGCCCGACGAGCAGGAGCGGGCGGCGCTGGTGCAGGACCCGCGCTGCTATGTGCCGGCCTACCTCGGGCCGCGCGGCTGGGTCGGACTCGATCTCGACGCCGGCACCGACTGGGCGGAGGTGGCCGAGCTCGTCGAGGCGAGCTACCGCGAGACCGCCGGCAAGCGGCTCATCGCGCAGCTCGACGCCGGCAGCACCTGAGCGGCCCGCCGGCGCGAGGCCCTCCCGCTCAGCTGAATGCCACTCAGCTGAACCCCACTCAGCTGACCCCCACCGGCGGCCGATGATGGAGCATGCTGCCTCGCACGTCTCCCAGTGCCGCCGGTGTCGACGCCGAGCGCATCCGGTCCTTCCTGCGCGCCGCGCGGGAGGCCCGCCTCGAGCTGCACAGCCTCATGCTCGTGCGCCGCGGCCACGTCGTCGCCGAGGGCTGGTGGGCTCCCTACGAGGCGTCGGCCGGCGCACTCGTCTACTCGCTGTCGAAGGCGTTCACGTCCACCGCGGTCGGGATCGCCGTCGGCGAGGGCCTGCTCGATCTCGACGACGTCGTGGCCGACACGCTCGGGCCGACGCTGCCGCGGCGGGCCGCAGACTGGGTACGCACCGCCCGGGTGCGCGACCTGCTCGCGATGGCCACCGGACACGAGGTCGACCCCATCGACGCGATGCGCGCCACCTACGCTCGCGGCGGCGATCCGCTCGCGGCCTTCCTCGCGACGCCGGCGCAGCACCCGCCGGGGGAGGTGTTCACCTACAACCAGGGCGCCACGCTGACCCTCGCCGCGATCCTGGCCCGCGTCACCGGGCAGCCGCTGCTCGACTGGCTGCGGCCGCGGCTGCTGGAGCCGCTGGGCATCGAGGGGGCCAGCTGGACCCCCATGCCCGGCGTCGTCACGGGCTCGGGTGAGGCGCTGGCGCAAGGGTTCTCGGGCATCCACGTGCGCACCGAGGCGATCGCCGCGCTCGGCGAGCTGTGGCGCTGCGGTGGCCGGTGGGGGCCGCGGCAGCTCGTGCCGGCCGACTACGTGGCGCAGGCCACGCGCGTGCACGTCGAGACCGCCGACCGGGCCCTGACGCCCGACTGGCGGCGCGGCTACGGCTTCCAGCTGTGGCGCTCGCGACACGGCTACCGGGGCGACGGCGCGTTCGGGCAGCTGTGCCTCGTCCTGCCCGAGCACGAGGCGGTGCTCGCAGTCACCGCCCAGACCGAGCGCATGCAGGGCGAGCTCGACCTCGTGTGGGAGCACCTCGTGCCGGCGCTCGTCGAAGGGCCGCGCACCCCGCCCACCACCGAGCCCGACGCCGACGCCGCGCTGGCCGCCGACCTCGCGGCGCTCGCACTGCCGACGATGCCGGGCGAGTTCGCGCCCGGCGACGGGCTGCTCGGCGTCGACCTGCCCGTGCCGACCCCCCCGCCGCTGCTGCACCGACTCGTGAGCGTGCGCATCGACGCCGGGCGGCCCGGCGAGCCCGGACCGACCCTGACGTGGCGGGCCGACGGGCAGGACCACCGCGCGCCCATCGGTGTCGGCACCTGGGCCCGCGGCGAGCTGCCGAGCCCGTGGATGATGCACCCGCCGGTCGCGATCTGTGGCGCGGCCGACGCGGAGCAGGTGCGGCTGCGGATCGCCTACCTGGCTGCGCCGCACTCCCTGACCCTCACCGCGACCCGCGCGGGCGCGCGCCTGGCCTGGACGACGACACCCCTGGCCTAGCGAATCGAGCTGAGACAGTCGACCGTCGCTGCGAGGATGAGGCCATGACGCAGCAGCGCAACGTGCTCGGCGGCGCCTTGACCGAGTGCGGCACGGATCCGGTGACGGGCTTCTATCGCGATGGATCGTGCACGTGGGGGCCCGAGGACCACGGCAACCACACGATCTGCGTCGTGGCGACCGCGGAGTTCCTCGAGCACCAGTATTCGATCGGCAACGACCTGCTGACCCCGCGCCCGCAGTGGCACTTCCCGGGGCTGCAGCCCGGCGACCGCTGGTGCGTCGTCGCGGTGCGCTGGCTCGCCTCGCACGAGCAGGGCTGCGCCGCGCCGGTCGTGCTCGGCTCGACCAACGAGGCCTGCCTGAGCATCGTGCCGCTCGATGTGCTGCGCCGGTATGCCGTCGACGTGCCCGACGACCCGGGCGGCCTCGTCGGCTGACGCGATCGGCACGGGCCGGCGCGAGGCGCCGGGCGCCGGGATGCCTGCCGTCTCGCCATCGGCGCCGGCCGGGTGCTGGGGTTTCAGCCCACGGTGTGTGCTGCGGCTATGGCATCGGCTCGGACCCGGCCCCCGGCGCGGCGGCTCGGACCCCGCCCCCCGGCGCGTGGGCTCGGACCCCCCAGCGCCCGACGCGTCGACCCGGACGCGCCCGAGCGCCGACAGGCGTGGCGCCCCGCGCCCTGTCGGCCGCCCGGGTCGGCGAGGATGGGTCGATGGGCTGGAGCGAGCACGCGATCTGTTACCACGTCTACCCGCTGGGCTTCCTCGGCGCGCCGATCCGCGACGTGCCGCCGGATGCCACGCCCGAGGCCGGGCCCGGCCGGCGGTTGCGCGGCCTCGTGCCGTGGCTGGACTACATCATCGAGCTCGGTGCCAACGCGCTCCTGCTCGGGCCGATCTTCGCCTCGAGCAGCCACGGCTACGACACCGTCGACTTCCTGCGCCTCGACCCGCGCCTCGGCGACGACGAGGATTTCGACATCCTCGTGCGAGAGTGCCACGATCGCGGGCTGCGGGTCGTGCTCGACGGCGTCTTCAACCACGTCGGTTCGCACTACCCCGACTACCAGGCCGCGCTGACCGGCGGCCCCGACAGCGCGCAGGCGCGGCTGTTCCGCATCGACTTCGACGCGCCCGGCGGCCCGGCGCCCGCCGTCTTCGAGGGGCACGGCGACCTCGTGGAGCTCGACCACGACTCGCCGGCCGTCGTCGATCTCGTCGTCGAGGTCATGAACCACTGGACGCGTCGCGGCGTCGACGGGTGGCGGCTCGACGCTGCCTACGCCGTCGACCCGGTCTTCTGGGCGCGCGTGCTGCCGCGGGTCCGCGAGCAGCGCGACGACCTCTTCGTCTACGGCGAGGTCATCCAGGGCGACTACGTCGACCTCGTGGACCGCTCCGGGTGGGACTCCCTGACGCAATACGAGCTGTGGAAGGCGATCTGGTCGAGCCTGAAGGACCCCAACCTCTACGAGCTCGAGCACGCCCTGAAGCGGCATCAGGAGTTCGTCGAGCACTTCGTGCCGACGACGTTCATCGGCAATCACGACGTCACCCGCATCGCCTCGCAGGTCGGGCCCGAGCTGGCCGTGCTCGCGGCGACCGTGCTGCTCACGGTGCCGGGCGTGCCGTGCATCTATTACGGCGACGAGCTCGCGATGACCGGCGTCAAGGAGGAGCGCTTCGGCGGCGACGACGCGGTGCGTCCAGCCCTGCCCGAGACGCCCGCCGGGCTCGACGGCAGCGGCGCGGCGATGCTGCGGCACTACCAGCACCTCGTCGGCCTGCGCCGGCGGCACCCGTGGCTGCACCGCGCCACCGTCGAGGTCGAGGACCTCACCAACGAGAGCATCCGGTATGTCGTGCGGGAGCCCGACGGGCCCGGTGTCGTGACCGTCAGCCTCGACGCCTCGGCGGCGCAGGGCCCGTCCGCGCGGGTCAGTGCCGGCGACGAGGTGCTCTTCGAGTATGCCGGGGTGACGCAGTGACCGGCGCGCCCGACGAGGCGCTCGCCGCGGTCGAACGGGCGCTGGCCGCACACGGCCTGGCCGACCGCATCCGCGTCTTCGACGTCGAGCTGCCGACCGCGGCCGCGGCCGCTGCCGAGCTGGGCTGCGAGGTCGGCGCGATCGCCAACAGTCTCGTCTTCCGCGCCGGCGACGAACCCGTGCTCGTCCTCGCCAGCGGAGCCCACCGGGTCGACGTCGCGGCCGCCGGGGCGCTCTTCGGCGTCGATCGGCTGCGCCGTGCCGACGCCGACACCGTGCTGCGCGCCACGGGGCAGGCCGTCGGCGGGTGTGCCCCGGTCGGTCACCCGGCGCCGCTGCGCACCGTCGTCGACACGGACCTCGCGGCTTTCCCGCGGCTGTGGGCCGGCGCCGGGATCAAACCGGCGATGTTCTGGGCGACGTATGAGGAGCTGCTGAGTCTCACAGGGGGCACGCCCGCGCAGGTCGGAGCGTCGATCGAGCGCGGGTCCTGAGCTCGGCTCGGGCCGCTGCGGCTAAGCCGCGCGCGGTCCGAGCCGATTGGGCGCTGAGAGCAGGCCGCGAGGTCTCCTGCGCGAGAAGGAGGTCCAGCACAGTGCCCGATCTGACGAACTGGCCCGGCGCCCATCACGACCCGGTCGTCCGCGTCGCGCGGGACTGCCGTGCCCTCGGCCGCGTCCTCGCGCGGCGCCTCGTCGACACCCTGACCTTCCGCCTCAAGGACGAGTGGGTCTCGGCCGCGCACGTCGTCATCGGCGGCGGGCTCGTCGTCGAGGAGATGATCGACGCCCTGACGCAGCTGCCGGAGCGCGGCGCCGTCGACTGGCAGCGGGTGCACGTGTGGTGGTCCGACGAGCGCTACCTGCCCGCCGGTCACATCGGCAGGCACGAGACGCGCGCCCGAGCCGCGGGTCTCGGCCGCGTCGGCATCGACGACAGCCGCGTGCACGCCATGCCGGCGCCGGTCAGCGATCGGGACGTGCGCGTCGAACGGGTGGCCGCCGACTACGCGAAGCTGCTGCGGCTGTTTTCGCCGTTCGGGCGCACCGGGCCGGTCTTCGACGTCGTGCTGCTCGACGTCGGGGCCGCCGGGGAGGTCGCGGCGCTCTATCCCGGCGCCCCGTCGCTGGAGGCCGTCGAACCCGTCGTCACCGTGCTCGATGCCCCGACGACGCCGCGTCAGCGCACGACG
>JBDIAP010000123.1:0-11637 GCA_039812485.1 Kineosphaera sp.
GCGTCGTCACGGCCGCCCGGCTCGGGCGGGCCGAGCATGACGAGATCGCCGCGCGTGCGGATCGCGAAGGGGCGCCCGCTGCGGCGCCGCACGTCCTCGACGACGCCGCGGATCCACGGGTCCAGCTGCACCTCGCCCATGCCGCGCCCCCTCCCCCGACACCGCGCTCGTCCGCGTCTCGGACACCTGGCACGGGCACGGTGCCACAGGGTGGGACGCCCCGCGCGGCCCACAACGACGCCCCGCGGGCCCTCGCGGCGAGCGGGGTTCGCGGATCCCGTTGGCACGCGGTCGCGCCCGAGATCGCGGCGGCGGCTGAGCCGACTCCCCTATGAGAAAGCTCTCAGCCGCCCAGGTCAGGGCTTCGCGGGCGCGGTCGAAGCCAGGAGAGGCAACACCCCGGCCCGTCCCAGCCGGGGCCGTCTCTCACCCGGAGGAGTCCCCCACCGTGCCTGTTGCACGCCGCTTCGCCCTGCCCGCCCTCATCGCCCCCGCCCTCGTCGCGTCGGTCCTCACCGTGACCGCCCCGGCCGCGTCCGCCGCGTCCGCCGCGAGCGCCCCGGCCACACTGGCCACCGCGACGACGCTGTCCGGTCTGTCATCGGCTCCCGCATCGACGTCGATGTCGGTCGCCGCCCACCAGCGGTGGAAGAAGCGTCGGTCCGCGCCGAGGCCCACGCCGGCCCCGAAGCCGACTCCGGCTCCGACCCCGACGCCCACCCCGACTCCGACGCCCACTCCCACGCCGATCCCGAGCAGCCCTGTGCCCACGACACCCACCCCGGCCCCGACGCCCACGACCACGCCGACCGCCCCTGCGACCCAGCCGGGCTCGCTCTACGACCCGGTCCTGCGCGAGGTCGCGTTCCAGGTCCTGTGCTCGGCCGAGAACTCGAGCCTCAACTGGCGCGCCCAGTACGGCTACATCGAATACAACGTCGAGGGCAACGCCAGCGAGAACCGCGGCTACACCGCCGGCATCATGGGCTTCACGTCCAAGACCCACGACATGCTCGTGCTCGTGCGCAACTACGTCGCGGCGGCGCCGACGAACAACCTGCTCGCCCCCTACCTGCCGGCGCTGCAGAAGGTCGACGGCACCTCCTCCACGTCGGGCTTGGGCTCCGGCTTCGTCAGCGCGTGGAAGGCCTCGGCCGCCGACCCGCGCTTCCGCAAGGCGCAGGACGACCTCGCCGACACGATGTATTTCAAGCCGGCGGTCGACCAGGCCCTCGCCGACGGCCTCGGCCCGCTCGGGCAGTTCGCCTACTTCGACGCGATGGTCATGCACGGTCCGGGCAGCGACTCGATGAGCTTCGGCGGCATCCGCGCCGCGGCACTGCGGGGCGCTCGCACGCCCGCCGCCGGGGGCGACCAGTCCGCCTACATCAATGCGTTCCTCAACGCCCGCGTGGCCGCGATGAAGGCCGAGGCGGGCCACAGCGACGTCTCCCGCGTCGAGAGCGCGCAGCGCAAGTGGCTGCGGGAGGGCAACCTCACGCTGAAGCTGCCGCTGTCGTGGTCGGTCTACGGCGACCCCTACACGATCACGAAGATCACCCTCTGACGCGGGTTCGCGCCGAGCGACCCCGCTGAGCAGCGCTGCGCGGCAGCCACGTTCGCGCCCGGGAGGAGGACGCTCCGCCCGGGCGCGACGTGCCGGCGAACCGGCGCATCGAAGCGTGTCGGCGCGGACCGGTAGCGTGATCGCCCTACAGCACCGGACCGGCGAGGAGACGTGTCATGGAGCGCACGACGGCTAGGGCGTATGTCGGTTCGGAGGTCGGCGCGCTGCGGCGCGTCATCCTGCACAGGCCGGGCGGCGAGCTCAGCAGGCTCACTCCGCGCACGATGGCGGAGCTGCTCTTCGACGACCTGCCATGGGTCGAGCGGGCGCAGGAGGAACACGACGAGTTCGCCCAGGCGCTGCGCGATCTCGACGTCGAGGTGCTCTATCTGCGCGACCTGCTCAAGGAGACCCTCGACGTGCCCGACGCGCGGCGGTTCGTGCTCTCGGAGCTGCTCGACGACGAGGTCTTCGGCCCGGCGGCGATCGACCCGCTGCTCGCTGCCCTCGACTCCCTCGACAGCGCGGGGCTGGCCGACGCCCTCATCGACGGGCTGACGAAGGACGAGGCGATCGGGCTCGACTGCCACCCCGATTCCCTCGTCTTCGACACGGCCGGCGGGTCGGACTTCGTGCTCAAGCCGCTGCCCAACCACCTCTTCACCCGCGACACGTCGTGCTGGGTCTATGGCGGGGTGTCGGTCAACTCCATGCGCATGGTCGCGCGCATGCGCGAGTCGGTGAACTACGAGGCGATCTATCGCTGGCACCCGCGCATCGCGCAGACGTCGTTCGAGCGCTGGGGCGGCGGCCTCGGCGTCGGCCTGGCCACGATGGAGGGCGGCGATGTGCACGTGCTCGGCCAGGGCGCGGTGCTCGTCGGCATGAGCGAGCGCACGACTCCTCAGGCCGTGGAACGTCTCGCCCAGCAGCTCTTCGCCAAGCAGGCCGCGACGCGGGTCGTCGGCCTGCAGATGCCCAACTCGCGGGCGATGATGCACCTCGACACCGTCATGTCGATGGTCGACGAGCGCAGCTTCACCCAGTACGCCGGGCTGGGCATGCTGCCGAGCTTCACGGTCACCCCCGCCGACACCGCGGTCGGCTTCACGGCCCAGCGCCACGAGCCCGACGAGATGCACCGCGTCATCAGCGACGCCATCGGCCGCGGCGCCCGCTTCCTGACGACCCCCCAAGACCTGGGCGCCGCCGAGCGGGAGCAGTGGGACGACGGCTGCAACGTGCTCGCCGTGCGGCCCGGGGTCGTCATCGCCTACGAGCGGAACACGACGACGAACGCCTACCTGCGCAGCCTCGGCGTCGAGGTCGTCACGATCCGCGGTAGCGAGCTCGGCCGCGGTCGCGGCGGCCCGCGCTGCATGAGCTGCCCCATCGAACGAGAGGACATCTAGGTCCATGCCCGCCGATCCGCCCGCCACTCTTCGGCAGCGTTCGTTCCTCAAAGAGCTCGACTTCACCCCGCAGCAGTGGCGTGGCCTGCTCGACCTCGCCTCGGCGCTGAAGACCGCCAAGCGCGCCGGCACCGAGCAGCCGCGGTTGAGCCGCAAGAACATCGCGCTCATCTTCGAGAAGACCTCGACACGCACGCGGTGTGCCTTCGAGGTGGCGGCGCACGACCAGGGCGCGCACTGCACCTACCTCGACCCGTCCGGGTCGCAGCTGGGGCACAAGGAGTCGATCGCGGACACGGCCGCGGTGCTGGGGCGCATGTTCGACGGCATCGAATACCGCGGCACCGCCCACGCACGCGTCGAGGCCCTGGCCCGGCACTCGGGGGTGCCGGTGTGGAACGGCCTGACCGACGAGTGGCACCCGACGCAGTCGCTGTGCGACGCGCTGACGATGCGCGAGCACAGCGGCAAGCCCGACAAGGCGATCGCCTTCGCCTACGTCGGCGACGCCCGCAACAACGTGGCCCACTCGCTGCTCGTCATGGGCGCGATGCTCGGCATGGACGTGCGCATGGTCGCGCCCCCGGCGCTGCAGCCGGCCCACGAGGTCGTGCTCGCCGCCAAGGAGCTGTCGGTGCGCACCGGCGCGCGGGTCACGGTCACCGACGAGGTCGACGCCGGACTCGCGGGGGTCGACTTCGTGCACACCGACGTGTGGGTCTCGATGGGCGAGCCCAAGGCGGTGTGGGCCGAGCGCATCGAGATGCTGCGGCCCTATCGCGTCGACTCGCGGCTGCTCGAGCGGGCCGGCAACGACGACGTGCTCTTCATGCACTGCCTGCCCGCCTACCACGACCGCGACACGGCGATCGGGCAGGAGGTCTACGAGACCTACGGGCTCGACGGCATCGAGGTCGCCGACGAGGTCTTCGCCTCGGAGCGCTCCATCGTCCTCGACCAGGCCGAGAACCGGCTGCACACGATCAAGGCGATCATGGTCGCGACGCTGGGACACTAGTGTCGGTACTCCCCCGCGGGGAGGGCATGAAGATGTGCAGGCTGAGTTGAGACTGCTGTTGTCAGGGGAATGGTTGTGCGTCCTTTGGTGTCGATCCTGCTGGATCGGGACCAGGCCGTGCCGCTCTACCGCCAGATTCACGAGCAGATTCGCGCGCACATTCTGGCCGGACGCCTCCGCGCGGGCGAGCGTCTACCCGGCACTCGGCGCATGGCGGCGGACTTGCAGGTGAGCCGGACAGTCGTCTCCACCGCCTACGACATGCTCGCCGCTGACGGACAACACCCGCGCCCAGGGCCGCGAGGACGCCGGCTGTCGGCCCGAGTACGAGCGTCCCCGTCGTCGATGCCACGGCAGCGAGCGCACACAAGTGGCCTGTGCGGCATCTGCCCGGCACCGACCTGGCCTCTGCCGCGGACAGGACATTCCACTGGCGGGACATCGCGGCACCTATCGCGTCTGGCACGTACCCGGTGACGGCGATGCTCGTCGTTCCTTGTAGTGCGCGCACACTCACGTCGGTGGCCTGGGGCGGCGGCGAATCGTCGCTCGTCGCTCGGGCCGCCGACGTAACGCTCACAGAGCGTCGCCGACTCGTGCTCGCCTTCCGCGAGAGCCCGCTACATCAAGGCCACCTGCGGGCGATGTCCGCCGTGAGCGAGATGGGCGCGATTGCGACGCAGGCTCGACCACGCCCGATTCACCGCCGAGCAGCTTCGCCGACACGACCCGGTGCCGGCCCTGGAACTCGACGGCGTCGAGGAACTTCGGCAGGGCCCAGGCAGATCCCCCGGCGTCTCTCGGGTGGGTCTCGCGCGGGTCACGGACCGACGTCGATCTCGGCACGCCGCGACCCGCGGCGCAGCACGAGCGGCACGACGAGCCACGTGAGCGTGAAGGCGGCTACCACGACGCCGGCGGCGGCGAGCGCCACCCGCAGCGAGAACGTCACCTGCACGACGAGCAGCACCGCGCAGCTCATCGTCGCGGCGAGGGCCGCCAGCCCGGCCTTGGCCATGCGGTCGCCGGCGGTGACGAGTGTGCCCTTGAGGTGGCGCCGGAAGAGGAACCGGTGGATGCTCACCGGCGACGCGAGCAGCACGGTCGCGAACACCCCCAGCAGCAACGTGATGACGTAGAGCGACCGCTCGCCATCGCTGAGGCGGTCGAACCGGGCCTGGAACGGCACGGTCAGCAGGAAGCCGGTGAGCACCTGCACACCGGTCTGGAGCACCCGCAGCTCCTGGAGCAGCTCGTTCCAGTTGCGGTCGTGCCGCTGCTGCGGGGTCTCGTGCCGGCCGTCGCCGCCCGTCGGCTCCTGGCTGCTGGGCTGACTCGTCGGCACGTCGCTCATGGCCTCATCGTCGGCCGCCCGGGCCGTCGAGCGGCGAAACGACGTGCAATGACTTCGCGACGTGCCGTGACGTCGCGACGCGCGGTGGCGCCGAGCGACGTGGATCGGGCCGAGCGCCGAGCGACGTGGGCCACGCCGAGCTGGCATGCTGTCGGGCCAGCACCTCCGACCGCCAGCGGCCCCGACCGCCAGCGCCATGGCCAGCCGACACCCAGGAGCCCCCGTGTCCGAAGAAGCCGTCGCCGCCCGATCCGCACCGAAGTGGAAGCTCATCGGCCCCGGCCTCATCGTGGCCGCCACGGGGGTCGGCGCCGCCGACCTCGTCGCGACCCTCATCGCGGGGCAGAAGTACGGCTACGCCCTCCTGTGGTGCGTCATCCTCGGCTGCGTCATGAAGGTCGTGCTCGTCGAGGGGGCCGGGCGCTACTCGCTGGCGACCGGCAACACCATCTACGAGGGGTGGAGCTCGCTGGGCCGGTGGACGCACTGGTATTTCACGCCCTACATCGTCATCTGGGGCTTCGTCTACGGCGCCGCGGCCATGGCCGGCACCGGGCTGCCGCTGCACTCCCTCTTCCCGTTCTTCTCGGTGACGGTCTGGGGCATTCTGTCCGGTCTCATCGGGCTGGCCCTCGTGTGGTTCGGGCAGTACGCGCTCTTCGAGAAGATCTGCGCGGCCCTGGTGGGCCTCATGTTCATCAGCATGGTCGGGGCGGCGCTGCTCACCCTGCCCAACCTGCCCGCCATGCTCGGCGGGCTCGTCCCGACCGTGCCGCCGGGCGCCATCGTCAACGTGCTCTCGGTCGCCGGCGGCGTCGGCGGCACGATCACGCTCGCCGCCTATGGCTACTGGATCCGCGAGAAGGGCTGGGACACACCGCGGCACATGGGCGTCATGCGGCTCGACAACGGCGTCGCCTACATCGTCACCGGCATCTTCGTCATCGCGACGCTCATCGTCGGCGCCGAGCTGCTCTACAGCGCGAACATCGCGGTCAACACCGGCGACAAGGGCCTGCTCGATCTCGGCAACGTGCTCGCCGACCGGTATGGCCAGTGGGCCGGCAAGGTCTTCCTCGTCGGCTTCTGGGCCGCGGCGATGAGCTCGCTCGTCGGGGTGTGGAACGGCGTCTCGCTGATGTTCGCCGACCTCGTCGGGCACCTGCGCGGCAAGGGCCAGGACGACCCCGACTCCCGGGCCGGCGGCAAGTGGTACAAGGCCTACATCCTGTGGCTGACGTTCCCGCCGATGGTCATGATGTTCCTCGGCCGGCCGGTCGTGCTCATCCTCGCCTACGGGGTGCTCGGCGCGTTCTTCATGCCGTTCCTCGCGCTGACCCTGCTGTGGATCCTCAACACCGACCGGGTGCCGCGGCAGTGGCGCAACGGCCCGCTGTCCAACATCCTCATGGCGATCTGCGCGCTGACGTTCGTGACGCTCGCGGTGACCGAGCTGGCCAAGCTCTTCTAGCAGGCCGGGCGGGGGCCGTCGGCCGGCCTGCGCCGACCTCAGCGCAGCGGCGCGCCGCGGCGCTGGCCCGGATGCCGCGTGTGCCCGGCCGACGAAGGGTCCCCGAGAGGGGCGGCTCCCGAGTCCGACGCCGGGGCGGCCGACGCCGAGGGGTCCGAGGACGACACGCTCGCCCGCGCCCCCGTCGAGGCGGTGCCGGCCGCATCCGGCCCGGGGAGTTCACCTCGCTGGTCGTCACCCCGCCTGTCGCCCCCCCCTGTCCCTCGTGGGTCGCGTCGTGGGTCCCGTCGTGGGTCGCGGCGGGGCCGTCGAGGTCGTCCCGGAGCCGCGGGCCGCGCAGCAGGAGGAAGAGCACCAGCGCCTGCACGAGCCCCGCGAGCAGGATCATCGCCGCCCCGAAGTAGGGCGAGTGCGCCATCCCCATGATCGAGATGCCGTGCTGCCGGCGCAGATAGCCGGCCACCGCGACGAGGCCGCGGCCGAGCGCGAAGCTCGTGGGGGCCGTGATGATGTGGCCGGCGTTGTCGGGCATCCAGCGCATGTATTGGTTGGGCCCCTCGCGCGCGCCGAACGCGTCGAGGATCGCCGTGCACACGACGATCCACAGGTAGATGGTGCTGATCGCCAGCGCGAGGTAGCCGAACCGGTAGCGGGACGGGTTGAGACCTCGTCGGACGATGTGACGCACCCCACTAGCGTGCCCCGACCGACTACGTAGAAGGAAGCGTGCGGGGACAAGTCGCGCGACGTGGCGATAACACTGTGATGATTCGGTGTGAATCCGGACAGAGGGGCCGCTGCGGGGCTCACGGATCGCCCCGCGTGCCAGGGTGGGCGCATGACACCGCTCCCGCCGAGTGCGACAGCCCCGAATCCGCTGCCGACCCACGAGTGGCTTCAGAGCCCGGAGCATCGGGCCTGGCTCGCCGACAACATCCGCCGACTCCTTCACTTCGCGATCGGCACGGCTCTGCCCAGCGGGGGTTTCGCCTACCTCGACGCCGATCGCGCACCGGTGCCGGGGAGGCGGCCGCAGCTCTTCCTCACCGCCCGGATGGCCCATGTCAGCGCGATCGGCGTGGCGCTCGGCGTCCCCGGCTGCGGGCCGCTGCTCGACCACGCCATCGACTCGCTCGAGGGTCTGTTCGCCGACGAGGCCCACGGCGGCTGGTTCAGTGACCCGGCCCTGCCGGACGACCGCAAGGCCTCCTATGACCACGTGCAGGTCGGCCTCGGGGCCGCGTCGGCCGTGGCCGTCGGGCACCCGCGGGGGCAGCAGCTGCTCGACCAGGTCATCGACATCATCGACACCCGGCTGTGGGACGACGAGGCCCAGGCTCTGCGGGAGTCCTTCGCGCGCGACTGGAGCGACAGCGAGGCCTACCGTGGCGCCAACGCCAACATGCACGGCCTGGAGGCGTTCCTCGCCATCGGCGACGTCACCGGAGACGCGCGCTGGCATCACCGCGGCCTGGCCGTCGCGCAGCGCTGCGTGCACAAGGTCGCGGATCGACACGCGTGGCTGCTGCCGGAGCATTACGACGAGCAGTGGAACGAGCTGCCCGACTACAACAAGGACGAGCCGAACCACCCCTTCCGGCCGTACGGGGCCACCTACGGGCACTCGCTGGAGTGGGCGCGCTATCTCGTCATGCTGCACGCCTCCCCCGCCGACCTGCAGGCCGACTGGCTCGTCGACGCGGCGCAGAAGCTCACCGCGACCGCGCTCGAGGACGGCTGGGGTGCCGACGGGACCGAGGGCCTCGTCTACACGGTCGACTGGCACGGCACCCCGGTGTCGCGGCTGCGCCTGCACTGGCCGGTGTGTGAGGGCATCCAGGCGTCGTCCGTGCTGCTCAAGGTGACCGGCGACCCGCGGTGGGAGGGGTGGTATCGGAAGCTGTGGGATCACGCCGCGACCTACTTCATCGACGAGCAGGGCACGTGGATCAACGAGCTCGACACCGAGCTCAACCCATCGGGCACGGTGTGGCCCGGGCGGCCCGACTTCTACCACGCGATGGGGGCCCTGGCGGTGCCGACGGCGCCGCTGACCCCGTTCGTGACGCTCGCCGCGACCGGGCAGCCGTCGCGGATCCAACCGCCGGCCTGACCCGGACGCCGCCGCCGCACAGGCCGCGTCGCGAGACGGATCACGCGCCACCCGGACCACGCCGCCACCCCGGCGATCCTGCTCTGGCTCCCTGCCCTGGCCCAGGTGTCGTAGACGCGGCCGCGGGCGCGCGTGACAGCTCGTTCATGCCGCTGTGCGAGTGTTGCCAGGTCTGGCGGCTTTCCCTACGCAGCCATGAAATTCGCTCGCGCTCGGCCCGGGGGCGCGGAACGATCTGAGGAATGCGGAACGATCTGAGGAATGAGGATCGAGACACCCACAGCGGAGCTGCTGCGGGAAGTCGCCACCATGGCGACCACGTCCGGGATCGGGATGACATCCGCCCAGATCGAGACCGAGATCGCTGCCGGGCGTCTACAGCCTCAGTGGTCACAGGTCGCCATCGACAGTACTGGCACAGTCATCGGCCGGGCTTTGTGGTGGGGGCGGGACCAACAGACCCCCATCGCGCTGGACGTGTGGGATGTCATCGCCGACCACGCCGAGGCGGCAAGGGTCCTCCGCGCGCTCCTGGAGCGCGGCCATGCCGTCCTGGCAGCTCGCGGCATCCCTGTCCCGCTGCCGCACACCATGCGTGTCCCCGTCGCGTGGCGCGACGACGCCGCCGTGGCCCACGACGTCCACACGAAGATCGTGGAAGCCGCAGGTATCGGCCTCGGTCATCACAACGAGCGGCGGCAGTTCGAGTGGGATCAAGGAACCTCCGTCATCTCGCCCAGCCCGCGGCTGCGGTTCGAGCCGGCTGATGACGACACGTTCATCAGCCTCTTCGCCCGCGCCACGCACGGCTCCCTCGACGTCATGACCCGTCGCGAGCTGGCCACCACCGATGCGCTGAGCGTGGCGCGAGATGAGGTGGACTACTACCGTTCCTGCCCCGGCGATCGGGACTGGTGGCGCCTCGCGTACGACAAGCACGGCTCCGTCGTGGGGATCGCCATCCCTTCGGCCACCCCGACGAATCGCAACGTCGGCTATGTGGCGGTCTTGCCAGAACACCGTGGGCACGGATACGTCGATGATCTCCTCGGGTTCATCACCGCCTTCCATGCCGCGTCCGGAGCGGAGAGGATCACTGCAACCACCGACGCCGTGAACACACCCATGGCAGCAGCGTTCGAGCGGGCCGGCTACCAATGCATCGAGACACGAATCGACCTCGAACGCTGACCCATCTCCTCAGCCCATCTCCCGCACGCGCTCTCGCTGCCGAGCGCGCATCACGATGACAGGGCACCGGCAATGGGGAGACATGCCCTAGTCCTCGGCACCCGTGTCGGTGCCGGCGCGGTCGCCGTTGGCGCGGCGGTGGAAGGCGAGCACGTCCTGCAGGAGCAGGCGGCGGTGCCGACCGATCGTCTGGAAGGGCAGCTGACCGCTCTCCATGAGCTGGTCGAGCCCCTGCCGCGACAGGTGCAGGAAGTCGGCGGCCTCGTGCGGCGTCACCATGTGCGCCTGCGGCGCGACCGTCACCGGGCGCCCGTCGGCCAGCGCCCCGACGAGCAGGCGCAGCGCGTCGGCGACGACGCCGGGCACGGCGACGGTCTCGCGGCCCACGACGAGCTGCATCGCGGGCGGCAGCTCGGGGAGCGGCCCGGTCGCGTCGGTGATGATCGGGATCGCCCCCGTCGACGCCGACCCGCGCGGCGGGGGCGGGCCGAGCACCGCCTTCAGCCGCTCGAGCGCCTCCGGGTCGGCGAGGGTCGAGCCCCGCGGGACGAAGGTGCGCGGGTCCATCGCGGGGTTGCCGGTCATGGCAGGCGAGCTTAGCGAGGCTCGTCGAGGATCCAGGCGTCGCGCATGCCGGGCGGGCGGCCCGGCTCGATGTAGTACTCGTGCCCGAACACCAGCGCGAACACCTGAGGCGGCATCGCGAGCATCATGCCGACGTCGCTCGTCTGGCTCGCGTGGCAGGCGAGGGCCGCGCGTTTGGTCGCCAGGTCGGGTGTGACGTCGACGCGGTAGTGGATGTCGGTCTCCGGGGTGCCGAACGGGTTGCCGTCGTCGGCCGGACCGTCCGGGTCCCACAGGCCGTCCTGGCCCGCCTCCTGCGCCGAGCGGTAGAGCCGGCGCATCGCGTCGCGGCTCATCGTCGACTCCAGCAGCCGTGGCCGGCGCGCGGCGAGCTGCGCCGCCCGGTGCGCGACGCGGTGCACCGCGACGTGGTCGGGGTGGCCGTAGCCGCCGTGCCAGTCGTAGCCGACGAGCACGTCGGCGTCCTCCTCGTCGAGGATCGCCGCCAGCCGCCGCGACGCCTCGTCGAGGTCGGCGCTGTGAAAGGCCTCGCCGTGGGAGTTCTGCTCCCAGCCGGTCATGCCCGAGTCGGCATAGCCGAGCCACGCGACCCGCGCGGTGCCAATGGCGGACGCCGAGGCCTGCGCCTCCGCGCGGCGCCGGGCGATGACGGTCTCGCCGGGCGCCAGGTCTGCCGGGGCCTCGCCGTGGTCGCCGTTGGTCGCGTAGACCACGACGACCCGGTGGCCCTCGCGCGCCGCGCGGGCCATCGCTCCCGACGTCTGCGAGGCCTCGTCGTCGGGGTGGGCATGGAGGTAGACGATCGTCGACACCCGCCCATCGTGACAGCCGCGCGCGCCCGACCCGCACGCCGCCGCAGGGCCGGGCGGCAGCGGCGCCCCAGTCGTGCCCGGTGTGTCGCCGGCGGCGGCGCGGCCGGGCGCTGT
>JBDIAP010000124.1:0-11476 GCA_039812485.1 Kineosphaera sp.
GGTCGCGCTTCCTCGGCCCTCCGGGCCTTGGTCGCTAGCGCTCCCGCGGGTCCTCGGGCTGTCGTCAGCGCTCGACGACGGCGAGGACGTCGCGAGCCGACAGGATGAGGTACTCCTCGCCGGCGTACTTGACCTCAGTGCCGCCGTACTTGCTGTAGATGACCTTGTCGCCGACCTTGACGTCGAGCGGGACGCGGTTGCCGTTGTCGTCGACACGGCCCGGTCCGATGGCCAGGACCTCGCCCTCCTGGGGCTTCTCCTTGGCGGTGTCCGGGATGACGAGACCGGACGCGGTCAACTGCTCGGCCTCGCTCGCCTTGACGACGATGCGGTCCTCGAGCGGCTTGATGGAAACCGACACGCTTCGACCTTCCTTCGACACGCCCCTGACGGGGCGAATTGACGTGGTAGTGCGCTCCGCAGCTGCGCGGCCGCCGTCGCGGGGGTCGACCGTGAGCTCGGTGACGCATGATGTCCACTCCGGCCCGGCGTCGCCTCGGCCTCGTCCTGGCGTGTCACGCGGACAAACGCCAGGGCAACAGCCGAGGATTGGCACTTGACGGGACAGAGTGCTAATCACGAATCTAGGCCCCGATTAGCACTCGGTCAACTTGAGTGCCAGCGGCGCGTCGCGTCGGCAGGTCACGACCCCGCGCCACCCACTCCTGGAGACCCCCTTCCCGCCGAACGTCTCGCATCGTGGATCCCCTGGCGCCTCTACGGCGGTCGGCACTCGCAGGCCCATGCCGCACCCCCACAGGCCGTCGCCCACAGCCGTGGGTGACCTACCTTCTGGACGAGCGTCCAACGGGCGCCGCCGGGCGCGACGCCCGGGCCCACCCGCGCAAGCCCCTCCAGGAGACTCCCGTGCCCCGTGTGCGCCGCCGCGCCCTACCCTTGACCGGCCTCGTCGTCGCAGCGGCGCTCGCGATCGTCGGCGTCGGGGCCCCGACCGCCTCCGCGACCGTCGCCGCCCTCCCCCCTGTCGCCACTGCCGCTCCTGCCGCCGCACCTGCCGCCCCGTCGACCCCGCCCGATGCGAGCCTGTGCCGCACCCCCATCGTCTACCTCGTGCCGCACCAGGACGACGAGGTGCTCAGCATGTCGGCGTCCATCCGGCGGATGATCACGCGCTACGGGCGCTCCTGCGTGCACCTCGTGCTCGTCACCAACGGGCAGAGCTCAGGCGCCCGCACGACCCTGGCCCGCGGCTTCCGGCCCGTCGGCCACGACCGCGTCGAACGCGTCACCCTCGACCCCGCCCAGTTCGCGGTCAGCCGGGACGCCGAGTTCCGCGGCTCCGCAGCGCAACTCGGCGTGCCCGCCGGCAACGTCCACTTCGGACTCCCCGGCGCGCCCCGCCTCATCGACGACGGCACGATCGGCCCGGCCACCGCCCGCCGCGTCGTCGCCGCCGCCATCGCCCGCTTCGGCCCCCGCGCCGGCTACGCGACGATGAGCGACTCCGACCCCCAACACGACCACCGCGCCCTCGGCGTCGCCCTGCGCGAGGTCGGCACCCAGCGCCGGGTCTCCTCGCTGACGTTCTTTTACCCGCCCTACCAGCCGCGACCCGAGCGCGCCCTCACCGCCACCGTCGCCCAGAGCTCGGCCGACCGCGGCGCGATCGCCCGCGCCGCCGTCGAATACGGCACCTACGCGCCGCAGCGACGGCGGTACGGCATCGGGTGGCTCTCGGTGCCCGGCGCCTTCGGCGGCCCCGCCCTCGGCGTCCGCATCCAACTCGCCGACGGACGCCTGTGGCAGCCGCCGCCGCTGCAGGCCCCCAAGCTCGCGCTGCTGCGCTCGTACACCTCGTTCCTGCACCACTAGTCCGTCGCGCGCGGGCCGGGGTGGTCGGCGGGAACACTGGGGTGTGCTGACCGGGAGGAGTGCGGTGGAATCGGCGGGGGACGCCGCGGTGGCGGCGTGACGGTCGCGGGCGTGGCGCTCGTCGCCGCGGCCGTGGCCCTGGGGGCGGCGGCCCAACGGGTGACCGGGATGGGGTTCGCGCTGGTGAGTTCGCCGTTGCTCGTGCTCGTGGCCGGGGCCTTCGAAGGGGTGGTGCTCGCCAACGTGTTCGGAGCCGTCACCGCGCTCGGGGTGCTGGCGCTCACCTGGCGGCACGTCGACTGGCCGCGTGGACTGCTGCTGCTGGGGCCCGCGCTCGTCGGGGTCGCGGTCGGCGGCTGGGTCACTCGGCAGCTGCCACACGCCTGGTTGGAGGTCGTCGTCGGCGGCCTCATCGTCACCGCCCTCCTGGCGCTGCGCTTCGCCCCCCATCTCGTGCCGCTGGGCGGCCGCCCAGGCGCCGTCGCGGCGGGCACGGCCAGCGGCTTCATGAACGTCACCGCCGGCGTCGGCGGACCCGCGATGGTGCTTTACGCCGTCGCCACCCACTGGCCCCAGGCGCGCTTCGCGGCGACCTTCCAGTTCTACACACTCGTCGTCAGCACCTCCTCGATCCTCGCCAAGGGCGGCTCCCACATGCCGGCGGTGACCTACGCCGTCGGTGGCCTCGGGCTCGCGTGCGGCCTGGCCGTCGGAAGCCTCCTCGCCCGCCGGGTCACCCCCGATCAGGCCCGCCGGTCCGTCGTGCTCCTCGCCCTCGTCGGCGGCGCGACGACGCTGGTCAAGGGGGCTCTCGCGCTCGCCGCCGGCTGACGGCGGCCGCGCCAGCCGGCCCCCGCCCGGTAGCGCGGAGCGTCCGGGTCGCGGCGGACTGAGGGCGCCAGAGAGCATGGCGGACTGAGAGCGCCAGAGAGCATGGAGGCGCGACACGAGAGGATGGGCCGGTGTCCGCGACCCTCGCCGACGTCGAGCTGCTGCGCTCCCCCGCCGGGCGGGCGCTGCTCGCCGAGCTGCCCCCCTACGATCCGGCCGGCGCGCTGTCGGTCGCGCAGCGGCTGCGCGACGCCGGGCACGACGCGCTGCTCGTCGCGGCCGTGCTCACCCAGGCGCGGCTGCGCGCGCGGGCCCGGGCCAAGCTGGGGGACGCGGCGGAGCGCCTGCTCCTGACGGCCGACGGCCTCGAGCAGGCCACGCGGCCGCAGCTCGCGGCCGGGCATGCCGCCCGGTTCGCCGCCGCCGGCGTGCACACGGTGTGGGACCTGGGCTGCGGGCTCGGGCTCGACGCACTGGCGTTCGCCGACGCCGGGCTCGCCGTGCGAGCCGTCGAGGCCGACGCCGCGACCGCCGCGCTGGCCGCCGAGAACCTCCGCGACCGGCCCGACGTGCGCGTGCTGCACGCCCGCGCACAGGATGTCGACCTGCCTGCGGGGCCCGGCG
This sequence comes from Kineosphaera sp., assembly GCA_039812485.1. Classification (GTDB taxonomy): domain Bacteria; phylum Actinomycetota; class Actinomycetes; order Actinomycetales; family Dermatophilaceae; genus Kineosphaera. The sequence continues at coordinate 3,289 of JBDIAP010000124.1, forward strand.
TCGGGGTGTGGTTCGACCCCGCGCGGCGCCTGCCCGGGCGCACCGACAGCCAGGGCCGCACCCGGCGCACCTTCCGGCTCGACCAGCTCGAGCCCGGCTGGGACGTCGTGCAAGGCGTCGCGGCGAGCGGGCTGCCGGTCGGCGCCAAGCTGTCGCCCGGGTTCGGTCACGCGCAGGTGCCGCCCGGCGCCGAAGCGCAGTGGGTCTCGCTCGACGGCGAGGTGCTGGAATGCGCGGTCTGGTTCGGCGGGCTCGCCGCCGTGCCCGGGCGCGGCGCCCTCGTGGTGCGCGCGGGCCGCGGCGATCCGGCCCACGAGGTCGATGAGGTCGACGAGGTCGATGAGGTCGATGAGATTCACGAGATCCACGAGGTCGACGGTCGCGGTGCCCGCCCGCCCGGCTCCCTGGCCCCGCGCGCCGGGATGCTCTTGTTCGACCCCGATCGGGCCGTCGTGCGCGCCGGGCTCGTCGACGCACTCGCGGTCGCGACCGGCGGGGCCGAGCTCGCGCCGGGCTCGGGCTACGTCGTCGCCGACGACGCGGCAGGGCCTGTCGCCCAGGTGCCGTGGGCACGGCGCTATCGCGTGCTCGACGTCCTCCCGGCCAAACCCAAGGCGGTGCGCGCGGCCTTGCGGGCGCGCGGGGTGGGGCCGGTGACGATCAAGAAGCGCGGCACCCCGGTCGACCCCGACACCTTCCGCGCCCAGCTCGGCCGCCGATCAGGGGCGGGCAACCCGGGCATCCTCGTGCTGAGCAGCACCCCGTCGAGCGCCGTGACGCTCCTCGTCGAGCCCGATGGCCGACCGCGATGACGACCGGACCCCACGACCAGCGGCCGCGGCCCTCGCGGTCAGGCGACACGCCGACTCGGTGACACGCCGTGGCAGCGCACGCCGTCATGGCACACGCGGTCACGCGACGCGGCCACGGCACACACGGCCACGGCACACACGGCCACGGCATACGCGGTCACGGCGACCTGCCGACAGGGATTCGCTCGGTCAGGGCAACACGGCGTAGCAGCGCCGCACCCGCTCCGACCACCAGGACCGGCGACCCGGCTCCGCGGCCAGTCGCTGCAGCGCGTCGGCGTCGACCTGCACCGGCGCAGTCGTCAGCTCCCCCGCTCGGGGAGCCAGCGACGGCGCCGCGACGTCGTCGGCAAAGAGCCCGATCGTGCCGAGGCCGCACGCGTGCGACAGCTGCGGCAGGGCCGCCGCCAGGGCGATCCCGGCGCGGATGCCGACCGAGGTGTCGATGGCGCTCGAGACCACCGCCGGCAGCCCGACCTCGCCGACGATCCGCAGCGCGGCCGACACCCCGCCCAGCGGGGCCACCTTGACGACGATGACGTCGGCCGCATGTCGTCGCGCCACCTCCAGGGGGTCCTGCGCGCGCCGGATCGACTCGTCGGCCGCGATCGGCACGTCGAGCCCGGCGCGGGCGAGCGCCACCCGCAGGTGGGCGAGCTCGGGCACGGTGCGGCAGGGCTGCTCCGCATACTCCAACCCGTAGCGGGACAGCCGCCTCAGCGCGTCGCGCGCCTCGTCGACGCCCCAGGCGCCGTTGGCGTCGACCCGGATCCGCGCGCCCGGCGCGAGGTCGCGCACCGCAGCCACCCGGTCGAGGTCGTCGGCGAGCTCCTGGCCCGCCTCGGCGACCTTGACCTTCACGGTCGTGCAGCCGTCGAACCGGGCGAGCACACCTGCTACCTCGGGGGCGGGGACCGCCGGGACCGTGGCGTTGACCGGCACCCGGTCGCGCAACGGCTCGGGAAAACCGACCCAGGCCGCCTCGATCGCCGCGGCGAGCCAGCGCGCGGCCTCCCGGTCGTCGTATTCGACGAAGGGCGCGAACTCCCCCCACCCGGCGGGCCCGCGCAGCAGCACCGCCTCCCGCCGCTGGACCCCCCGGAAGCGCACCCGCAGCGGCACGTCGACGACGACGGCGGCGGCCAGCAGCTCGGCCAGAGCAGGAACCAACACCGGCCCAGTCTGCCCGCCCGGCCTCGGCGTCGCTGCCGAGCGGGGTGGGTCAGAAGTTGCGGGAGGCCTGCACCGCGGTCGCGACGATCATCTCGTTGACCTCGAGCAGGTCACCGTGGGCGGGCGGCCGGTTCACGGGCCGGTTGAGCCCCTGCAGGATCGGGCCGATCGCGCGCACCCCGGAGGTGCGGTGCACGGCGTGGAAGGTGGCCTCGGCGGTGGCGCCGTCCGGGAACACGAAGACCGTGCCGTTGCCCGCGCCGTCCGGCGTGCCCTCACGTCGCGACGCTGCCGAGAACGCCACCGGCCCCTCGATGTCGTAGTCGGGCCGCCGCGACCGCGCGATGGCCGTCGCCTCGCGGACGCGCTCGGCGTCCGCCGCAGCCGTCGCGGACGAGGCGCGCGGCTCGATGAACGCGATGCGCGGCGTGATGCCGACCGTCTGCGACTCCTCGGCGGCCCACAGCGCGATGGCCGCCAGCTGCTCGGCGGTGGGGTGCGGGTTGAGCGCGCAGTCGGTGTAGGCGACGACCTCGTCGGGAAGCATGAGGTAGTGCACGCTCGAGACGACCTCGGCGTCGGGGCGCAGCCCGACGGCCGCGGCGGCCCGGTCGCCGACCTGCTCGATCGAGGCGTCCCCGCCGCCGACGACCCCGTCGACGCTGCCCGCGGCCAGCAGCCGTAGACCCGCGTCGAGCGGGTCGATTCCCTCGCCGGGCTCGACGATCTCCAGCCCCGGTGGCAGCTCGATGCCGGCGTCGGCGGCTGCGCGCTCGATCGCGGCGGCCTGCCCGACGAGCACGCAGCGGCAGACGCTGCGGCTCTGCAGGTTGACGGCGGAGATGAGGATCGCCGGGTCCTGCGCGTCGGTCAGCGCGATGCGCCGGTCGGCCCGGGCCGCCTGCACGACGACCTCGCGGCGGAAGGCCGCGGGGGTCGAGCGCCGGATGCGCCGGTGCTGCGGCAGCTCCGCGAGCCAATCGACGTCGAATGCCTCGGCCATCGTGCGCTTGACGAGGTCGGCGCGCTCCTCGTCGTCGGCCGGGATCTCCGGGTCGAGGTTCATGACGCGGGTCGCGGTCTCGTAGGTGCGCATCGATGTGGCGAGCACCGGCAGGCCCGCGTCGAGGGCCGGGCGACACAGGTCGAGCACGGCGGGGTCCGGCTCCAGCCCCGCAGTGAGCAGGACGGCCGCGAGCTTCGTGCCCTTGGTCTCGGCGAGCGCCGCCGACATGAGCACCTCGTGCCGGTCGCCGGGCACGACGATGAGCCGGCCGTCCTCGAGGGTGTCGAGGAAGCCCGGCACCGCCTGCGCCGCGACCGCGACGTCGAGCACGCGGCGCGCGTGATCGCCGGTGTTGACCGTCGTGAGCCGCAGCTCGCGGACGACGTCGGCGACGCGCCGGCGGGTGAACTCCGGGTGCGCGGGGATCGCGGCGACCGTGCGCAGCCCCCGCTCGCGCAGCGCCGCCGTGTATTCGCTGCCGTCCCGGTCGGCGGGCACGTGGTTGACGACGACACCGACGACCCTGCTGGGGGCCAGGCGCCGGGCACGGCGATCCCGGGTGCCCTCCGGTGCGCTGCCGGCGGTGGCTCCCTCGACCGGGACCCCGCCGCTGCCGCGCACGAGGTACTGGCTGTGGGCCACCCCGACCTGGTGCGCGAGGCGCTGCGGGTCGAGGCGGGCGGCGCTCGCGACGAACAGCACGTCGGCGTCCAGGCTGCGGGCCATCTCGGCGTTGACCCGACCGGAATAGACCTGCTCGGTGCCGGGCGCGAGGCCCTCGACGACGACGATCGAGTGGCCGCCGAGGGTGTCGTCGGCCATGTCGACGACCTCCTCCATGAGCGGCGCGATGCGATCGACGGCGAGCATCTCCTCCAGGTGCGAGACCGCGATCGGTGTCGGCGGCCGCTGCGCGGTGGTGAGCCGGAACAGCTCGACGGACTCGTCCTCCCCGATCCAGCGGGCCTGCGCGAAGGGCTTGATGAAGCCCACGCTGACCCGCAGAAGCTCGAGAGCATGCACGAGCCCCAGGCACGTGCTGGTCACTCCCGCCCCGTGATTCGTCGGGACCACGAGGATGCGACGGGCCATGAGGACTCCTCCCGCGGCCGCTCGCGGCCACCGATCGACGGCGCTTTGTCCGTCCTATCGGCGCGAACCCCCCGCAGCTGTAGGGGGTTCGCCCGCCCGACGTCGGCGAGGGCCCAGCGGCTCGCGGGCGGCCCGGCGGCTCACTGCGCGCCGGGCAGCGGCCCGAGCACCGGCCGCGCCGGGTCGTCGAGGGCCACGGCGATGCGCTCGGCGAACACCGGCGGCATCGGCGGCAGGTCGTCCACCGGCCACCAGCGGGCCTGGGTGTTTTCGTCGTCGCCGACCTCGGGCTCGCCCTCGACATACCGGCACCGGAAGCAATGATCCAGGTAGCGAGCCTGGTCGCCGTTGACGTGCACCGCCAGGCCGCTCGCGCAGACCCACACGAGGCTCTCGACGCGGGCGCGCACCCGCGCCTCCTCCCAGACCTCGCGGACCGCGGTCTCGTGCGGGTTCTCGCCGGGGTCGACGATGCCGGTCACCGGGCTCCACGCGCCGGTGTCGGCGCGACGCACGAGCAGCACGTCCAGCGGCGGGGTCGCGCCCGGGCCGCCCGGGGGTGAGGCGCCATCGGCCGGGTCGGGACGTTCCCGCAGCACGACCGCGGTCGTGCCGATGAGCCACAGCGGCGCGGTGCCGACGTGACGGCGCAACTCGACGATGAAGTCCGGGATCGGCATGGCCCCACGGTAGGCGCGGACAGCGACGAGACCGACCCGCGACCCGCGACCCGCCCCGTGCGCCCGGCGGACCCGACCAGGGCGGACCGCAGGCCCGCCCCCAGGCGCTCACCTAGGCTGCCTGCCGTGACCACCGAACGCTTCGTCTCGCAGACCTTCGACCCGGCGGCCTGGGCGCCGGTGCCCGGCTTCGACTTCACCGACCTCACCTACCACCGCAGCACGCTGCCCGGCCCGGTGCCGGGTCGCCCGCTCGGGGCGGTGCGGATCGCCTTCGACCGGCCCGAGGTGCTCAACGCGTTCCGGCCGCACACGGTCGACGAGCTCTATCGCGCGCTCGACCACGCGCGCATGACGCCGGACGTCGGGGTCGTGCTGCTCACCGGCAACGGTCCGGGGCCGCGGGGCACGGGCGCGGCGGGCAAGTGGTCGTTCTGCTCCGGCGGCGATCAGCGGATCCGGGGGCGCTCGGGCTATCAATACGCGACCGACGACGCCACTGCCGCCGGCGACGAGTCCGCGAGCAGCGTCGACGAGGCACGGGTCAAGGCCGAGGGCGGGCGGCTGCACATCCTCGAGGTGCAGCGGCTCATGCGCACGATGCCCAAGGTCGTCGTCGCGCTCGTCGGCGGCTGGGCCGCCGGCGGCGGGCACAGCCTGCACGTCGTGTCCGACCTGACGATCGCCTCGCGTGAGCACGCCCGCTTCAAGCAGACCGATGCCGACGTCGGCTCGTTCGACGCCGGCTACGGCTCGGCCTACCTCGCGCGGATGGTCGGGCAGAAGTTCGCCCGCGAGATCTTCTTCCTCGGGCGCACCTATTCGGCCGACGACATGCACCGCATGGGAGCCGTCAACCTCGTCGCCGCCCATGACGAGCTCGAGTCCACGGCCATCGAGGTCGCCCGCGAGATCCTCGGCAAGTCCCCACAGGCCCAGCGCATGCTGAAGTTCGCGTTCAACCTCGTCGACGACGGCCTCATGGGCCAGCAGGTCTTCGCCGGCGAGGCGACCCGACTGGCCTACATGACCGACGAGGCCGTCGAGGGCCGCGACCAGTTCCTCCAGAAGCGCGACCCCGACTGGTCGCCGTTCCCGTGGTACTTCTGAGGCCTGTGCCGGCGCGTGTCGAGATCCGGCCGGCCCTGCGCGAGTCGGCCAGCGGCAGGTCGAGGTCGTAGGCGAGGACCACCGCCCGGGCCAGCTGCCCCTCCTGCTCGGCCGGATGCGTCGGGTGCGGGACCGTCTTCGCCGCCTCCGACGCGCCGGGTCACCCTACTGCGCCGCCGCCTGGATCGCTGTCAGGGCGATCGTGTATTCGATGTCCTCGACGAGTGCCCCGCGCGACAGGTCGTTGACCGGGGCGGCGATGCCCTGCAGCATCGGGCCGACCGAGATCACCGACGCGGAGCGCTGCACGGCCTTGTAGGTCGTGTTGCCCGTGTTGAGGTCGGGGAAGATGAAGACGTTCGCCCTGCCCGCGACCTGGGAGTCGGGGGCCTTCGACCTGGCGACGGAGGCGGTGGTCGCCGCGTCGTATTGCAGCGGGCCGTCGACGAGGATGTCGGGGCGCTGCTCCCGCACGAGCTGGGTCGCGCGGGCGACCTTCTCGACGTCGGCGCCGGCGCCCGAGCTGCCCGTGGAGAACGAGATCATCGCCACGCGCGGCTCGATGCCGAACGCGCGCGCCGAGTCGGCCGACTGGATCGCGATGTCGGCGAGTTCCTCGGCGTTGGGATCGGGGTTGATCGCGCAGTCGCCGTAGACGACGACCTCGTCGGGCAGCCCCATGAAGAACACCGAGCTGACGAGCTTGGCGCCGGGCTTGGTGCCGAGGATCTGCAGCGCGGGGCGCACGGTGTTGGCCGTCGTGTGCACCGCGCCGCTGACGAGACCGTCGACCTCGCCGACGTGCACCATCATCGTGCCGAGCACGACCGTGTCGGTGAGCTGGTCGGCCGCGATCTGCGGCGTCATGCCCTTCTTCTGGCGACGCTCGACGAGCGCGTCGACGTAGCGGGGGGCGGCCTCGACGGGGTCGATGATCTCGATGCTCTCGGGCAGCGTCACGCCGAGTCCGGCGGCGACCTGCTCGACCTCCTCGCGCGTGGCGAGCAGCACGCAGCGGGCCACACCCTTCTCGGCGCAGCGGATCGCGGCCGCGACCGTGCGCGGCTCCGCGCCCTCGGGCAGCACGATCCGCTTGTCGGCGCGCCGCGAGCGCTGCGTCAGCTCCCGGCGGAACGCGGCCGGCGACAGCCGACGCGACGCGGACCCCGCCTGCAGGCTCGCGAGCCAGTCCTCGTTGAAGTTGTCGGCGGCCAGCTGCATGACGAGTTGGGTGCGGGGCTCGTCGTCGGCGGCGATGCTCGTGTCCATGCCGATGACGCGGTTGGCGGTGTCGAAGGTCTGCCCCTTGGCCAGCATCATCGGCAGGCCGGTCGCGAGCGCCGGTCGGCACAGGCGCAGCAGCTCGGGGTCGGGTCGCAGGCCGGCGGTGAGCACCATGCCGGCCAGGCGGGTGCCGTTCATCGCGGCCAGGCAGGTCGCGAGCAGCACGTCGTGGCGGTCACCGGGCACGACGACGAGCCGCCCCTCCGTGAGCACCGGCAGCACCCCGAGGACGGCCTGCGCCAGGATCGCGTGATCGCGGATGCGGCGGTCGAGGTCACCCTCGTTGAGCACCTCGAGCCCCAGCTCCCGCACCATGTCACGCACGCGGGGCCACGTGACGTCCTCGAGGTAGGGCACCGCGCCGACGAGGCCGATGCCGTGCTTGGCGAGGGAGTCGCGGTAGGCCTCGACCGGCTGGCCGGAGCCGTCCATCGGCACGCGGGTCAGCACCGCGCCGATGACCCGGCTGATCTCGCCGCCGACCCGGTAGCTGTCCTCGGCGCCGACCATGACCGAGGTGAGGTCCTCGACACTGTGCCCTTGGGCGGAGGCGACGAGCACGACCTCCGCGTCGAGCGACGTGGCCAGCGCCGCGTTGATCCGGCCCGAGTGGGGGTGCTCATCGGTCGGCACGAGCCCCTCGATGACGACGACGTCGTGGTCGGCGAGCACCCGCTCGCCGAGCGCCAGCACCCGCTCCATGAGGTCGTCGTCGTGGCCGCGGGCGACGGCCCGCCCCGTCTCGGCGGCCGAGATCGGCTCCGGGGGGCGCAGGTCGGTGACGAGCTTCACGAGCTCAGCCGTGTGGTCGGGGTGCCCGTGGGTGTCCTGCGCGAGCGGCTTGAGGTAGCCGACGTCGATGCCGCGCTCGTCGAGGGCGTGGATGAGCCCCAGGCACGTCGTGGACAGGCCCGCGTCGTGGCTGGTCGGAGCGAGCAGGATGCGGCGCGTCATGGCCGGGCCTTTCGGTGTCGTTCGCGGCTGTGGTCGGTCGTGTCGGGCGCGAGTCCGGGTCGGTGTCGGCGCCGTCG
>JBDIAP010000125.1:0-11436 GCA_039812485.1 Kineosphaera sp.
GTCGTCCTCGTCGTCGCTGTCGGCGCGGGCCGACGCGGCCGATCCCGGGCCCGAGGCGCGGGTGGCCTTGGCACGCTCGACCGACTGCTGCAGCGCCGCGAGGAGGTCCACGACCTCGGCGCCCTCGTCCGGCTCGGCGGGCGCCTCGACGCTCTCACCGCCCGAGAGCTTCGCCGCCACGAGCGCCTCGACCGCCTGGCTGTAGTCGTCCTCGTATTCGTCGGGGGTGAAGTCGCCGGCCATCGAGTCGACGAGCATCGCCGCCATCGCCGTCTCGGCCGGTTTGGGCTCGGGCACGTCCTCGAGCACGGGGAAGTCCGCCGCCCGCACCTCGTCGGGCCACAGCATCGTCTGCATGACGATGACGTCGCCGCGCACCCGGAGGACCGCCGTGGTCAGCCGCGTGCGCACCGAGACCGTGACGACCGCCACGCGGTCGGACTCGCGCAGCGCCTCCCGCAGCAGCGCGTAGGGCTTGACCGCCGCCGGGTCGGGCTCCAGGTAGTAGGACCGGTCGAGCATGATCGGGTCGATCTCGTCGGCGGGCACGAACTTCTCGACGGAGATCTCCTTGGAGCTGCGGCTCGGCAGCGAGGCCAGGTCGTCCTCCGTGAGGATCACCATGCGCCCGTCGTCGGTCTCATACCCTTTCGCGATATCGCGGTAGGCGACCTCCTGTCCGTCCGCCTCGGCGACCCGCCGGTAGCGGATCCGCGAGCCGTCGCTCGCCCGCACCTGCCGAAACTGCAGGTCGTGACTCTCGGTCGCGCTGTAGAGCCGCACGGGCACGCTGACCAGCCCGAACGACACCGCGCCCTTCCACATCGCCCGCATGGCTCACCCCTTCGCCCGTCCGCCCGGCGCCCGGCGCGCCGACGACCCGACCAAGCATCGCCCACCGGGTGGGTCGATGCCAGCGCCACGACATCCCCGAGGACAGCCCGAGCCGAGCGATCCGCGGGCGGCCGGCCCGCGAGGCGAAGGGCGGGCGCCCGCCGACGGTGCGTCATGATCGGGTGATGAAGGCGATGCTCGCGACCGCGGCGGACAGCGCGCCGAGCGGGCCGGGCTGGCTGCACGAGATCAAGTGGGACGGGATGCGGATCCTCGCAGACGTCCACGACGGTCGGCTGCGCCTGGCGACCCGCACGGGGGCCGACGCCACGGCCCGGTTCCCCGAGCTCGACGAGCTCGCCCGGCTGCACCCCGACGTGTTGCTCGACGGCGAGGTCGTCAGCCTCGACGGCGGGGTTCCCTCGTTCACGCGGCTCATCGAGCGCATCCACGCCCGACCCGCCCTGGCCCGGCGCCTGGCGGCCGCGCGGCCCGTCACCTACATGGTGTTCGACGTGCTGCGCCTCGACGGGCACGACCTCACCCGGCTGCCGCTGCGCGATCGTCGGGCGCTGCTGGAGAGCCTCGAGGTGCCGGGGCCGCGGGTGGTCCTCTCTCCGGTCTATCCCGACGGCGAGGCGCTCGTGCGGGCCACCCGCGAGCAGGGGCTGGAGGGGGTCGTCAGCAAGCGGGTCGACTCCGGCTACGAGGCGGGCAGGCGGAGCGCCGCCTGGCGCAAGGTGGCGCATCGCCCGACGGTCTCGGTCGTCGTCGGCGGCTGGCGACCGGAGTCGACGACCGGCGCCGGCCTGGGCGCGCTGCTCGTGGGTCTGCCGGCCGGGCCGGCAGGACGCGGCTGGCGTTTTGTGGGGCGCGTCGGCAGCGGTCTCGGCCCGGCTCAGGCCGCGGTCGTGCTACCCCGGCTGCTGGAGCTGGCGACCGACACGTGCCCGTTCGAGTCCCCACCGCCACCGGTCGATGCGGTCGGCACCCGCTGGGTCGAGCCGCGCCTCGTCGCCGACGTGCGCTCGCTCGGCGCGGCCGGGCACGTGGTCGGTGGCGGCGCCGACGCCCAGGCGCGGCTGCGGCAGCCGACGTTCGTCGGGCTGCGCGGCGACCTCGTGCCCGACGACCTGCGGGAGACGCGCGATGCCTGAGCAGAAGCCCGACCAGCCGGAGCGCACGGTCGTCGACGTCGACGGCCGCCGCCTGGCGCTGACGAACCTGGGCAAGGTGCTCTATCCGACGTCCGGCACGACGAAGGCCGAAGTGCTGCAATACGTCACCGCGGTCGCGCCGGCGCTGCTCACCCAGCTGCGCGACCGGCTCGTGACCCGCGTGCGCTGGCCGCACGGCACGGGCGGGGAGTCCTTCTTCGAGAAGAACGTGCCCGCGGGCGCCCCGGCGTGGCTGCGGCGCGTGACGATCGAGTCGCACTCCTCCCGCCGGCACGACGAGCGGGTCGTCTATCCCGTCATCGACGACCTCGCGGGTCTCGTGTGGGCCACCAACCTGTCGGCCCTCGAGCTGCACGTGCACCAGTGGCGCGTCGCCCCCGACGGCACGCCGCTCGTGCCCGATCGCCTCGTTGTCGACCTCGACCCGGGGCCGCCCGCCGGACTCCCGGAGTGCGCCCAGGTCGCCCTCCTCGTGCGCGAGGGGCTGGACGCGGTGCTGCCCGGCCGCCGGATCGTGCCCGTGACGAGCGGCAACAAGGGCATGCAGCTGTATGTCGACACCCCCGACCTGCGCGACGCGGACTCCACCAGGGCCCTCGCGCAGGGCCTCGCGCAGACCCTCGCGGCCGCACATCCCGAGATCGTCGTCGCGCGCATGACGAAGACGCTGCGCCCGGGCAAGGTGCTGCTCGACTGGAGTCAGAACACGCGGGCGAAGACGACGATCTGCCCGTATTCGCTGCGGGGCCGCGGCGGCCGGCCGACGGTCGCGGCGCCCCGCACGTGGGATGAGGTGCAGGACGCGGCCGGCAGGGAGGTCGACGTGCTCGGTCAGCTCTCTCCGGCGCAGGTGCTCGACCGGCTGGCGCGGTTCGGCGATCTCATGGAATCAGGCTGACCTCGGCATGTCGAAAGGGCCGTCCCCAGTGGGGACGGCCCTGTGCGCGTGCGTTCGAGGGGTGCTCAGCCGTGCGCCTTGTCGTAGGCGTCCTGCAGTTCTCCGGAAACTCGGCCACGGTCGCTCACCTTGAATCCGTTGGCGCGACCCCATTCACGAATCTGGTTGAGATCCTGGCGGCGACCGGCCACGGTCGCGGGTCGACGCCCGGTGGCCCGACGACCGCCGGCCCGGCGGGCGTGACCGGTCCACTCACCGAAAGCGTCGCGCAGCTTGCCGGCGTTCGACTTCGACAAGTCGATCTCGTAAGAGACACCGTCCAGACCGAACGAAATCGTCTCATCGGCAACTCCACCGTCGAGGTCGTCGACGAGAAGCACCTGCACCCGCTGAGCCATCTGACACTCCGTCTGCATTTCGAACATGAATAGGACATCGACCGACCGGCGCGACACCCTGGGACGCACATCAGAGTAGTGGAAAGAGCCCGGCAAAGAAAAGCGACCCACTCAATCTATGTTCGGGATGTCGACGGATGTCGCCGCCCGATCGCCGGGCCACTTCGATGACCGACATCCCGGCATGGGCCGGGGGGCTCTAATTCGTGTCGGTCGCCTGAGGTGCCGAGTGCGTGTGAGGGGATTCCAAACGCGCGGCGCGGGCATCCTGTTCCGCCTCCCAGCGAGAATGCGCGAGCCGCTCATTGCGATCGGACTCCACGATGGCCCGGATGATCTTGTAGAACAAGAAGCCGATCCCCAGGGAGGGGACAATCGCGATAACAATGGCCCAGATCTGGTCCATCTCCAAGCACCTCCACTGCTGCGTCGCCCGCCGACGTGCCGCCAGCCTAATCCCCGACCCTCAGCCGCCTCCGGGGGGCGAGGTCAGCAGGTCGAGCAGATCGTCGAAGGTCGACGGCGGCAGGATGCCCGCGGCGAGCGCCCGGGAGGCCGCCGCCCGCGCCATCGCCAGGTGCACGGCCCGCGAGTCGGGGGCGCTCTGGTGCAGGGTGTCGAGGTCGGCGCGCAGGGCCTCGGGGTCCGAGAGCGCCGCGAGGCGGCCGGCGTCGTCGTCCTGGCGCAACGTCAGCTCCAGGGCGGTGAGCATGAGGGTGGCGAGCAGTCTTCGACCGCCGACGACCTCGCTGAGCGCCAGCAGCTCCGCGGCCTGCTCGACGACGACCGAGAGATGGTCGACCGCGTGCGAGACCGCCGCGGCGTAGCGAGCCCGCGCCGACTCCGGCACCCAGATCGGCTCGCCGCCGAGCTCGATCGTCAACGCCTCGCCGATGGGCCGCAGGGCCGTCGCGCAGGTCACGGCGAAGCACGCGTCCGGCAGCCGCTCGAGGTCGACGGGGGTGCCGGAGAAGCGCATCGCCGGGTGCAGGGCGATGGGCAGCACGTGCTGCTCCAGCGCCGGCTCCAACACCTGCGGGCCGTAGCGCGCGCTCGTGTGCACGACGATCTGACCCGCCTGCCACGCCCGCACCTGGGTGAGCCCGAGCACGAGGTCGGGCAACACGGCATCCGGCACGGCGAGCACGAGCAGCTCGGCGCGCGCGACGCATTCCTGCACGGGCAGCAGCGGCACCTCCGGCAGGAGGATGCGCGCCCGGCGCAGCGAGGCGTCGGAGACCCCGCTGGCCGCGACGACGCGATGGCCCGCGGCGTTGAGCGCGGCTCCGAGGACGGCGCCCACCCGGCCGGCGGACACGACCGCGACATCCAGTCGCGCCGGTCGTTCGGACTGCGGCTGCATGGATCGACGGTACCCAGCCGACGCGTGACCGACACGTCGATGTCGGCTTCTTGACACTTTCTTGGCGCTCTCGTGGAGCGGGGTCCGCGTCGGCCGGCTCTGCGGGCCCACCCGCGGCCGCTACGCACCCGCCCGAGGCACCCCGCTCACTGGCTCATCGGGCGCCCCGCCCCTTGGGTCATCGGTCGTCGGAATCGGGCGCGCCCGGCTCCTGGTCGTCGGCCCGCGGCCGGTCGATGCGACACATGGCCTGCACCCACAGCCCCGCCCCGGCGAGCAACACGCCGCTGCCGGCCACACCGACGGCCGACAGCACCGCCGAGCGCACCGACGCGGCATCGACGTCGGGCAGCGCCACCCCGGCGTAGGCGAGGTAGACCCCGGTGACGAGCGCACCGGTCAGGGCGCAGGCCTGCGCGAGCCGCAGGATGCGATAGGCGGCCAGCACCTCCACCGGCCGTGTGGCGGTGCCGCGGATGGTCGCGCGCACGCTGCGGCCGGCGACGACGAGACCGCCGGCTGCCACGAGCAGCACGGGCGCGACGAGCCACGTCACCGGCGGCAGCGTCGCGCCGCGTCGGAACCACCAGCTCAGCACCACGTAGGCGAGCGCCGCCGCCGTGATGCCGACGGTCACGACGTCGCGCGGTCGCAGTCCGTGCTCGCGCAGGCTCATGGCCGCTCCCCGTCGTCGCCCCGCAGGTCCGTCGTGCCCGCGCGCGCGGGCGGGTCGCCGAGGCACCGCACGAAACGCCGGACCGCGGGCGGCCAGGGCGGCCCGGGACGCAGATCGGCGCCGACGAGGAGGGCGGCGGCCGGCGCGGCCGCGTGCGGCCCGATGCCGCCGCGATCGGGCAGCGCGTGCTCCGCGACGAACCGGTGCGCCCCGCGCGGGTCCACCTGCGCCCAAGGGGCGAGCACGAAGTCGCGCTCGATGGCGCGCGGGTGCGGCAGCGTCGGCAGACCACGGGCCGCGCCCGAGCCAGGCGAAGCAGCCGAGCCACCCAGGCGCATCGACACCCCGAGGCCGGAGGCGTCGGTCTGGCCGGCGCGCGCGTCAGCGGCCCGCACGTCGATCAGGTCCAGATCCAAAGTCCTTGGGGCCCAACGCTCTTCGCGCTCACGTCCGTGCTCGGACTCCAGCTCGTGCAGGGCCGCGAGGAGCGTGCGCGGATGCAGGTCGGTCTGCACGACGGCGACGGCGTTGAGGTAGCCCGGGTCGGGCCCGGCGGTCGCCTTCGCCAGGGTCACTGCGTCGGACTCCACCAGGGGTGAGAGCGCCACGAGCCGCGTGCCGGGCAGCCCGTCGAGCCCCGACGCCGCCGACGCGAGCGTCTGCGCGCAGTCCGCCGGCGCCCCGGGCAGATTCGCACCGAGCGCGACGACGGCCAGGCGGCGCTGGCCGCGGCGGACCCGCACGCCGACGTCGCCGAACGCCACGCCGACCGGCGCCTGCGGCTTGTGCACGGTCACTGTGACGGCCTCGACGAGCTCGTGCGTCAGCGCGTCGGCCGCGATCCGGTGGGCCAGGGTCTCGATGAGGTCGACGGACACACCGGTGAGGCGGGCCACGACGGCGGCCGCGACGTCGGCATAGCTGACGGTGTCGGCGAGCGTATCGGCGGCACCGGCCCAGCTCAGGTCGACCTCGAGGTCGAGATCGACGACGAACGGCTGGGCGTCACTCTTCTCCTGCGGCAGCACCCCGTGTCGCCCGAGGGCGCGCACGCCCCGCACGACGATGAGGTCGGCCTTCTCACGTCCCACGACGGTCACGCCTCGACCCCCACCCCGGCGCCGTGCACCTGCGCGCCGCCCTCGGTCGCACCGACCGCCCGCTGGCCACCGGCGGGCGCGATGCCGCCCCCGGTCGAGTAGTGGCGCACTGCGGAGGCGACGCGCAGCACGCTGCGCGACATGAGCACGTCGTGCACCCGCACGCACCACACGCCGGCCTGCGCGCAGAGCAGCGTGATGCCCGCCGTGGCGACCTCACGCCGGTCGGGCGGCGCCGGCGTGCCGTGCGCGTCGGCCTCGAGCTGGCCGAGGAACGCCTTGCGCGACGCCCCGATGAGCACGCGATGCCCGGTGGCGACGAGCGCGTCGAGGTGCCCGAGCAGCGTCCAGTTGTGTTCGCCGAGCTTGGCGAAGCCCAGGCCGGGGTCGAGGATGATGCGTTCCGGCGCGACACCGGCCGCGGTCAGCGCGTCGACCCGCGCCATGAGCTCGCCCGTGACTTCGGCGACGACATCGCCGTAGACGGCGCGCGACTGCATGTCGACGCTGTGTCCCCGCCAGTGCATCGCCACGTAGTCGACGCCGGCGTCGGCGACGACGCGGGCCATGTCGGGGTCGGCGAGCCCGCCGCTGACGTCGTTGACGATGGTCGCGCCCGCCTCGATCGCCGCCGCGGCGACGGCGGCCCGCATGGTGTCGATGGACAGTCTCGCCTCGATGCCCGGGTCGTCGTGCAGCCTGCGGATGACGCCGATCGTGCGGCGCAACTCCTCTCGCAGGTCCGGGCGGCCGGCACCGGGCCGGGTGGACTCGCCGCCGATGTCGAGGATCGCGGCGCCGTCCGCGGCGAGCCCCACCCCGTGGGCGATCGCTTGGGCCTCGCTGAACCAGCGTCCGCCGTCGCTGAACGAGTCCGGGGTCACGTTGACGACGCCCATGATGAGCGGCACGCCGCAGGCCTCCTGCCGTGCCCCCGCGGCGCCGCGGGCCCCGGCAGGCCCCGGAACGCTCGTCGAAGTGCTCACCACTGGACCTCCCGATCAGCCGCGAGACCCGTGCAGCAGCAGGCTCATCGCCTCCGCACGCGTCTCGGGACGGTGCAGGATGCCACGCACGGCCGAGGTGATCGTGCGGGCGCCCGGCTTGCGCACGCCGCGCATCGACATACACAGGTGTTCGCATTCGACGACGACGATGACGCCGCGGGCCTGCAGATGCTCGACGAGGGCGTCGGCGACCTGGGTCGTCAGCCGCTCCTGCACCTGCGGCCGGCGCGCGAAGACATCGACGAGCCGGGCCAGCTTGCTCAGGCCGGTGACGCGACCGTCCTTGGCCGGGATGTAGCCGATGTGGGCCACGCCGTGGAAGGGCACGAGGTGGTGCTCGCACGTGCTGTAGACCTCGATGTCCCGCACGATGACGAGCTCGTCGTGGTCGATCTCGAACTGTTTGGCGAGCACCTGCGCCGGATCCTGGCTCAGCCCGGCGAAGATCTCCTCGTAGCTGCGGGCCACGCGCGCCGGCGTGTCCCGCAGCCCGTCGCGGTCGGGGTCTTCGCCGATCGCGAGCAGGAGCTCGCGAACGGCCGCCTCGACGCGTGGCCGGTCGACGGCGAGCGGCCGATCCTCAGCCGCCGGCAGGGTCGACACGACCGCCCCCGGGGATCTCGATCGTCTCGGCCGGCGGGTGTTCCTCGTGGTCGGCGTCGAGAGCGGCCGGGTCGTCACCCCGCTCGAGCGCGGCTCGCTCGGCCGGTGTGAGCACGGGCGGCATCTCGCTGACCGCGCGGCGGTCGCTGGAGAGCCAGACCGGGCGCACCGGACGTTTGCGCACGTCGGCGAAGATCTGCGCGAGGGCCTCGGCGCCCAGCGTCTCCTTCTCGAGCAGCTCGAGCACGAGCCGGTCGAGCACGTCGCGGTTGTCGTTGAGGGCGTGCCAGGCCTCGTCGTGAGCGGCCTCGATGAGTCGCCGCGTCTCCTCGTCGACGACGGCGGCCAGCCCTTCGGAGTAGTCGCGCTCGTGGCCCATGTCGCGGCCGAGGAAGACCTCACCCTGCCCCTGACCGAGCTTGACCGCGCCGATGCGTTCGCTCATGCCGAACTGGGTGATCATCTTGCGGGCCAGGCCGGTCGCCTTCTCGATGTCGTTCGCGGCGCCCGACGTCGGGTCGTGGAAGATCATCTCCTCGGCGACGCGGCCACCGAGGGCGTAGGCCAGCTGGTCGAGCATCTCGTTGCGCGTCGTCGAATACTTGTCGTCGCTGGGGAGCACCATCGTGTAGCCCAGCGCGCGCCCGCGCGGCAGGATCGTCACCTTGCTCACGGGGTCGGTGTGGTTCATCGCCGCGGCGACGAGCGCGTGGCCGCCCTCGTGATAGGCGGTGATCTTCTTCTCCTTGGCGCTCATGATGCGCGTGCGCTTCTGCGGGCCCGCGACGACGCGGTCGATGGCCTCGTCGAGCGCGCGGTCGTCGATGAGCTGGGCGTTGCTGCGCGCGGTGAGCAGCGCGGCCTCGTTGAGCACGTTGGCCAGGTCGGCGCCGGTGAAGCCGGGCGTGCGGCGGGCGACGGCGAGCAGGTCGACGCCCTCGGCGAGCGGCTTGCCGCGGCCGTGCACCTCGAGGATGCGGTGCCGCCCGATCATGTCGGGGGCCTCGACGGCGATCTGGCGGTCGAAGCGGCCGGGCCGCAGCAGCGCCGGGTCGAGGATGTCGGGCCGGTTGGTCGCGGCGATGAGGATGACATTCGTCTTGACGTCGAAGCCGTCCATCTCGACGAGCAGCTGGTTGAGCGTCTGCTCTCGCTCGTCGTGCCCGCCACCGAGGCCCGCGCCGCGGTGGCGGCCCACGGCGTCGATCTCGTCGACGAAGACGATCGCGGGGCTGTTCTGCTTGGCCTGCTCGAAGAGGTCACGCACGCGGCTCGCGCCGACACCGACGAACATTTCGACGAAGTCCGACCCGGAGATCGAGTAGAAGGGCACCCCGGCCTCGCCCGCGACGGCCCGCGCGAGCAGCGTCTTGCCGGTGCCGGGCGGGCCATAGAGCAGCACACCCTTGGGGATCTTGGCGCCGACGGCCTGGAATTTGCCCGGCTCCGAGAGGAATTCCTTGATCTCGGTGAGCTCTTCGACAGCCTCGTCGGCACCGGCGACGTCGGCGAAGGTCACCTTCGGCATGTCCTTGCTCGCGAGCTTGGCCCGCGACTTGCCGAACTGCATGACCTTGCTGCCGCCGCCCTGCATCTGGCTGAGGAAGAACCAGAAGATCGCGACGATGATGATGATCGGCAGCAGGCTCATGAAGAGCGTGCCGAGCCACGTGCTCTGCGGCGGCGCGTCGTTGTATCCCCCCGGCGGCAGTTTGTCGCGCACGAGCTGGGTCAGGTATTCGCCGCGCTGGGGCACATACAGCGAATAGACCTTCTGGACGTTCTGTGCCTCACCGACGTTTTGCGGAGTCTTCAGCGTGAGGTCGATGCGGTCGTCGTCCTTGAACTCCGCCGACTGCACCTGCCCGTCGTTGATGAGCTTGACCGCCTGGGAGGTGTCGACGCGCTGATATTCGGTGTCGCTGGTGAGGTTGAGCACCAGCATGAGACCCACGAACACGAGCAGCACCCACACCAGTGGTTGCTTGAGAATCCGCTTGAAGTCCATCGATGTGTCGGGGCGAGCCGGCCCCGTCCTTCCTGATCGTCCGTTCGTCGGTAGGCCGACGACCCACCATGTCGCAACGCCCACGTGCGGCGGGGTGTTCCTGCACGTCCAGCATGCCCAGTGCCGTGGGTCGGCCGCCGCTCCCGGCGCCCGGCGCCCGACCCGCCGGGTGGGTGTTCAGCGGCTGAGTGTTGTTCAGCGGCTGAGTGTCACGAGTAGACGTGTGGGGCCAGTGTGCCGACACACCGCAGGTTGCGGTATTTCTCGGCGTAGTCCAGCCCGTATCCGACGACGAACTCGTTGGGGATGTCGAATCCCACGTAACGCACGTCGACCGACACCTTCGCCGCGTCCGGCTTGCGCAGCAGCGTGCACACCTCGACCGACGCGGCGTGCCGGGACGCGAGGTTGGCCTTGATCCAGCTCAGCGTGAGCCCGGAGTCGACGATGTCCTCGACGATGAGCACGTGCTTGTCGGTGATGTCGGTGTCGAGGTCCTTGAGGATGCGCACGACGCCGGACGACTTCGTGCCCGACCCGTAGGACGAGACCGCCATCCAGTCCATCGGTGCCGTGCCGGGCAGGGCCCGCATGAGGTCGGACATGACGAGCACCGCGCCCTTGAGCACTCCCACGAGCAGGAGGTCCTTGCCCTCGTAGTCGGCCCAGATCTGCGCCGCGAGCTCGTCGAGACGCTCCCAGATCTGTTCCTGCGTCAGGAGGACCTTCTCCAGGTCCGACCCCATGTGCTCAGCGTCCACGTCGCTCTCCTGCCTCGCCTGGTGCCCGCCGCCGGGCCTGACCCCGCCGGGTCGGCGGGCCCCTCACGACGCAGGCTATTCAACCTGACCGGGTGGCAGGAGCCCGATCCGCCCCGCCCGCCGCCGCGCGACCCAGCCTCCGGGCAGGGCGACCGGGCCGTGGGCGGGGTCGGCGACGAGCGCCTCGAGGGCCCTGACGTGCGCGCTGCCCAGCGCGCCGGTGCCCGCCCGGGCGCCCAGCAGGCGCAGCACGCGCCCGCGCGCCGCCGGCGGCAGGTCGCGCAGCGGGCCCACGGGCCACGGACCGAGCGGGTCGTCGGGTTCGGCTCGCAGCGCCGCGAGAGCGTCGTGGGCATAGCCGGTCAGCGCCGCATCGTCGGCCCGTAGCAGGTCCGCGCTGCGCGCGAGCGCGGCGGCGACACCGGGCCCGAGCTCCGCCTCGAGCGCGGCGACGAGGCGCCGGGCCCGCACCCGGGCGAAGCGCTCGTCGGCGTTGTGCGGGTCGACCCACGGCACGAGACCCTGGTGCGCGCACGCCTGCTCGGTGACCTCGCGGCCCAGCGTGAGGAAGGGCCGGCACAGCAGCCCGCGGCGCGCGGGCATCCCGGCC
>JBDIAP010000126.1:0-11361 GCA_039812485.1 Kineosphaera sp.
CAGGCCCTTACGGGCCTCCGTGACGGTGTCGTACTCAGCGATAGGCATCCGCTCAACCTCCATGTACAGCGTGTACATGCCACGATCGGCCTCGGAGGCAGCCAGTGCACGCCCTCTGGCGGATCCCAGCTGCTCGCCAGCCGCCCGGCCCCAGCCCGATGCAAGGCCCACGCCCCCGTGACACACCCCGGTGGCACGAGTCAGGTCAAACCGTCGGAGTACGAGTCGCGGAGTCCCGGCGAAAACTGACGCGTCAGCGTGATTGATCTCTCCTTACACCAGGAATTGTGACTTTTCTCCTGACCACGTCACTGCCAGCACGTCTCGGGCGCGTGTGGACGCCACGTAGACGAGAGCGCGCTCGCGGAGCAGCGCGTCCGCGCGGTCGGCTTCGCTGACGTCGTAGTCCTTGAGCGAGCGCGGAACTGCCCCCTCGGCGATTCCGAAGAGGAGGACGTGGGTGAACTCCAGGCCCTTGGCGCGGTGCATCGTCATGACGAGTGGCTTGCCCGGTCGCACGGATTCGCGGTCCACCGAGCGTGCCTCGAAGCCCAATTCGCTCAGGCCGCTCACGACGGCTTCGCGTCGGTATTTGTCGCGGACGAGCACGGCAATGGCCTCGGGTGTCGGCGCGCGGCCTGCGAGGCGGTTTTCCTCCGGCGACAGGGCAGCATCCGGAAGCCAGGACACGAGGACATCCTTGGCAGCCTTGAGTTCCTCGCTGACCGAGCCGGTCGGTACGAGCCGCGGCTCAGGCCCGGAGCGCGCCGAGTGGTAAGTGTGCTTCTCGTCCTCGCCCTCCAGGTCGGTCCAGTCGGCGCCGGACAGCACCCGCATCGCCCAGCTCAGGTTCTGGGCCGTCGTGCGGTAGTTGAGGGTCAGTCGCCGCGACCGCCCGCCGCGCACGTTGATGCCGCAGTGCGACAGCACGACCTTCTGTCCGTAGATCCGCTGATGCGAGTCCTCGCAGATGAAAAGGTCGTTCGGCCCCTCGGCGACGAGCGCACGCAGCAGGTGCAGTCGTGAGGGTTCGAGGTCTTGGGCTTCGTCGACGATGACGTGGTCGAACGGTCGCTGCCCGCGCACATCGAGCCACGCAGCGGCGATGGCCGCCTTCTCGACGAAGTCCGTGGAGTCCAACGCCCTCGCTTTGGCCCGATACGCCTCGATGACGTTCCACACCGCGACCCGCTTGGCCCGGTCGAGCGCGACGCCCCGCCCGACGCGGCGTGCGCGCAGGTACGCGGTCGGAGACGTGATGCGGCTGGGCAGCACGATCTGGGTGTACTCCGCCTCGAGGAACGCCCTCGTCGCCAGCTCCCGCGGAAGGTCGCCACCGGCGTCGTCGATGGCCTCTTGCCAGAGCGTGTCGGGGCTCGCCTTGAGCACGTTCGTTCGCGCAACCCCGAGCACCTCGGCGACCGCGTCCGCAATGCCGTCGCGGGCCATCTGCACGACGGCCCAGGCCACCTGGTCGATGCCCTTGACGTGAATACCAGGGACACCGAGCTTGCTCTGCAGCTCGATGGAGTCGTCGAGCTGGCGGACGCCGCTCGCGAGATCGTCCGCGAGGTTCCGGGTGAATGTGGTCAGCAGGATGCGAGCCGATGCGTCCCGTGTGGCGAGGTGCCGCGCACGATGGATGGCGACCACCGTCTTGCCGGTGCCGGCGCCCCCCGAGAGGCGGAACGTCCCTCGCCGGTCACCCTCCACGTAGGCGCGCTGTTCGGGGTGGAGGAAGAGCCGCCACGCGCCGAGGTCGCCCGCCTCGATGATGCGGCGCAGCTCGGCGTTGTCCTCGATCCAGGCGAACGACGCCTGCGCCGCCGGGTGTTCGAGGGCCTTGAGCAGACGCGTGTCCTCGTCGTCGTCCGCCGCGACGGGCACGGGCTCGTCGAGGTGGAACGTCTTGCGCACCTGATCCACCGATGTCCCGGTCGCCAGGTCGAGCAGTGCGTCGATCTGCCAGTCGACCCGGGCGCGATCCAGGACGTCGACCAGGGCGCTGTCCGTCGGGGCCGCAAGCGCCGCCGCGGCCAGCTCGGCGTCGATGCCCAGCTCGCCGTGCAACACATCGGTGGTCAGCCCGTCCGGCCAACGCGGCGCATGCTCCGCCTCCGGCTCGATCGACGTGGTGGCTTCCGGCACGAGCACGTCCGACGTGGGGGCATGGGCAACGGCAAGCTCAAAGGACCGATCCGGTTCAGGGGTCGACTGAGCCGGAGTGGCGACCTGCGCCTCGGCCCGGATCTCGTCGATGACTCGCTCGACCTCGGGGACGCCGTTGATGGGGTTCATCGAGAGGCGCACGCGTTCGGCGATCGAATTCGCCTTGTCGTGCGGCCAGATTCCGTGGACGACGTAGACGGGTTCGTCGCCTGCGGTGATCTTGAAGAGCACGCAGCGGAACTTGTCGTCGACCCGGCCGGTGCGCACTCGAGGGTCGACGCTGCCGACGATGGGCTCGATGTGCAGTCCGAGCGGTTCGTCGCTCTCCTGTAGCTTCTCGAGGAAGGCGTAGGCCTTCTTCTTCATCGAGGGGTCGAGGCCGTCCTTGACCTTGCTCAGGATCAGCATGGGCATCGGCGCCTCCGGGGTGACGAGCAGGGACGAGGTGTGGCGGGTAGGTCGATCTCATCACGCCACGCACGTCGCTGGGCCGACAGGTGTGGATCGACGGGTCGCGGTGTCGGTCTCTGGGTGTCGGCCTACGCGGGGGGACCACCCAGAGCGGCGGTGACCGTCGCAGCCAGGGCACCGACGTCGCCCTCTGCGACGACGACCTGCCACCCACTCGCGCGAATGTCGGCGATGTCATCCGCCGGCATCTCGTCGAGGACGACGGCGACCTCGGCATCCGGCCAACCGAGCTCGACCGTCCAGCCGCCGTCGATCTCCGCACCCCCCTCGGCGGGGGGAATCCCGGCATCAGCCAGCAGCCGCGCGAGGTCGACGACGATGGGCTCGGTGAAGGAGAGGTCGACCTCGGTCCAGCCGTTCGGCAGTTCGGGGGCCTGTCCCCCCTCGGCCGCTGAGTCACCCGAGCCGCTTCTGGCGACGGCCCGGCCAGCGCTCTCTTCAGCCGACAGCGTCGTGATGCGGTAGCTGATCTGCGACATTGCCAGCACGTCGGAGAGCCGCAGCCACTCCCGCCACGCCTCGGCGTGATCGGGCTCGGCGACGGCGGATTCGCTGTCGTCGAGCACGAGCGCCATCTCTTGCGTGGCCGTCTCGGCCATGCGCGCGGCGAACACGAGGTGAGGCCACCGGCAGAGCAGCAGAGTCTGCTCCGACGCGGTCTGCACAGCGTTGCCCTGGAGATCCGCGCAGGCCACGGAGACGAGGTCGTCGCCGGCGCCGATCGATCCGAGCGGGGCGGTGCCGGGCTGCGCCCCGAGAAAAAGTGCGAGAGCGTCGGCCAGCCGTTCACGCGGCGTACTCTCCGGGTCGCGGACGACGCCCTGGAGGAGGGTGAGCGGCCCACCCTCCTGCTCTCTCGCCGCCGACATCGAGATGCCCGACCCGGGTGTGCCCGCCTCGCGCTTCATGAGCTCGCTGAGGACTGCGATGTGCAGCCACGCCGGCGGCACGGGTGCCTCCAGGTCCTCGTACGTCACGCTGAGCACGCGGTAGCCCTGGGCCCGCAACCGTTCGCGCTTGAGCGCATCGTCGGCGAGCCGGTTGTGCATCGGCGTCGCGTGGAAGGCGTGCCCGTCGGTGAAGATCGCGATCGGTGGCAGCGCGGCGGTCTTGAGGACGAAGTCGGGGCGGCATCCGTCGATGTCGACCTGCGGCTCGAGGCGCCAGACGCGGTCACCCAGCCCGGTGATCGTCAGGGCGTCTCCACGAGGCGTCGGGGTGGTCTTGACCGTCGCGTGGGTGCCGATCCGCCGCGCGAACTCCGCGCGGAACTGCTGCTCCAGCTTCGACTCACCCGACGACGCCGTGAGCGCCACGGCACTCACGTGCCATTCGCACACCCCAGGGTCGAGATCCGCGACGGGCCGGCCGGCCTCGACCCCGAGCAGCGCCCGCAGGGCACGCAGCGCGTCGACGCGGTAGACCTCCCGCCCGAAGGGGGCCAGGCAGCGGTAGCAGCAGGCGCGCCCCTCGTCGGCGCACTCGCACCGCTCGAGCTGGTGCGCCGCGCGCACGAAGACCTCCCACAGCCGGTCGGGATTCGCCGGGTCCGTGAGGTAGCCGGTGCCGCCGGGCACGGTGTCGTGGAGGAAGAGCGCCTGGCGCACCTGCCCGGCGTCGTCGCTCAGGGGGTGCGGCACGACCTCGACGCGCAGGTGGTCGGGAGCGCCGCCCATCACCTCCCGGAGACCGAGCCGCAGCGCCGCGGCGAGGCTCGGCACGCTGTGCATGTCACTGGTAACGCTCGGCGGCAGGCTGATCGCGAGGCCCTGGGTCACGAGTTCGCGGGACAGCGCGAGTGACCGGGTGTGTTCCGTCGTGGACGGCCGGTGTCGGCACCACGCGCGGTGCTCCCGGGGCGTGTTGGCGCCGGCGCCGCTGTCGAGCTTGCCGCAGGCCTCACAGATCCGGAACAGCCGAGCCGCCACGTCATACCCGGCCAGCTGCATGGTCGCGGGGCTCGTGCCCTGACGCCCCGTGTTGAACCACCGCACGAGCAGCCGACGGTAGTGGGCCACGCCGAGACCGATGGACTCGACCGACCACTGCCCGACGCGCCGTGAGGGGTCGAAGTCGACGGCCGGCACGACCTCGAATCGGGTGCGCTTGCGCTCGTCGGTGTTGTCGTCGATCGTCGCGTCGTCGCGCCGGATGTCGGAGAAGACGCGCTTGAGCCGGGCAGCCTCGAAGCGCTGGCCGGTCTCGGCGATCCCGGCGCTGCCGCACCGCGGGCACACTCGCGGAGACAGGTCGTCCGGGGAGTCGAGCTGCGCGACATACCCGCAGAGGTCGCACGCGGCGTGCATGAGCACATCCGCGTCGTCCTGACCCAGCTCGACCCCGTCGACCCGCATCTCCAGCCGGTGCGCATAGAAGTAGGCACCCGGTGCGAGTTCGGTGAGCGCGCGGGCGGAGCCGCGGTCGACGACCATCGGCTCGGAGTCGAACTGCTGGGTCTCGGGGTCGATCCACGACACCTGGGCGTCGAGCTGCACGGAGTCGTCGATGAGGGAGTAGTTGGGCAGCAGGCCGCGCAGCTCGAGCCCGGCGATCCAGGTGTCACCGGTGAGTTGATCGATGACCTTGCGCATGAGCTTCGTCCCGGCGACGGCGGAGCGGAGGGCGCGCTTGTCCTCGTCGGTGGCGGCGGTCCGCTCGGCCTGCTCGCGCAGTGCCGGGATGGAGTCTTCGATCTCGCGGCGGCGTCGGCGCAGGCCTTCGACCTCGCGGGTGTGTTCGCCGACGGCGTGGCAAATCGTCGCCTCCGCGCTGGGGGCCGCCCCTGAGTCGGCAGGATCGCCGAGCACCCAGGCGCTGAGGGCCGCGACCCCGGGTGTGTCCGGGTCGGCAAACCCGGCGACGAAGGTGTTCAACAGTCGGCGCCCGTCGTCGCGGGCGCGGACGATGACGTCACCGAGCAGGCTGCCGGGGTCGGCCGACGCGAGGACCTCCCCGGAGGTGCGCGGTACCCCCGCGTATCCCTCGCGGACCATCGTGTCGATGACGGAGGCGAGAAACTGGCGCTGCAGGATCTCCTCGGCGTCGAGGTAGGTGGCCGGCGGCCGGACCGCGCCGTTGATCATCGACAACGGCTCCCCCAACCGGGGCAGGTTGTCGCCGCGCCCGGTGACGTAGGCAAGGGAGAGCGACGAGCCGGTGAGCCGCCCGCCGCGGCCGACACGCTGCTGATACTTCGCGACGGAGTCGGGCAGCGAAGCGAGCATGACGGTCGACAGGTCGCCGATGTCGATGCCCATCTCGAGAGTGGGGGTGGCGACGAGGACGTTGGGGTCCCCGGGGCGCTGCTCGGACCGCTTGAAGCCGGCTTCGATGTCGCGACGGTCGCGGGGGTCGAGCAGGCTCGTGTGTTCACGGGCGTCGACGCGTCGCATGTCGGATTCGGTGAAGAGCGTGCGGTAGAACGACTCCGCCTCCCGTTGTGCCTCCTTCATCGTGCCGGAGCACCCCATGTTGTGGCAGGGACCGCCGGTCAGTTCGCGGATGCTCGTGGCGACCGGCAGGGGCGAGCGACATGTCGTGCAGACGAGGAGTGTCGTGTCTTCGCGCACCGTCGCGTCGTTCAGCGGCGTGACCATGACGCGGTCGGGGATCAGGCCGTAGGCGATGCCGCCGGCGACCGTTGGGGTCTCCGACAGCACCGTCGCCTCGGCGAGCCGCGCGAGGAGCTGCTTCATCAGAGAAGCGCCGTGACCTGTGCTGACGTGCAGACACTTCGCGGTCCATCGGGCGTACCAGCTCTGCGCGGACGTCACGCGGACGAACGTGCTGCGGTCGTCGACCTTGCCGCCGACGATGGGGAACGCGGGCGCGCTACGCCCCCGGGGGAAGGCCGGGGCGCCCTGGTCACGGGCGCGGCCACCCCAGATCCAGTGCCGGTTGCCGTCGTCCTTGACGTACGTGGTGAGCCACGGGTGATCGATCGCGCCGTCGCGGCGCATCCGTTCGAGCACGCCCCGCACCCACGCGCCGATCTCAGCGTCGGAGACGTCACCGACTCCGTCGAGGGTTTGGGTCGTGGTGTCGCCGAGGGCGGTGCGCCCGAGGGCGACGAGCTCGGTGGCGTGTCCGGCCCAGACGTGGACGGCGACCGAACCCGTCCCCTCCAGGGTGCGCCCGAAGGTGGTTTGGAGTCCGATCTCGAGGGAGGCGTCGAAGAGAAGGCGTCGCCGCACGGCCTCGCGGGTCTTGGCGGTGACGCGGCCATAGCTCTCGGCGTGCCAGTAGGGCTCGAAGAGGGGTTGGTGCATGAGGGCTGCGGGGACGAGTCGGTAGCGGGCGAAGGGGTCACTCTCGGCGGCTCGCATCGCGGCGGCGACCCAGTCGGGCAAGGACATTCGCCCACTGAGGGGCCGCCGTAGGGCGGTGCGCAGGGACATCGCGTGGGAGCGGTGGTCGACGAAGCCGGCGCGGTGGGCGGCGTCCTGCACGGAGTCGGTGAAGACGAGGGCGCGCTTCTCGGCGGCGTCGACGTGGGCGTCGCCGAAGAGGGTGGACAGGCTGACCGACAGGAGGGTGGCGATGGCGCTGCCGAGGAAGCGGATCTGGTCGGCGCGGCCGCAGGAGGGGCATTCGTCGCGGCGGGCGCGCTTTTCGATGTCGTCGGTGTCGCCATCGAGCATGACGACGGGGAGCACTCGGCCTTCGAGAAGGTCTTCGTCGTCGTCGGCGGGTTTGCGCGCCAGGATCGTGCGCTGGGGCATGTGGAGCCACCGCAGGTTGGGGGCGGCCTGCTCGGGGGTGGCGCTGCCGGCCGCTGCGGCGGCGGTGACGGCGGCGGCTTCGCCGGGGGCGTGCAGGAGCGCGCGGAAGCGGCCGCTGCCGGCCATGTGGTCGCGGCGGACGTGCTGGTCGCGGTCGCTGAGGTCGCGGCCGGTGGCCTTGAGGGTGACTCCCCACCCGGAGCGTCCGCAGGCGCGGCAGAATACGGCCGGCAGAGCGGCTGTGGCGTCGCTCGTGCCGGTGGCGAGTTCGGTGCCGTCGTCGCTCCAGCGGAAGCCGGGCTCAGAGGAGACGACGCGGTCGATGCGGGTGAGTTCGCGCAGCCACAGGGTGATGTCGACGGAGACGGCGTTGCGGTCGCGAAGGCGGATGATGCTGAGCCCGGCGAGGATCGTCATGAGGGCCTTGCGTGCGGTGTCGAGGTCGTCGAGGGCGGCGGTCGCGAAGAGGTCGCGGGCCAGATCGTCGACGTGGCGGGCGCTGCCGGCGAGGTCGATGAGTCGCTGCACTCCCTCGTGCGCCTGCACGAGCGTGGTGTGGTCGACGTCAGGCAGGTTGTCGTCCTCGTCGGGTCGGTAGAGCACTCGCCCGAGGTCGCTGAGCAGCGCGGTGGTGTCTCCTGCGGAATCGGTGCCGATGCGGGCCAGTTCGTGGAGGTCGTCGGCGAGGAGGGTGTCGAGTTTGCG
Source organism: Kineosphaera sp. (assembly GCA_039812485.1). GTDB lineage: Bacteria > Actinomycetota > Actinomycetes > Actinomycetales > Dermatophilaceae > Kineosphaera. The sequence continues at coordinate 8,067 of JBDIAP010000126.1, forward strand.
CGCTCCCCGCTCGTCGACGGCTTGTCGGGCTTCGTCGGTGAAGCTCTCGATGTCGACACGATGTTCGGTGATCGCGGCGTCGGGGGTGAAGGCCTCGTCGAAGACCTGAGTGGCGAAGTCGAGCATGGCGCGGGGGTCACCGCTGTCGCCGAGGGTGGCCGATGTGGCGACGGGGGTGATCTTGCCGAGGGGGCGTCCGTCGAAGAGGGCTCGGTCGGGGTAGTCGGCGGGGACGCGGCTGCGCAGGGCCATGCCGAGCCGGCGGAGCAGCAGGGCGACGTCGGTGCCTTGGGCGCCGTCGTAGGTGTGGAACTCGTCGAGGACGAGGTAGGTGAGGCTCTGCCAGCTCTTGGCCCACAGGGGTTGGTCCTCGGGGCGCAGGAGAAGCTGGTCGAGCATCTTGTAGTTGGTCAGCAGGATGTCGGGTGGGTCGTCGCGCAGCACGGAGCGGTTGGTGATGAGCCCCTCGGGAGAGACGCGGGTGCGCCCCTGCCCTGGCTGTCCCTCGCGGGCGTCGCCGGTATAGAGGCCCGCGGTGACGCTCTTGAGGGTCTCGTCGGCGGTGAGCAGGTCGGTGAGACGCCGCGCCTGGTCGTCGGCGAGGGCGTTCATCGGGTAGAGGATGAGTGCCTTCATGCCGGTCTCGCCGCGGCGGCGGGCGCGCACGCAGTGGTCGAGGATCGGATGCAGGAACGCCTCGGTCTTGCCGGACCCGGTGCCGGTCGTGACGATCGTCGGCAGCGGGCGCGGCATCTCGGGGCCGAGGTATTTACTGGTCAGCCGTGCGTAGGCCTGCGCTTGGTGCCGGTACGGCGCGAACGGTGGTCGCCAGTCGAGGTGCTGCTGCCACTCGTCGTCGGCGGGCCGGAACGGCAACCGCAGCCGCACATAAGGCCCCTTGAAGATGCCGTCGCCAGGGTCTTCGAGGAACTCCGCCAGCGCCCGCCGCGGCTCGGCGTCGGCAAGAGCGAACGTCGTCGACAGGTAGTCGACCAGGCTCCGCCGCACCCGCTCGGCCTGAAGGCTGGGCAGCAGTGCAGTCATCGTGTCGTCGTCCCCGCGAGGTGGTGTCGTGTCCGAAGTCCCGATCGTCCGGCTCGACACGAACTGTAGTGCGCACGAAGGGCGCTCGGGTCTGAGCGCGATCCCTGAGATGCCTGACTCGAGCCGAATTGCCGATCGACCCCTCTCGCTCTTGGCCCGCCACGTCGTATGCGTCCACACGGCACTGGGAATTGCGTATACGTCGGACCTCAGCGAGAATCGTCTCTCCAGTGCATACTGCAAGCATGATGCTGCTGTCGTTCGCCGCGAGAAATCACCGCAGCTTGCGCGAGCGGGTGGAGTTGGATCTGACCCGCCCGACGCTGACTCGGCTTCAGCCCCCGCGTGGCGAGTCCTGGTCGGACCACGTCTTCCCGGTGGCGGGGATCTTCGGTGCGAACGCCTCGGGTAAGAGCGCTGTGATCGACGCCCTCGATTACGCCCAGAGCGCTCTGCGTTTGTCCAGCACCTCGTGGCAGGCCCAGCCCCGGATGCCTCGTGCGCCGTTCGCGTTGGATCCGGCATGCCTGACTGAGACGAGCAGCTACGAGTTCGCTGTCGCCTTGGACGACGTCACCCACGGACCCACGCGCTTCGACTATGCGTTCGAGATCTCAGACCGGGGTGTCGAGCGGGAGACCCTGTACGCGCTCTACGCCACGCGACGCGAGCGGCTGTTCAAGCGTGACATGGTCGAGGGCGCCGTCAAGGTGTCGCTGCCCAGAGGCTTTCCAGCGGCAGCTGCCCTGCGCGCCATCACGCGACGTGAACTGCTGCTCTCCCGGGCAGTCCTCATGGAGCACGCGGTCCTCGCCCCGATCGGGCGGGCGTTGCTGGAGGACCTCGACGTCATCCGCGTCGGTGACCACGACCGAGAACGTCGGCTGCGCGGGCTCATCGACGCTCTGGCCAGCGGTGAGGTCGACTTCGACGGCATCGCCACGATGTTGCGTATCGCGGATATCGGCATTGACTCGGTCACCCTGCGTGAGGAGGAGATGCCGCCTGAGTTGCAGAGGATCCGCGATGAGATCTTCGCCCTGGCGCGTCGGCGCGCTCATGAACTCACGACCGACCCCGACGCGCCGCGCATCGTGGTGGCCCCCGAGGCTGCGGACTCGATGGTGCGGACTCTCGACTTCCGCCATCACTGCGCACCCGGGGTGCCGGGCCGCACGTTGACGGTTGACGAGGAGAGTACGGGCACGGTCGCCTGGCTGGCTCTCACATCCGCCGCCCTCGACATGCTGCGCGCCGGCGGGGTGCTGGTCGTCGATGAACTGGACGCGGCGTTGCACCCCTACCTCGTAGATGTGCTGGTGGGCATGTTCGAGGATCGCGCTAGCAACCCCGGTGGCGCGCAACTCGTCTTCACCGGTCACGGCACGCATGTGCTGTCCCCCCTGAGTAGCGCCCGGCTCGCCCCTGCACAGGTATGGCTGACCGAGAAAACCCTTGACGGCGTCACAGAGCTGTTCTCGGTGTCGGACTTCCCGAACCGGGCGGACGACAACATCGAGAAGCGCTATCTCGACGGACGCTACGGCGGCGTGCCCAGCCCGGCGCGAAGCCTCGTGCACACCCTGCTCGACTCGCCTGCTGGAGTGTCGTGATGTCTCGGCGACCACGCCGGTTTCTCAAGGCGCGAGCGCTCGTTGTCACAGAAGGCGAGGTCACTGAGCAGATCTACATAGAGCTGCTGATGCAGGAACTCCGTAGCCGGGCCGAGGCTGCGGTCACGGTCAAGCGGGTCGGAGTCGGGAAAGACCCGGCGAAGGTCGTCGACGAGGCGCGGCGCCGAATGGCGTTGGCTGAGCGCGAAGGTCAGCCCTACGACTGGTGCTGCTGCCTCGTCGATGTCGACGACCACGTCTCACTGCCCGTCGCCCTTGTGTCCGCGAAGAATGCCGGGCTGGGCATGATCGTGAGCAACCCGAAGTTCGAAATCTGGCTGCTCTGGCACGTGGATGACCGCCGGGGCCACGTCACGGGCGTGGAACTCGATCGCAGGATTGCCCGGGCAGGCCTGCTGGACGGTAAGCATCTGCGCCCGACGTTTCCCGTCGGCGAGCACCCGCGTGCAGCCCAACGCGCTCGCCAGGCCGACCCGGACCTCGTCCCAGGGCGGCGCGGCCCCAATCCGTCCACGGCAATGCCCGTTCTCATCGATATGATTGTGGGACGAGCCCAGTAGCAAACGTGCGTATGCCAGCGCTTGGTGCCGGTAGGGCGGAACGGCGGCTTCCTTGAG
>JBDIAP010000127.1:0-11169 GCA_039812485.1 Kineosphaera sp.
CGATCGACGCGTGCGCCCGATCACGCCTCGCCGTGCGGCGGGGTCGTGCGCACCTGCGGGCGGATGCCGTCCCCGGCGTCCGGATCGGGAAGCACGTCACGGGGGTCGACGAGCACGACCCGGTGACCGTCGAGGCTCAGGCGGCGGATCGCCTCGAGCAGCATCCGCCGCCCGACGTCGTCGACCGACGTGACGCGTGAGACGTCGAGCGCGACCGGGTCGGGCCCGGGCTCGATGCCGGCGAGCGCGCGCAGTGCCGACTCCGCGGAGGCGAAGCGCAGCGGCCCCTGCAGCGCGACCTGCACCCACGGCGCTGCGCCGTCGCTGCGCCGGTCGAGCTCGCGCACGGCGTCGACAGCGGCCGGGGGCGAGGACATGAGGTGCAGGCCCATGTCCTGCGAGAGCCGCTCGCAGACCCGCACGCCGCGGGCGCTGTTGCCGACCCGGTCCAGGCGCGGCGAGAACGTGCCGATGCCGACCTGCCCGGGCAGCGCCCCGAGGATGCCGCCGGCGACCCCGCTCTTGGCCGGGATGCCCACCGTGGTCATCCAATCGCCGGCCGCGTCGTACATCCCGCACGTCGCCATGACCGAGAGCACCTGGCGGCACACCGCGGGCGGCACGACCTGCTCGCCGGTCACCGGATTGCGTCCGGCCGCGGCGAGCGTCATCGCCATGACCGCCAGGTCGCGCACGTCGACGAGCAGGGCGCACTGGCGCACGTAGCCGCGGACCGCCTCGTGCGGGTCGACGGTGATGACGTCGTGGCTGCGGACCAGATGCGCGAGCGCGAGGTTGCGGTGGGCGCTCGCCAACTCGGAGGCGTACACGGCCTCATCGACGCCGAGCTCGCGCCCGGCGAAGGCGGACAGCCCCGCGTGGACCTGCGCGAACCGGGCCTGTTCGTCGGCCTCGTCCCCGCCGACGAGGGCGTGGGTCGTGATCGCGCCGACGTTGATCATCGGGTTGCGCGGCCGACCCGTCCCCTCCTCCAGGGAGATCTCGTTGAACGCATCGCCGGAGGGTTCGACGCCGACCCGCGCGAGCACGGCGGGCAGGCCGCGGTCGGCCAGCGCCAGGGCGTAGACGAACGGCTTGGAGATCGACTGGATCGAGAAGCGGACGTGTGCGTCGCCGGCGGCATACGTCGTGCCGTCGGCGACGCACAGGGCGACCGCGATCCGGTCCGGGTCGGCGGCGGCGAGCTCGGGGATGTAGTCCGCGACCTGCCCGTCGTCGCCGCCGCACTCGGCGAGCACCTGACTCAGATAGTCGTCCACCGGTACCTTCATGGCGCCGACCCTACGAAAGCCCGGGCCAGTCCCGCGCGGTCAGGGGTGCGGGCGGGACGCCGACTCGCCTTCGGTGTGGCGCTCGGTGTGGCGCACGGCCTCTCGCGGATCGACCCACGCGGGGTGGCGGCGGCGGGACACTGACGCCATGAGCTCGAAGAAGAGCGCCCTGTTGGGGCTGCCCGTGGCCGCGCTCGCCGGCCTGACTGCCCACGACCTCCTGCAGCGCAAGCACGGGCTGTTGCGCACGTTCCCGGTCATCGGCCACGGCCGGTATGCCGTGGAGCGGCTCGGTCCCGAGCTGCGGCAATACATCGTCGCGAGCAACGACGAGGAGCGACCGTTCAGCCGTGACCAGCGCAGCTACATCTACGGCGCCGCCAAGGGCGTCAACACCTACTTCGGCTTCGGCACCGACAACGACATCGAGTATGCCGAGGGCTACCCGATCATCAAGCACCGCACGTTCACGACGGTCGCCCCCGGCACGGCCGGCGCGCACGGGCACGACGACAACGGGTCGCTGCCGTGCGCCAAGGTCGTCGGCGGCGCGCGGGGGCGGCGGCACGCCTTCCGGCCGGGGTCGGTCGTCAACATCTCGGCGATGAGCTTCGGGAGCCTGTCCGGGCAGGCCATCGAAGCGATCAACCGTGGCGCGGCCCTCGCCGGGTGCCTGCACAACACCGGCGAGGGCGGGCTGTCCGACCACCACCGGCACGGCGGCGACCTCGTGCTGCAGGTCGGCACCGGCTACTTCGGGTGCCGCGACGAGCAGGGACGCTTCGACCTCGAGCGACTCGCCGATCTCGCGGCGAGCGCGCCGGTGCGGGCCATCGAGTTCAAGTTGAGCCAGGGTGCCAAGCCGGGCCTGGGAGGTGTACTGCCGGCCGCGAAGATCACCGAGGAGATCGCGGCGATCCGCGGCATCCCGCGCGACCGCGACTGCGTCAGCCCCTCGCGACACACGGCCTTCGACAGCGTCGACTCGATGCTCGACGTCGTCGAGGCGGTCGCGCAGCGCACAGGGCTGCCCGTCGGCATCAAGTCGGCCGTCGGTGGCCTGACGTTCTGGGAGCACCTCGCGCAGCAGATGGCCGGCGGCGACCGCGGCGTCGACTTCGTCACCGTCGACGGCGGCGAGGGCGGCACGGGCGCCGCGCCGCTCGTCTTCTCCGACAGCGTCGCGCTCCCCTACCGGTCGGGGTTCCCGCGGGTCTACCGCATCTTCGCGCAGGCCGGGATCACCGACCGCGTCGTCTTCATCGGCTCGGGCAAGCTCGGCCTGCCCGACAACGCGATGGTCGCCTTCGCGCTCGGCGCCGACATGCTCAACATCGCCCGCGAGGCGATGCTCTCCGTCGGCTGCCTGCAGACCCAGAAGTGCCACACCGGGCGCTGCCCGACCGGCGTCGCGACCCAGAACCGGTGGCTGACCAGGGCGCTCGTGCCGCAGGACAGGGCCGGCCAGCTCGCTTCCTACGTGCGGACCCTGCGGCGCGACCTGCTCAAGGTCGCCGAGGCCGCCGGGCTCGAGCACCCGGCGCTCATCGGCACGAGCGACATCGAGATCCTCTACGGACAGGCCAACGCCGTGCCGCTGCGCGAGGTCGCGGGTTATGAGATCGGCTGGGGGCAGCCCGGCGAGGCCGATCGGGCGCAGATCGAGGCGATCATGGCGCGCCTGCACGGCCGCCACGGCAGCCAGGACGACGAGGGCCGGTCCGGCCCGGGCGAGGCCGGGCCAGGCGACATCCCACCGGGCGACGGGGGCCCCAGCGTGGGCTGAGCACACCGCACGACATAAGCGCGCGTTTTGGGTTGCATTGGGAATATTGCGGTAATTGGTCGCCGTTGGCACCAGCCGTGGGCGGTCCGGCTCTCTCCGGTCGCCACCGAATCCCCGTCCCAACCCAGGAGTTCGCTTCATGATCCTCACCGGACTGCTGCTCGGAGCCGCCCTCGGCTTCGTCCTCCAGCGCGGCCGCTTCTGTGTCACCGGAGCGTTCCGTGACGTCTTCGTGACCCGCAACACGCGCTGGCTGACCGCGTTTCTCATCGTCATCGCCGTCCAGAGCGTCGGCATCTTCGCGCTGACCCAGGTCGGGGTCATCGCCCCGACGGTCTCCGAGCTGCCGCTGCTCGCCGTCGTCGTCGGCGGCTTCATCTTCGGCTTCGCCATCGTCATGGCGGGAGGCTGCGCGACCGGCACCTACTACCGGGCGGGTGAGGGGCTCGTCGGCAGCTGGCTCGCGCTCATCACCTACGCGCTGTTCGCCGCGATCATGAAGACCGGCGTGCTGGCCCCGGTCAACGACGGGTTGCGCGACCAGACCGTGCCGCTGACCTCGGTGCAGGCGAGCCTCGGCGTCTCCCCGTGGGTGCTCGTCGTCGCCCTCGTGGCCGCCGTCGGCCTCGCCGTCAGGCACCACCTGCGCAAGCCCAAGCGCGTCGTCGCGACCCTGCCCCCGCGCCGGACCGGCCTGGCGCACCTGCTCCTCGAGAAGCCGTGGCATCCTTTCGCGACCGCGCTCGTCATCGGGGTCATCGCGATCGCGGCGTGGCCGCTGTCGACGTGGTCGGGGCGCAACGCCGGGCTCGGCATCACGACCCCGAGCAGCAACCTCGTCAACCTGCTCGTCACCGGCGACACGAAGTTCCTCGACTGGGGCCTCATGCTCGTCGTCGGCATCCTGCTCGGCTCCTACCTCGCGGCGAAGGCGAGCGGCGAGTTCCGCGTCCGTGTGCCGTCGGCGCAGATCGCGACCCGCTCGGTGATCGGCGGCGCGCTCATGGGCATCGGCGCGGCCCTCGCGGGCGGCTGCACGATCGGCAACGCGATGGTCGAGACCGCGCAGTTCACCTACCAGGGCTGGATCAGCTTCGCGTTCATGCTGCTCGGCACCGGCGCGGCCGCGAAGGTCTTCATCATCGGCCGCCGCCGTCCGCAGTCGCTGCCCGCCGGCTCCGCCCGGGCCGAGGGATCGCCTGCGCGGGTCACCGCCGGCGTCTGACACCCACTCCCCTGCGGCCGACTCTCCCCACGAAAACAACTCCCCCGAAAGGACACACCCCATGGCAACCGTCGTGCTCGAGACCGAAGGTCAGGTCTGCCCGTTCCCGCTCGTCGAGGCCAAGCAGGCCATGGCGCGGCTGGACGTCGGAGACGAGCTCGTCATCGGCTTCGACTGCACCCAGGCGACCGAGGCGATCCCCACGTGGGCGGCCGATTCCGGCTACCCCGTGACCCACTTCGACCGCACCGGCGACGCGAGCTGGACGATCACCGTGCAGAAGGCCTGAGACCGCACGCAGAGGCGAGGCCGGCGCACACGATGGGTGCGCCGGCCTCGCTGCGTCGACGGCGAAGCGACCGCGTACCGGCTGCGGGCGGGCCGATGGCCCGCGGCGATAGGCGATACGCAGGAGCGCGAGACACTCTCGCGCTCGGGGCCGGGGACATCGACCCGACGATGTTCGGGCTGCGCGAGTGCCCGCCGCCGGCGCACGGTCGCGGGCGACGATCGCGGATCGCCATCGACCCTCGTCGTGTCCCGGCGCCCCTACGTGTCGGGCGAGCTGCGCCGACGCACCTTGGCGCGCACGACGAACGCGAGCACGACGAACAGCACGACGTAGATGAGCTGCGGGATCCAGCCCTGCACGAAGACGGAGTAGTCGCCGTCGGAGCCGAGCAGGGCATCGCGCATCGACGTCTCGGACAGCGGCCCGAGCACCATCCCGATCATGAGCGGCGCGAGCGGCACGTCGTGGCGGCGCATCGCGAAGCCGACGAGCGCGATCCCAAGGAGCATGAAGAGGTCGAACGTCGACCCCGAGGTCGCGTAGACGCCCAGCCCGCAGAAGAGCATGATCCCGGCGTAGAGGTAGGGCTTGGGGATGAGCAGGAGCTTGGCCCACAGCGGAGCGAACGGCAGGTTGAGCACGAGGAGCACGACCATCGCGATGAAGAAGCTCGCGAGCAGCGCCCACACGAGTTCGGGTGCCCGGTCGAACAGGAGCGGCCCCGGCTGCAGCCCGTACTGCTGGAAGGCGGCGAGCATGATCGCCGCGGTCGCCGACACGGGCAGGCCGAGGGCCAGGAGCGCGCCCATCGCCGTCCCGGTCGTCGCGTTGCCGGCGGCCTCCGGGCCGGCGAGGCCGCGGATCGCCCCCGAGCCGAACTGCGGGTCGGGCCGGCGGCGGTCGAGCCGACGCTCGAGGTCGAAAGCCATGAAGGTCGGGACCTCCGAGCCGCCGACGGGGATGACGCCGAACGGCAGCCCGATCGCGGTGCCGCGCAGCCAGGCCGGCGTCGCCTCCGCGAACTCCTCGCGGGTGAGGAAGGGCCGCCCGGAGACCGTGATCTCGTGGGCCTGCGGGTCTCGCCGGATGCGGGCGGCCACGTGGAAGACCTCACCGAGGGCGAGCACCGCGACGGTCACCGTGACGATCGAGATCCCGTCGAACATTTGGGGCACGCCCATCGTGAAGCGCTCCGACCCGGTGAAGGAGTCGATGCCGATGACCGCGACGCCGAGCCCGAGGAGGAGCGACATGAGCCCCTTGAGCACCGAGTCGGCGACGATCGAGGACGTCGCGACGAAGGCGAAGAGCGCGAGGGCGAAGAACTCCGCCGGGCCGAAGTTCGCGGAGAAGTCGGCGAGCTTCGGCGCGAGGAAGACGACGACGATCGAGGCGATCATGCCGCCGGTGAAGGCGCCGATCGCGGCCGTGGCCAGGGCCTGGGGGGCGCGCCCCGCCTTGGCCATCTTGTGCCCCTCGAAGGTCGAGGCGATCGCCGATCCCTGCCCGGGGGTGTTCATGAGGATCGCCATGGTCGAGTCGCCGAAGAGCCCGCCGAAGTACACCCCGGAGAACATGATGAACGCCGCGGTCGGGTCGAGGGCGAAGGTCATCGGCAGCAGGAGCGCGACGGCCATCGACGAGCCGAGACCGGGCAGCACGCCGACGGCGGTGCCGAGCAGACAGCCGACGACGACCCAGAGGAGGTTCATCGGGGTCAGCGCCCCGGCGAAGCCCTGGGCCAGGAGTCCGAGTTGGTCCATCAGAAGCCTCCCCCGATGATGCCGGACGGCAGGTTGAGCCCGAGCCCGACGGCGAAGGCGAGGTAGACCGTGCTGGAGACGACGAGCGCGAGGCCGAGGTCGAAGAGCGGCCGCCTGCTCCCGATCCCCCGGGCGACGCACCAGAAGAGCAGGGCGCCGGCGAGGATCCAGCCGAGGATCTCCAGCGTGAGCGCGAAGGCGAGGAAGCCGCCGACGCACCACGCGACGGCGGACCAGTCGCTGTAGGTCCGGTACGTGCCGGAGCCGGTCTCCTCGACGGGCTCGGGATGGCGCACGTACTGCACGGCGAGCATCGCCGCGATGACGTAGCCCGCGACGGCGAGCAGCCACGGGTAGAACGTCGGGCCGGGGAAGTCGACCTTGGCCGGCTGGTGCATCCGCAGGTTGCCGATGACGAGGTAGGTCGAGAACGCCGCGAGGATGAGCGGGATGACGAGGCCGCTGCGGCCCGTGGCCCAGCCGTGCGTGGGGACCGGATGCGGCCGGGGCGCGTCGTGCGCCGGCGCGGCGTCGGTGTCGCTGTGACTCACTTGAGCACCTCCACGAGCTTCGTGATGCGCTCGACCTCGGCGCTCAGCCAGGTGTCGAGCTCGGGACCGGTGAGGAAGACCGGGGTCCAGCGGTTGCGCTCGACCGCGTCGTGCCACTGCGGGGTCTGCACGGCCTTCGTCACGAGGTCGACGAGCTCGGCCTTCTCGGCCGCGGTGATGCCGGGCGGGGCGACGACCGCGCGCCAGTTCGCCAGGGTCACCGGCACCCCCTGCTCGGTGAGGGTCGGGATGTCGACGCCCGCCAGACGCGTGGGAGCCGCGATCCCCAGGGCCCGCAGGCGGCCGCCCTCGATCTGGTCCGAGACGTCCATGTAGCCCGAGGTCGCCGCCTGCGCGGTGTCGGTGACGAGCGCCTGCGCGGCCTCCCCGCCGCCGGACTTGGGGATGTAGGTGATCTGACCGGGGGCGATGCCCGCCTTGGTCGCCAGATCGGTGATGACGAGCTGGTCGAAGGTGCCGCCGCCGGTCCACGCGATCGAGCGAGGGTTCGCCTTCCACGCCGCGACGAGGTCGTCGAGGCTCTGGTAGGGCGAGTCGGCCTTGACGACGACGACGTCGTACTCCTCGACGACCCGGGCGATGAGCGTGACGTCCGCGTGACTCACCGGCGCGTCGAGCTGGGCGACGCCCGCGACCAGGCCGGTGCCGGTCACCATGAGGTTGTTGGCGCGCCCGTGCATCGTCGTCAGCTTGCCCAGACCGATCGTGCCGGCGGCGCCGGGCACGTTGACGACCTGCACGTTGTTGACGAGCTTGTTGACGCGCATCGCCTGCTGCATCTCGCGCTGGAAGGTGTCCCAGCCACCCCCGGGCCCGGCGGGTGCGATGAGGGTGAGCCGGGAGCTGATCTCGCTCCCGCCGGAGGCGGACTGGATCGAGAAGAACGACGCGAGGCCCACGACGATCACGGCGAACACCGCATACACCGCCGTGGCGAGCCGCCGGCGTGGTCGCGCCTCCTCCCGCCGCTCGGGTGGGCTGCTCATGGGGGTTCCTTCCGCCTGAAGCACACGGCATCGTGCGGCCACCACACGGCGGCTAGACGCCGAATGTACTTGCCTCATCAGCAATTCAGGCCCTGGCGAATGTCATAATTCGGACACGTCTGACCTAGTCCCCACCTGCCTAGTCCCCACCTGCCGGCCCCGCCACGACGAAAGGCACGCAGATGTCGGTCCTCCTTGCCCGCGCCCACACGCCCGAAGGGGAGGCCGCGCTCGCTTTCGCCCTCACCGAGGCCCGACGCCGCCGCGAGCCGGTCGTGATGTTCCATCTCGACGGCGACGGGCGCGACGACGAGCGCACCGAGATCGACGGCGTGGCTGTCTCGCACGCCCGCCCCGACGCCCGCGCCAGAGACGCCGTCGGCGAGCTCATCGACCTGGCCAACGCCGGGGGCGTCTCCGTCGTCGTCATCGGCCTGCGCCAGCGCTCCCCCGTCGGCAAGCTCATCCTCGGCAGCACGGCGCAGAAGGTGCTTCTGGAGTCCCACCCGCCGGTCGTCGCGGTCAAGGCCGCCAGGGGCTGACCGGCGGGAGCAGGACGTCGACGTCATCACGGTCGACGACGGCGAACGCGACACGAGCGCGGCGCCTCGGGCTACCTCAGGTCGAGGACGAAACGCCCCTCGACGGGCCAGGCCTCGAGCTTGGTCAGCACGTCGTTGACGTCGTCCAGCGCCGCGGTGTGGACCGTGGCGACGGCGTGCCCGGCGGCGGCGAGCGCGAGCGCGCGGGAGAGGTCGAGGCGGGTCCCGACGATCGAGCCGCGCACGGTGATGGCCCGCATGACGACGTCGAAGATGTTGAGGGGGAAGTCCCCGGGCGGCACCCCGTTGAGGGCGACGGTCCCGCCGCGGCGGACCATCTGGATCGCCTGGCTGAAGGCGGCGCGCGAGACCGCGGTGACGAGCGCGCCGTGCGCTCCCCGACCTCGCGCTGGATGTAGCCGACGGGGTCGGTCGTCGCGGCGTTGACCGTGAGGTCGGCCCCGAGACGCGCCGCGAGATCGAGCTTGGCGTCGGTGATGTCGACGGCGATGACCCGGAAGCCCATCGCCTGCCCGTACTGCACCGCGAGATGGCCGAGCCCGCCGATCCCGGAGACGACGACCCAGTCACCCGGCCGGGCCTGGAGCATGCTCAGGCCCTTGTAGACGGTCACCCCGGCGCAGAGCAGGGGCGCCGCGGCGATGTCGTCGAGCTCGTCGGGGATCCGCCCGACGTAGGTGGGATCGGCCAGGACATACTCCGCGAATCCCCCGTCGACGTCGTAGCCGGTGCGGACCTGGGTCTCGCACAGGGTCTCCCACCCGGACAGGCAGTAGTCGCAGTGCCCGCACGTGCGGTGCAGCCACGGGACGCCGACCCGCATCCCGACGTCCAGGCCCGTCACGCCGGCGCCGCACGCCGCGACGACCCCGACGGCTTCGTGCCCCGGGATGCGGGGCAGGGTCGGCTTGGTGGGCCAATCGCCGTGTGCCGCATGGAGGTCGGTGTGACACACGCCGGAGGCGGTGACTCGGACGAGGATCTGGTGCGGGGCCGGCTCGGGTCGGGGACCTCGAGGAGCTCGAGCGGGCTCCCGAAGCGCGTCACGACGGCCGCGCGCATCGTCGCCATCTCCTCACCCCCGGGCCGCGGCGGCCTGGATCGCCGTGATCGCGACCGTGTTGACGATGTCGCCGACGAGCGCGCCGCGCGACAGGTCGTTGATCGGCTTGCGCAGCCCCTGGAGCACCGGCCCGATCGCCACCGCACCGGCCGAGCGCTGCACGGCCTTGTACGTGTTGTTGCCGGTGTTGAGGTCCGGGAAGATGAGCACGCTCGCCTGGCCGGCGACCGCGGACCCCTGGAGCTTGGTCTGCGCGACGACCGGATCGACGGCGGCGTCGTACTGGATCGGCCCCTCGACGCGCAGCTGCGGCGCCCGCTGCCGCACGAGCTCGGTCGCCGCGCGCACCTTGTCGACGTCCGCCCCCGAGCCGGAGGCGCCGGTGGAGTAGGACAGCATCGCGACGCGCGGCTCGATCCCGAACTCGCGCGCCGTCGCGGCCGAGCTGATCGCGATGTCCGCGAGCTGCTCGGCGCTCGGGTCGGGGTTGACCGCGCAGTCCCCGTAGACGAGCACGGTGTCGGGCAGGCACATGAAGAACACCGAGGAGACGACCGAGACGTCCGGCGTCGTCTTGATGACCTCCAGCGCCGGGCGGATCGTGTGCGCCGTCGTGTGCGCCGCCCCGGAGACCATGCCGTCGGCGAGCCCGTCGAGCACCATCATCGTGCCGAAGTAGGAGACGTCGCTGCAGTGGTCGAGGGCCTGGTCATACGGCACCTTCTTGTGCTTGCGCAGCTCGGCGTACTCACTGGCGAAGCGCGGCAGGAGATCCGAGGTCGTCGGCTCGATGAGGGTGGCCGCCGAGATGTCGGCGCCGAGCTCGGCCGCCTGTGCGGTGATCCGGCTCGGCTCCCCGAGCAGGGTGAGCCGGCAGATCCCGCGCCGCAGCAGCAGGTCGGCGGCCTGGATGATCCGAGCGTCGGTGCCCTCGGGCAGGACGATGTGCCGGTCGGCGGCGCGGGCGCGCTCGAGGAGGTCGTGCTCGAACATGAGCGGCGTCGTCGTCGTGCGGATCGCCGCGGCCGAGCCGGAGACGAGCGCGGCCGTGTCGACGTGCCGGTCGAAGAGCGCCATCGCCGCGCCGAGCTTGTGCGCCGAGAAGCCGGTCGATCCGCTCCCCACACTCATGAGGGCCCGCGTCGCCGCGGTCGTGGAGTCCGCGACGGTGATGACCGGGAGGTCGACGCCCGCGGCGCCCAGGGTCGAGCGCAACACCGCGACGAGCCGCTGCGGCAGCGGCTCGGCACCGGTGACGAAGACCGCGGCGATGCGAGGGAAGGCGGGCAGGGTCTGACAGAGCGCGACCCCGAGGAGCACGTCGAGCCGATCGCTGGGCACGAGGACCGAGGCCGACGGCGTGAGCTCGGCGAGCACGTGCGGGAGGCGGTCGGCGCCGACGAGGACGTCGAGCGAGACGGTCTCCAACGACTCCGGCGAGCCGAGGAGCTGGCGACCCTGCGCCGCCGTCGCGAGGCTCCCGACCGTGGGCGCGGACAGCAGCGGGTCCTCGGGGATGACGAAGGTCGAGCGCCCCGCGAGCGCCGCGGCACCGGTCAGGGCCGCGGACACCTGCGACACCGCGCCCGGGGCGGCCCGGTTGACGATGACGGAGAGCACGTCGGCG
>JBDIAP010000128.1:0-10975 GCA_039812485.1 Kineosphaera sp.
GGGGGACACGGGGGACACGGTGGACACGGTGGAGTTGGGGTGGCTCGACGTCGGGCCGCTCGACGTCGCCGCGACATGGTCGGCGATGCGGCGCGGGGGCGGCGACCCGACCTACGCCACGGCGCGGGTGCGTGCGAGCGCCGGTGTGACGGTGGCGATCTGGAAGGCGTGGCAGACGCCGGACGGCGCCGTGACCGTGCGCGTCGACCAGTGCCGCGCCGGGGCGCCGGTGCGGGCGCGGGCGTGGGGTCCCGGAGCAGGGTGGGTGGCGCGGCGTCTGCCCGCGATGCTCGGCGTCGCCGACGACCCGACGGGGTTCGCGCCGCGGCACGCGCTGCTGCGGGCGGCCGCGAGCCGGTTCGCGGGGTTGCGGGTGCCCGCGACGGGGCTGGTCGTCGAGGCCCTCGTGCCGTCGATCATCGAGCAGCGCGTCACAGGCGCCGAGGCGTTCACGTCCTATCGGCGGCTCGTGCGCCGCTTCGGCGCCGAGGCTCCCGGTCCGGCCGGCGCCCGCGGGCTGCTCGTGGCCCCCTCGGTGGCGGGCTGGCAGGCCATCCCGTCATGGGAGTGGCTGCGGGCCGGCGTCGACCCGGGACGCTCCGACACGATCATGCGCGCCCTGCGGCGCGCCGACGCTCTGGAGCGCTGCGTGGGGCTGCCGCCCGCCGCGGCCCGGGCGCGTCTGAGCGCCGTGCCCGGTGTCGGGGGGTGGACCGCGGCCGAGGTCGCACACATCAGCCTCGGCGACGCCGACGCGGTGAGCTTCGGTGACTACCACGTGGCCAAGGATGTCGGGCTCGCTCTCGCCGGCGTCGAGGTCGACGACCGGGGCCTGGAGCGTCTGCTCGAGCCCTACCTCGGGCATCGCTACCGGGTGCAGCGGCTCGTCGAGCTCGCCGGGGCGCGGCGCGAGCGGCACGGCGCCCGGCGCAGTCTGCCCACGCACCTGCCGACCCGGTGGTGAGCCCGGCCCGGGCTCGAAGGGAGTAGGGGAGCGGGCTGCCTACAGCAGCACGACGGTGACGAGATGGTCGGCCCCCGGGCGGCGGGCGGGCACGCGGCGGGCGATGCGTCCGTGCAGGTCCTCGGACTCCAGGGCGACGAGCAGTCGCGCGGCGGCCACTCCCAAGGTCAGTTCGTCGGGGCTGCGCAGCTGCACGCCCTGCTGCACGACGTCCCAGCGCACGGCGCTGGGCGCGACCGGGTGCTCGGCCGCCGGGGCCCGCGGGTGACCGGCCGGTATGTCGGTCACCGGCGCGTCGCGCAGGGCGAGCCGGCAGGCGCGTTCCACGCGCGCGGTGATGTCCTCGGCCTCGACGGCCGGGACGCCCACCTCGACGGCCTCCGCCGTGCCCGGGGCGACCCCGAGGGCGGCGCGCACCGCCTCGACGCTGCCGAGCGCGAACCAGTCGGCGGCGCCTGTGCGCACGAGCGAGCGCGCGTCGGACCAGGGCCGACTCGGCTCTACCCCCGCGATGGGATCGACCGGCTCGAGCTGTTCGGTCGGCTCGAGCTGTTCGGTCGGCTCGACCGGCTCGGTGTCGGTGACGTCGAGCGTGAGGTCCTCGAGCCCGCGCGCGAGGGCCGCGGCCACCCCGGCGTCCTTGGGGCGCACGAGGTCGGCGGCGGCGGCGAGTTCGTCGGCGACGGCGGTGGCCGTGACCCGCAGCGGTCGCCCGTCGGCATCGGTGCCGCCGCGCAGGTCGAGCAGCGTGTGCAGACCCGCGGCGCCGAGGGCGAAGTCGGTCTGCCCGTGCCGCCAGGGCCGGCCCGCGGTGTCGGCCAGGACGACCCCGAACCGGCGCAGCCCCCAGCGGGCCGCGAGCCGCGTCCGCAGCTGCGCGGCGAGCAGGTCGGGGTCCGGTGGCAGCAGCAGGATCTGCTCCTGGCCGTCGGGGGAATCGCCGGTGTTGGAGTGGTCGATGCCGGCGGCGACGAGCACCGGCCCGGCCAGGCTCTCGACGACCCGGGTGAGGCCGCGCTGCGTCGCTCGCTCGCTGACGACGCGCCGCGACTGGGCCAGCACGTGCGCCGCCTGATGCGCCGCGGGGGCCCGCAGGCCGAGGGCCTTGGAGAAGAGCTTGGCCGAGACGACGAGCACGTCACCCTCGACGGGAACAGGCCCGTGCCTCTCGAGCGCCGCGGCGAGGAGCTCGGCGACGTCGTCGCCGGCCCGGATCTCCGGCACGCCGATGACGGGGTGGACGCTGATCGGCCCCGGCCGCGGCGCGCTCCGGGCGTTCACGACGCTCCGGCCCGGTCGGCTCGCAGCGCGAGCGCGAGTTCGAGGGCGTCCCCCGCGAGGCGGGCGGCGCTGGGCACGTCCGTCATGAGCAGAGGGCGGGCCAGCAGGCGCACGCCGGGCGGCACGTCGTGCTCCTCGCCGGGTGCGACGAGCCAGCCGTCGAGGACATCGGCGTAGAGGCCGGCGACCGCGGCGGGGGTGGTCGGCAGCCCGAGGGCGGCCAGACACGCGTCGGCGTGGCCGCGCACGGGGGCGCCGCCGACGATCGGGCTCACCGCGACGACGGGCGCTCTCGCCCCGCGCACGGCGTCGCGGATGCCGGGCACCGACAGCACGATGCCGATCGAGACGACGGGGTTCGAGGGCGGTAGCAGGATGACGTCGGCCGACCGGATCGCCTCGAGCACGCCGGGCGCGGGGCGGGCGCGGTCGATCCCGACGGCGTGGAAGGCCAGGGCCGGCACGGCGGCCCGCATGCCCACCCACCATTCCTGGAAGTGCACGGCCCGTCGTTCCCCGGCCTCGCCGTCGGGGCCCGTGCCGGCGGCGATGACGACGTGGGTCTCGACGGGCTCGTTGCTCATCGGCAACAAACGCACACTCTTGTGTGCCAGGCCCCAGCGCTCGGCGAGTCGTCGGGTGACCTCGGAGAGTTCGAGCCCCTGGCCGAGCCATTGGCTGCGCACGATGTGGGTGGCGAAGTCGAGATCGCCGAGGCCGAACCACTGCGGTTGGCCGCCGTAGGCGCCGATCTCGCCCTGCACGACCCGCGAGTCGCCGTCCCGCCCCCAGCCCTGACCGTCATCGATGCCGCCGCCGAGGGTGTACATGAGGGTGTCGAGGTCGGGGCACACGCGCAGCCCGAAGAGCGTGATGTCGTCGCCGGTGTTGCCGATGATCGTGAGTTCGGTCTCAGCGGAGGCGGATTCGGCGTCGAGGTAGGCTCGCAGGCCGCGGAGGAACCGGGCCCCGCCGATGCCTCCGGCGATGGCGGTGATGCGCATGGGTCGCAGTCTCGCAGCCGTGCCGTCTACCTGCAGGTGGGGGGATGGTGCCCGTCGGCACGGCCGGGTGCGGGGTCTGTTCCGGCCTCGATGTAGCCCTTTCGCAGGACGGGCGAATCGGGCTTTCTCGCAGGTGAATTGGGCAATCGTCCTGGACGGGGAGTCGAATTCCTTTAACAGATCTTGGCTTGACTTCGCATGATGACACGCGTGTAATTCCCTTGTTGTTGCTTCTTGCACGGGCTCACGGCGGCGGGTCCGAGTCTGCGAGGGAGCCTGATGGTCGAGGAGGGGCCATGAACGACCTGCAGCTCATCGTCGGTGCAGCCGACGTCGAGGAGACAGAGCTGTCCTGGCAGGACAGGGCACTGTGCGCACAGACCGATCCGGAGGCGTTCTTCCCGGAGAAGGGCGGTTCGACCCGGGAGGCCAAGCGCGTGTGCGTCGGTTGCGATGTGCGGGCCGAGTGCCTGGAATATGCGCTGGCGAACGACGAGCGCTTCGGCATCTGGGGCGGCTTGAGCGAGCGCGAGCGCCGCAAGCTCAAGCATCGCGCCGTCTGACGCCGACGCGAGCGACCCGACCGAAGGCCGGTGTCGCGGCCGCAGCACGAGGGCAGAGTTCCTCACCGCCACGACCGCGACACCGGCCTTCGGCATCCCCGGCCCGGGTCGGCGACGCCGACGGTTCAGTCGAGGCCGACGGTTCAGTCGTCGCGCCGGTATCCGGGGTCGAGGGTGGTGGGTTCGACGTTGAGGGCGCCGGCGAGTTGTTCGATGACGATGTCGTTGACCATGGCGGGCAGGTCGCGGGGGTCTTCGGCGCGAGTCTCGATGGGGCGGCGGTAGAGGACGATCCGGGCGGGAAGTCGCCCCTCGGCGGGGAAGAGTCGGCTCAGCGGCACCTGGCGGTGTTCCCAGGGGGCGGGGTCGGAGGGGGGCACGAGTTCGACGGCGAATTCGACGTCGTCGAGGGAGCGCCTCAGGCGTCGTTCGATGCGTTCGACGGCGTCGAGGACGTGTTCGTCGAATTGATCGGAGCGGCTGCTCATGGCGGGGATCCGCGGCCAGGCGAAGGGTCCTCGCATGCCGCGTCCGTGTCGGTCACGGCGGGCTACGCCGGGGGTGTCGCGGGCCGCCCGGTTCTTCTCGGGCATGGCCTCGACTGTAGTGGGCGGGGGAGCGTGGCACGGTGTGCCGCGCGTGGGCGGCCGGTGGGCGGGCCGGTTGGGGGACTCTTCGGCGTGGTGTGACCGGTCGGCGGCGAGATCGGGGGTTACTCTCGCTTGCGTGAGTCTCATGCGCCGCTGCTCCCGAACCGCCTGTCCGCGGCCTGCTGTAGCGACCCTCACGTATGTGTATGCGGATTCCACGGCGGTGCTGGGGCCGTTGGCCACGTTCGCCGAGCCGCACACCTACGACTTGTGTGGTCAGCACGCGGAGCGCCTCACGGCTCCCCGCGGCTGGGAGGTCGTGCGGCTGTTGAGCCGATTCGATGACCTGCCGGTGGTCGAGGACGATCTGCTCGCCGTCGCGGAGGCGCTGCGCGAGCAGGGTGTGCGGGAGCGTTCGGCGCGGCAGGCGCCGCCGATGTCGGCGGCCGGCGGAGGCGGGTCTGTGCCCGACGACTATTCGGGTCGGCATCGCAACGGTTCCGGCGGTGAGGGACATGTCGGGAGTCACGGCGGGAGTCATGGCGGCGGTGCCGGTGGGCCGCGGGCCGAGTGGTCGCCGGATCGGCGGGGGCGGCTGCGGGTGCTGCGTCAGCCGCAGCCGCGTTCGGCTGACCTGTAGCGGGGCCAGGTAGGCTTCGCCGGGTGAGCACGCCTACCCTGACCGACTTCATCAAGGCCTATGACGTGCGCGGACTCGTGCCCAGTCAGTTGGACGCGCGGGTGGCTCGGGCGATCGGCAGCGCGTTCGCGACGGTGGTGGCGCGGCCCGACGGGGCCGAGGGCATCGTCGTCGGCTACGACATGAGGCCGAGCTCTCCGGAGCTGTCACGAGCGTTCGCACAGGGTGCCGCCGATCAGGGTCTGGACGTGACGATCATCGGGCTGTGCTCGACGGACGGCCTCTATTACGCGAGCGGCGCGCTCGGTCTGCCCGGCGCCATGTTCACGGCGAGCCACAATCCGGCGCAGTACAACGGCATCAAGATGTGCCGGGCGGGCGCGCGGCCGGTCGGTCAGGATTCTGGGCTGGCGCAGATCACGAGCGCGGCGCAGGCGATCGTCGACGGCGCGGTGCCGGAGCCCGCCGAGCGGGTCGGCACGATCGCCGAGCGTGACGTGCTCGGCGACTACGCCGCGTTCCTGCATTCGTTGGTCGACCTGTCGGGCATCCGGCCCCTGCGGGTCGTGGTCGACGCCGGCAACGGCATGGCGGGGCACACGGTGCCGGCGGTGCTGGGCGAGGTCGCGGCGCTCGAGGTCGTGCCGCTGTATTTCGAGCTGGACGGCACGTTCCCCAATCACGACGCGAACCCGCTAGAGCCGGAGAACCTGCGCGACCTGCAGGCGGCGGTCGTCGAGCAGGGGGCGGATCTGGGGTTGGCGTTCGATGGCGACGCCGACCGCTGTTTCGTCGTCGACGAGCGCGGCGAGCCGGTGAGCGCGTCGGTCATCACGGCGCTCGTGGCCGAACGCGAGGTCGCCAAGGAAGTGGCGGGCGGCGCCGACGCCGGTGACGTCGCGGTCGTCTACAACGTCATCTCGAGCCACATCGTGCGGGAGACGATCGCCCGCACGGGCGCCCGCGGGGTCCGCACCCGGGTCGGGCACTCGTTCATCAAGGGCGAGATGGCCCGCGAGGCCGCGGTGTTCGGTGGCGAGCACTCGGCGCACTACTACTTCCGCGACTTCTGGTTCGCGGACACGGGCATGCTCGCGGCGCTGCACGTGCTCGCGGCGCTCGGTGAGCAGGCGGCGCCGCTGTCGCAGCTCGTGGCGCCCTACGACATCTATGCGGCCTCGGGCGAGATCAACTCGACGGTGGCCTCGACGGCCGACGCGACGGCGGCCGTGGCCGTTTGGGCGGCGGGCCGGGGGAGCGTCCGCACCGATAGCCTCGACGGCCTGACGGTCGAGAGCACCGACACATCGAGCCCGATGTGGTGGTTCAACCTGCGACCGAGCAACACCGAGCCGTTGCTTCGGCTCAACGTCGAAGCCGTCGACGAGGCGACGATGACGCAGGTGCGTGACGAGGTGCTGGCCATCGTGCGGGCACCGGCGCCCGCGTGAGCGCGGGTTGCCTGAGCGCAGGTTGCCCCCGAGTGTGACCACCCGGGAGTGGCCGAGCGAGTGTGAGCGAGCGAGTGTGACCGAGCGAGTGTGACCGAGAAGGAGAAGGAAGATCAGATGAGCACACAGACGATCGAGCCCTGGCTGCGTGAGATCCTGCGCTGCCCGGTGACGAAGTCGGAACTCGTCGACGGGGTCGGCCCCGACGGCACACCGGAGTTGCAGGCGGTCGAGGCCGACGCGGCCGGCGTGCGCCGGGCCTACCGCATCGAGGGCGGCATCCCGGTGCTGCTCGTCGACGAGGCCCGGGTCATCGAGTCCTGATCCTGCCCGCGGGGCGAAAGCGAGGATGCACGGATGCCTTTCATCGACGAGGACGTGCTGGACGACGAGCGTCGCATCGCTGCCTGCGACAGCCGCGGCACCCTGCGCGCGTTGGCCACCGCCGGGGCGCAGGTGCGCGAGGCGATCACCCTGGCCGAGGAGGCCGGCATCGAGCGTCTGGGCCGGGAGGACCGGCCCCGTTCGGTGCTCGTGGCCTCGCTCGGGGGGTCGGCGGTCGTGGCGGACGTGCTCGACATGCTCGCCGAGCCCGGGTCCCCGGTGCCGGTGAGCACGCGCCGCAACGTCCCCCTGCCGGGCTGGGTGGGGCCGCTGGATCTCGTCGTCGCGGTGTCGCTGTCGGGCCGGGCTCGTGGTCCGCTCGCGGTGGCCGCGGAGGCGGCCCGGCGCGGGGCGTCGCTCCTGACCGTGGGGGCAGCGGACTCGCCGCTCGCGGCGGTCTGCCGGCGCGCGCGGGGCATCCACGTCGACGCGGGGCGGGAGCGCATCAACTCGCGCACGGCCCTGTGGTCGCTGCTGACGCCGGTGCTCCTCGGCGCGCATCAGCTCGGCATCCTCGATGCCGACACCGACGCGCTGCTGGGCACGGCGGCCCGCCTCGACGAGCAGGCCGAGACGTGCCGCCCGACGTCGGAGGCGTTCGTCAATCCGGCGAAGGTGCTGGCGCTGCAGCTGTCCGACACGGTCCCGGTCGTGCTCGGCGACGGCCCGCTCGGCGGGGTCGCCGCGACCCGGGCGGCCTCGATGCTCGCCCGCACCGCGCGGCTGCCGGCGACGCACGGCGAGTTGCCCGATGCGGCCTCGCAGGTCGTCGCGACGTTCGACGGGCCGTTCACGGCGGGAGGCGGCGAGGGCATCGGTCCCCAGGTCGGCCCCCAGATCGGTCGGGACGACATCTTCGCCGACCCGTTCCTCGACGGGCCGGCCCAGCCTCGGCTCGGCCTGCTCATGCTGCGCGACACTCCGCGAGCTGAGCCGTCCAGTCCCGAGGAGGCCGATCAGGACGCGCTCGCCCAGGCCGTCTATGACACGGCCGAGGATGCCGGGGTGCGACTCGCGACGATCACGGCCGAGCCCGGGCACCCCATCACGCGGCTGGCGGGGCTCATGGCGCAGACGGACTTCGCCGCGACCTATCTGGCGATCGGTTTCGGCATCGACCCGGCGGTGTCGCGCCACATCACCGCCTTGCGCGATCACACGCTGCGCTGATCGCGCCCTGGCGCACAGACCCTGAGCCGAGCGACGCCGGCGCAGCCGGCCTTAGGAGCGACCGTGAGTGAACACCGCGAGCATCTCGACCTTCTCATCATCGGTAGCGGATCGGGCAACGCGCTCGTCACGCCCGACTTCGCCGACAAGACCGTCGGCATCGTCGAGAAGGGCATCTTCGGCGGCACCTGCCTCAATGTCGGGTGCATCCCGACGAAGATGTTCAACTACGTCGCCGACGTGGCCGACACGATCCGCGACGCGGGTCGCTACGGCGTCGACGCGCGGCTCGAGGGGGTGCGCTGGCGCGACATCCGCGACCGGATCTTCGGCCGGATCGACCCGATCTCGGCGGCGGGGCTCGCCTACCGGCAGGACGGGGCGCACACCAGGGCCTACCTGGGGCACGCGCGTTTCACCGGCGACCGCCAGGTCGAGGTCGCCCTGCACGACGGCCGCACGGTGTCGCTGACCGCCGATCAGGTCGTCATCGCGGCCGGCGCACACGCGGTCGTCCCGAGCCTCGTGCGCGACTCGGGCGTGCGTTATCTCACGTCCGACACGGTCATGCGCATCGACGAGGTGCCGCCCCGGCTCCTCATCCTCGGCGGCGGCTTCGTCGCCTGCGAATTCGCCCATGTCTTCGGGGCGCTCGGGTCGCAGGTGACGTTCGTCGTGCGTGGGTCGCGGCTGCTACGGCACCTCGACGCGGGCATCGCCGAGCACTTCACGCGGCTCGCGTCGCGGCAGTGGGACGTGCGGCTGGAGACCGTCATCGAGGACCTGCGCGAGGACGACGCCGGACACGTCGTGGCGCGGCTCTCGGACGGCACGACGATCGAGGCCGACGCGTTGCTCGTCGCCACGGGGCGTCGCCCCAACACCGACGACCTGGACTGCGCGGCGGCGGGGGTCGCCGTGCGTGACGACGCCCGGGTCGTCGTCGACGAATACGGGCGCACGACCGCGCAGGGGGTGTGGGCGCTGGGGGACGTCAGCTCTCCCTACCAGCTCAAACACGTCGCGAACGCCGAGGAGCGCGTCGTCGCGCACAACCTGGCCCACCCCGACGACCTGCGCAGCTTCGACCACCGTTTCGTGCCGGAAGCAGTGTTCACCCACCCGCAGATCGCGGCGGTCGGCAAGACCCGGGAGGAGCTCACGGCGGACGGTGTGCGCTACGTGGAATACACACAGAAGTTTGGGGATGTGGCCTACGGGTGGGCCATGGAGGACACGGATGGGCTCTGCACGGTGCTCGCCGATCCGAGCAGCCGGCTGCTGCTGGGCGCCCACCTCATCGGCCCCGACGCCTCCAGCCTCATCCAACCTCTCATTCAGGCGATGAGCTTCGGGCAGCGTGCTCCCGACGTGGCGCGTGGGCAGTACTGGATCCACCCCGCCCTCGCCGAGGTCGTGGAGAACGCCCTGCTGGGGCTCGGTCTCGACGGATCCTGACCTGCCGATCGCCGCCGCGCGACGCCCCGGGTGCCACAAGCCGCGCCCGGGGAGTTGTGCTGTCCATTGTCGTGTGGCTCGCCCAATGGCTCGTCACAATGTCGAGTCGCATTGTTTCCTGGCAGCTTGCTGATAGCATCCGAATCGGGATACCCGTGTTATCTGGGGGGATGTTGAACGGGTGTCCTGAATGCCATATGGACACTCGTTCATATCATAGCCATTCGGGGCCGGGTGCGTTCACCCGGAAAGCTGGAAGTAGGACCTAAACATGTCGTGGAAATCCCCCCTTTCCGTGCCGTCAGGCATGTTGTCCGCGCGCCGGTCCGGGGCCCGGCGCGCGGCCGTGATCGTGGCGACCGGCCTTGTCGCCATCGCGCCTGCCATGCTCGCCCAGGCCGACGAGGTCACTGGAGCGATCACCGGCGTCAACATCAGCCAGGAGACGGCACAGGAGAATTCGAAGCTTCAGCTCACTCTGACGTGGGCGGTGCCGGACAGCGCGACGAGCGGGGAGACGTTCAGCCTGACGTTGCCCGACGAGTTGCGGGCGGTGAACGGCGCCAGCTTCGCGCTGCTGGATCCCAGCGGCGCCGCCGTCGCGAATGCCACCGTCGCTGGACAAGTCGTGACATTCACGCTCACGCCGTTCGTCGACGACCATGTCGATGTGCACGGCACGGCGTGGTTCACGGTGAAGTTTGCTGATTCGGTGGAGCCGGGCCCGGGTCTGGTGCTCGAATTCATTGCCTCCGGCACCGTGTTCCGGGACACGATCAATGTCACGGGAGTCGTGCCGCACGACTATTCGACGTCGGGCACCAAATGGCAGACGTGGGCTAATGGCGCCGCCAACAATCCGCCGCGGCCCGCGCGCGACGTCATCCTGTGGGCCATCGCCGCCCCGCGGGTGACGGAGCAGACGGCGCGGGGGACGGTGACGTTCATCGACGAGCCGGGGCCCGGCCAGGCCATCGACTGCGACGCGATCCAGGGGTTCTGGGCGTCGAAGAACGCCGGGGGCCTGGACAAGATCGGCACCTTCGGTGCCGACCGCTACACCAAGACGTGCTCGGCGAACCGGCTCGAGCTGACGATGCAGACGTACGCGTCGGACGTCGACAAGATCCCCTATCTGCTCGGCTGGTCCTACCTCACCGACAGCACCCTGACCGAGTACGACAACGACGCGACGGTCAAGGTCTCGACCGGCGGCACGTATGTCGTGCGGCACGTGTTGGAGGCCGCGGCCGGCGGCGCGGGGCAGGGGCAGACGCCGGCCTCGCCGACCGGGACGCCGACGGGCTCCGGGACGCCGACCACCTCGGCGACTCCCACCGATTCCGGGACACCGACCGAGACGGGCACTCCGACCGGCTCAGGCACACCGACTGAGACCGCGTCGCCGACGCAGACGAGCACGGCGACGCCGACGCAGACGAGCACCGCGTCGCCGACGCAGACGAGCAC
>JBDIAP010000129.1:0-10780 GCA_039812485.1 Kineosphaera sp.
CCCGCGACATCCAGGACGCGAACACGAACCCGTTCACGCCGAAGACGATGAAGTCGCCGTTGCGGGCCGAGGTGACTGCCGCCGGGGACGCGGTTGCGGCCTGGGTCAAGGGATCCTCCGAGGAAGTGTGCGGACGCCACGCGCACGCGTGGCCTAAGGGCTCGCGCACCAGCCTAGATGAATATGTACACTTGTGTCGAGTTTCAGGGCGCGGACGCCGACGCCCGGGCGGAGGGAGCGAATGTGAGGGAGCCACGGTGACAGCGCGGGAGGGCGGCTACGCCAGCGGCCGGCTGCGCCGCGAACAGATCGTCACCGCCGCTACCGAGCTGTTCTCACGGGTGGGTTACCGGCATGCGACGGTCCTCGAACTGGCCCAGGCGGCCGGCATCTCCCGCACCGGCCTGCTGCACCACTTCGGCTCCAAGGAGGCGCTGCTGGAGGCGGTCCTGGAACGGCGGGACGCCGAGGACGCCGCCCGCGTCCCCGATGCCCTGGCCGACGAATCGGGCTTGGCCGCGCTGGCCGCCCTGGTGCGCCTGGCCAGCCGCAACACCACGCGTCCGCATCTGGTGGCACTGTTCTCCGTGCTGTCCGCGGAGGCCGCCGCGGGCGACCATCCGGCGCACGACTACTTCACGCGGCGGTACCGGCGGGCGGTCGGCGACATCGAGGCCTCGCTGCGCCGCGCGGGCCGCGCCGGCGTCCTGGCCCCCGGCGTCGAGCCCGCCCGGCAGGCCCGCACCGTCGTCGCCCTGATGGACGGCCTGCAGGTGCAGTGGCTGCTCGCCCCCGACGAGGTCGACATGGCCGGCGCGATCCGGGAGCACCTGCAGGGCCTGCTGGTCGCGCCCCTCCCCGACTGACCCACCGCCCGGACGCTCAGGGCGTACCGAATACGGTGTCGGCCTGGTTGGGAATGATCGACCCGTCGTTGCGGCGCACCGGTCCGGGATTGCCGTGCTCGTCGATGTAGGCCGTCGTCGAGCAGGGGTAGAGGCCCTGCTTCTGCGGCAGCGGCTGGATGAACATCGGGTTGATCGCCCACCGCCCGTCGGCGTTGTCGTAGGCGTGGCACATCAACTCGTCCCGGTTGCGGTTGAGGACGACGTGCGCGCCGACCGCGTCGCGCAGCATGGAGACGTCCGTGGTGGCGTCACCGCCGGCCAGCACCGGACGGAAGGCGCGCGGCATCGGCTTCAGCGCGCGCGGCCCCTTGACCCCGAGGATCGTCTGGTTGATGAAGCAACGCTTGCCGTCGATGTAGGTCATGATCGCGTCCGAGCCGTCCGGCAGGCCGCCGCAGCCCTTCAGGTGACCGGTGAGCCTGCCCTTGCGGAGCAGCTGCTCGATGCCGATCGTGTGCGCCGAGTCGATGCCGACGCCCGGACCCCAGACGTCCGCGAACTCCTTCGGCGACGCCGAGACCCGAGCGCGGCCCACTTCTCCTGCTTCCAGAACTCGGTCGAGAACCCCATGGTCGCCCACAGACCGGATGACCCGAAGACCGTGTGTCGGATAGTGCGTCCGGTGGCGTCGCGGTGGGAGGATGGGTGCGACGAAAGGACCGGCGATGAGCGATGACACGGCATCCGACCTGCCAAGCGAGCAGCTGACGGCGCTCGCCGAGGCCCACGGCATCGCAACGCGCTACTGGTCGTTCTTCGGCGACGAGGTCGTCGTGCCCGCCTCGACCCTCGTGGCCGTCCTGACCGCCATGGAGGTCGCCGCACACGATGCGGATGCCGTGGCGCGGGCACTCGCCGACGTGCAGGACCAGCCGTGGCGGGCGCTCGTGCCCGCATCGACCGTCGTCCGGCCCGGCGCCGGTGACCTCGTGCTGCACGTGGCCGACGGCCACGACGTCACCGTCACCATTCGGTTCGAGACGGGCGGCAGCCGCGTGCTCGAGATTCCGGTGCAGCGTC
The DNA here is from genome assembly GCA_039812485.1 of Kineosphaera sp. Classification (GTDB taxonomy): domain Bacteria; phylum Actinomycetota; class Actinomycetes; order Actinomycetales; family Dermatophilaceae; genus Kineosphaera. The sequence goes on from JBDIAP010000129.1 coordinate 1,929, forward strand.
CCGAAGAACGCGAGGTCGACGGCCTCCGGACGTGGCGCGTGCGCGTTCCCGTGCCCGACGATGTGCCGCTCGGCTGGCACACAGTGCAGGTGTCGCAACGGGCGCACGGCGGCGCCGACAGCCGCGTCGTCGAAGGCGTGCTCGCCGTCACCCCACCGCGACTGCCCGACCCGCCTGTGCGCTCGGGCGACCGCGGCTGGGGCCTGATGGCGCAGATGTACTCCGTGCGGTCGGAGCGGTCGTGGGGCATGGGCGATTTCGCCGACCTCGGTGACCTCGCCGCTATCGCCGGGCAGCGCGGGGCCGACTTCCTGCTCGTGAACCCGATCCACGCAGCCGAAGTGACCGTGCCGATCGAACCGTCGCCGTACCTACCCGCCACCAGGCGCTTCCTCGCCCCGCTGTACGTGCGCCCCGAAGACATCCGTGAGGTCGCGTACCTCGACGAGGGCGACCGCGCCGTCGTGACCGAGGCGCAGGCAGCGGTCGCCGCGATGAACACGGATGCCGAGCGCATCGACCGCGATGCTGTCTGGACCGCCAAGCGCCCCGCTCTGGAACTCGTCTTCGCCGCACCGCGCTCGGCGGCACGCCAGATCGAACTCGACGCGTTCCTCGCCCGTGAGGGGCAGGCGCTGCAGGACTTCGCGCTGTGGTGCGCGCTCGAAGAGCATTACGCCGACGTGCCCGCCGATGAGCGCCCCGCCGACGCGTGGGACATCGGCTCCGAACTCGTCGCGCAGCTGCGCGGGCGCCTTGCGGAGCGGGTCGCGTTCCATGCCTGGCTGCAGTGGATCGCCGACGAACAGGTCGAGGCCGCGCAGGCGGGAGCCGTGGCATCCGGCATGGGCATCGGCATCATGCACGATCTCGCTGTCGGCGTGCACACGCGCGGGTCGGATGCGTGGTCGTTGCGTGACATGTACGCCGCCGGCATCACGGTCGGCGCCCCGCCCGACATGTACAACCAGCAGGGGCAGAACTGGAACCAGCCGCCGTGGCTGCCCGCAGCGCTGGCCGAGGCCGCGTATGCGCCGCTGCGCGACATGATCCGCACCCTCCTGCGACACGCGGGCGCGTTGCGCATCGACCACATCATCGGGCTGTTCCGGCTGTGGTGGATTCCGGCGGGCCTGGGCCCCGCCGCCGGCACGTATGTGCGTTACGACCACGAGGCGATGATCGGCGTGCTGGCGTTGGAGGCGCAGCGCGCCGGCGCGGTGCTCATCGGCGAAGACCTCGGCAACGTCGAGCCGTGGGTGCGCGACTACCTGTCGGCCCGCGGCATCCTCGGTACGAGCGTGCTGTGGTTCGAGCAGGAGGGCGACCGTCCGCTGCCGCCCGAGCGCTACCGGCGGGACCTGCTCGCGACGGTCAACACGCACGACCTGCCGCCGACCGCCGGCTACCTCGCCGACGAGCACGTCGCCCTGCGCGCCCGCTTGGGGTTGCTCACGCAGCCGGTCGATGAGGCGCTCGCCGAGGCCGACGAGGAGCGGCGGCGCATGCTCGACGCGCTGCGCCGCCGCGGACTCATCGACGACGATGCCGACGAACAGCAGATCATCGAGGCGCTGCACGTGTTCCTCGCGGCATCCCCGTCGCGCCTGCTCGGCGTCGCCCTCGTGGATGCCGTGGGCGAACGTCGCGTGCAGAACCAGCCCGGCACCGACAAGGAGTACCCGAACTGGCAGGTGCCGCTCGCCGGCCCCGACGGCGCCGCGGTGCTGCTCGAAGACCTGCCCGCCGACGAACGCTTCACGTCACTGCTCGCGGCGGTCGACCGCGCCCTTCGCTGACGTCGCGGCGGGTTCAGTCACCACGACTGCGCCACATTCCGGCATCCGCGCCATCGATCGGTGGCGCAGTCGCCGCGAACTGGCGCAGACGCGTGAACCGAATGCCGGGCGCTGCCGGGCGGACCGCACCCCTCGCAACGGGATGCAACGTTGCGCGGCGTAGCGTGCCCGACACGTCGCAGCACCGAAGCGCGACGCTCATGGACTGTCGAAGGAGACCATCATGACCATCGTCGAAGAAGGCGTCTCGAGCGTCTACGCCGCACCCGGCCAGCGGGGTGCCGTCGCCGACTACCGCTCCCGCTACGGCCACTACATCGGCGGCGAGTTCGTCGAGCCCGTCAAGGGCCAGTACTTCGAGAACATCACGCCCGTGACCGGCAAGCCGTTCTGCGAGGTCGGGCGCGGCACCGTCGAAGACATCGACCGCGCAGTCGACGTCGCCTGGAAGGCGTTCGAGTCGTGGAAGAAGACGACGCCCGCCGAGCGCGCTGTCATCCTCAACAAGATCGCCGACCGCATCGAGCAGAACCTCGAAGCGATCGCCGTCGCCGAGACGTGGGAGAACGGCAAGCCGGTCCGCGAGACCCTCAACGCCGACATCCCGCTGATGGTCGACCACTTCCGCTACTTCGCGGGCGTGCTGCGGGCCCAGGAGGGTTCGCTCAGCCAGCTCGACGAAGACACCGTCGCGTACCACTTCCACGAGCCGCTCGGTGTGGTCGGGCAGATCATCCCGTGGAACTTCCCGCTGCTGATGGCCACGTGGAAGCTCGCCCCCGCGCTCGCCGCCGGCAACTGCGTCGTGCTGAAGCCGGCAGAGCAGACCCCGGCATCCATCTTGTTCCTGTTCGACATCATCGGCGACCTGTTGCCGGAGGGCGTCGTGAACATCGTGAACGGGTTCGGCATCGAAGCCGGCGCCCCGCTCGCGCAGCACAAGCGCATTCGCAAGGTCGCGTTCACGGGTGAGACCACGACCGGGCGGCTCATCATGCAGTACGCGTCGCAGAACCTCATCCCGGTGACCCTCGAACTCGGTGGCAAGTCGGCGAACGTGTTCTTCGACGACGTGGCGCGCGAGAAGGATGCCTACTACGACAAGGCGCTCGAAGGCTTCACGTTCTTCGCCCTCAACCAGGGCGAAGTGTGCACCTGCCCGTCGCGTGCGCTCATCCAAAAGTCGATGTACGACGGGTTCCTCGCCGACGGCCTCGACCGTGTCGGCAAGATCGTGCAGGGCAACCCGCTCGACCCCGAGACGATGATCGGCGCGCAGGCCTCGAACGACCAACTCGAGAAGATCCTCAGCTATATCGAGATCGGCAAGGAGGGCGGCGCGAAGCTGCTCGCCGGCGGTGAGCGGGTCGACCTCGGCGGCGAACTGAGCGGCGGCTACTACGTCGCCCCGACCGTGTTCGAGGGCACGAACGACATGCGCATCTTCCAGGAGGAGATCTTCGGACCGGTGGTCTCGGTGACCTCGTTCACCGACTTCGCCGACGCGATGTCGATCGCCAACGACACCCTCTACGGCCTCGGCTGGCGCGGCCGATGCTAGCCATTGTCGGCATCCTTCTCGTGCGCGACGACGTCTTCGTCGCGGGGGCCGCCGCGGGCGCGCAGCCGCAGCCAGGTGCGTACGGCGCCGAGCACGATGAGGCCGCCTACGACGATGCCCATGACGACGATGCCGACGGTCTCCCATTCGGCGCGCACCGAGACGTCGGCGGTGAGGGTGTCGCCGATCGCGACCATGCTGGGGCTGCGCAGCTGCAGGTCGATCGTGGCTTCACCGCTGCCGACGCGGGCTTCGACGGGCACGTCGGCGCGGGTGTTCTGCAGCGGGCCCGCCTCGACGGTCGTGGTGTTCTGCACCCGCAGGCGCGGGTCGTTCGGCGAGGCGATGAGGACGAGCGACACCGGCCACGCCAGGTCGTTGCGGATGCTGAACTGCAGGGGCGCACTGGATCCGAGCAGGGTGATGCCGGCCGGTGGCACGATGCTGACTGCGTCGAGGGTCGTGCGCGTCTGCGTGCGGTGTGCCGTGACGGCATCGCGCCACGCGACCGGGGTCTCGCGCCAGCCGTTGCCGATGAGCTGGAGGATCTCTGCGCGCTCGGTTGCGGTGATCAGCTGCGGGTCTTCGAGGATGGTCGCGAAGCTCGTCAGTTCGCTTTCGTCGGTGCGGAACTGGTTGAGCACGTCGGCTCGACCGGTGTCGGGTTCGATCTCGACGAGCTGCACCCGGGTGGGGGTGGATGCCAGCAGTTCGTTCAGATCGACGGTGCTGGTGCCCGGCACGCCGGTGACGGCCGAGAGCGCGGATTGCAGGGCACTGCGATCAGCCGATGCCGCCCGGTCGACGACGACGAGCAGTGGCGCATCGTCGAGCTGCGCGGTCGCGAGCGATGTGTACGCGGTGACCTGGGCGAGTGCGGCGGCGCGGTCGACGCTGTCGGCGATCGTGACGGCGTTCGACAGCGCGGTCGAGACGCGGCTGTCGGCCACGAGCAGCGCTGCCCCGTCGTCGGTTTCGCCGCGGCCCGCGACCGCACCCGTGGCACCTGTGACGGAGGACGGCACGAGCGTCACGGCGGTGTCGTCGGCGCGTCGGATGCCGGTGATCGTCTCGCTGCCGGCGCTGCCGCTTGCGGGCCAGTACACGCCGTCGCGGGACGGGCCGATCTCGAGCAGCGCTTCGTCGTCGGGGAGGGCGCCGGTCTCGGTGTCGTCGACGTCGGCCGCGTCGGCCGTCGGGGTCTCTTCGACAGCCGCCGTGAAGTTCTCTGCGTCGAGGTACGGGCTGAGGGTCGTCGCCGTGAGCAGGGTTCCGGCGCTCGCCGAGAGCTGGGTGGCGATGTCTGCGTCGCCGAACTGCAGCGCGAAGCGCGTGTTCGGCAGTGCGAGCAGGTCGTCGAGCCAGTCGGTCGCCGATTCGGGCGCTGCCGAGCCGAGGGCACGGATCGCGGCGGGGACGGCCGGATCGACGGCGAGGATCGCGGCGGTGCCGGTGACGGCGTCGAGACGGGCGCGCAGCGCCCCGTCATCCGCCGTGAGGGCTTCGAGCTGCTCGGCCGTGGCGAGACCGGTCGTGAGGGGTCCGGCCGTGATCGGCACGACGATCGCGACCTGCGGCGACGCGTCGGCATCGGGCACGACGACGACGCTGCGCGCGGTGAGTTCGCCCTGCGCCGACGCGTAGGTGACCAGCAGCGGGTACACCCCGGGTGCGCGGTCCTCGGCGGTCGACGCGTCGATGTCGACGGTCACGTCGAGTTCGCCGTGCGCGGCGATCGACGGCAGCAGGGTCTGGGCGGCTTCGACGAGTTCGCCGGCATCCGTGCCTTCGGCGATCCACGCGGCGACGTCATCGGCGTCGGCGAGCGTGCTGTCACCGAGCGACACCGACACCTGGCCGGCGGCGACCGTCGAATCGGTCGGATTCGCCGCCTGTACCGCGACCTGCAACGGCTGGTCGGGGTTCCACAGCGCGTCGCTTTCGGGCGCGGCCGTGAAGGTCATCGGCGGCGCTTCGGGCGGACCGGTCACGGCCGCGACGGCGGCGACCGGGGCGGCGCCGAGCACGAGCAGTGCGGCGAGCACACCCGACCACACGCGTCTGCGCAGGCGGGGCGCGGGGCGCGGGCCTGTCACCGGCGAAGTCAAGGTCATAGGGATGCGGTTTCTGTGCGATCCCGGACCGCACGACAACGCGATTCTAAGGCGACGGGCACTGCGGAACCTGAGTGACCGGCCGCACGACGCCCGATTGCGCGCACGCGTGGGGTGAGCGGGTTGAATGGAACCATGCACGCCGACCCGACGCCCACCGAGCCCCTGTGCGCCGCGTTGGGCGCCGACCTCGATGCGGCCGGGTACACGGCTGCGGCGGTGCGGGCGGCGTGGGGTGCGGTGCCCGACGACGCGATCGGGCGCGGGCTGATCGGTCCGGCGTTGACGGCACTGGCGGCGCGCGACGACGCGCTCGCCGTGCTCGCGCGGCTGCTGTTCCTCGGGCAGCCGACGCCCGCGACGGTCGCCGACCGTGCGCTGCCGACACTGACGTCGCAGGGCCTGGTCGACCTGGGGCTCGCGCGCATCGACGGCGACGACCTCGTGCCGACGGCGCTCGTGCGCCCGCAGGACGTCGACGACGAACACGGCAGCGGTGTCGACGAGGATGCGGATCCCGCGGGTCGGATCGTCGGTCTGCAGCAGTTTCACCAGCTCGCCCTGCACACGCTCGGGACTGACGATCCGCAGGGTCTCACCAAGCCGTTCGATCGCCGCCACCGTCGCGGGCGCCGGGTCGAACCCGAGCTGCGAGGCGAAGCGGGCGGCGCGCAGCATGCGCAGCGGGTCGTCGCCGAAGCTCACCGCCGGGTCGCTCGGGGTGCGCAGCACGCCCGCGACGAGATCCTCGACACCGCCGGTCGGGTCGACGAGCGCGGGACCGGGAACCCGCAGCGCCATTGCGTTCACAGTGAAGTCGCGACGCGCCAGATCGCCCTCGAGCGTGTCACCGAACTCGACCGTGGGCTTGCGGGTGACCCCGTCATAGCTGTCTGCACGGTAGGTGGTGATCTCGACCTGTTCGCCGCGGATCTTCGCGCCGATCGTGCCGAACGCGCGACCGATGTCCCACGTGGCGGTCGCGATCGGCTCGACGATCCGCAGGATCTCGTCGGGGCGGGCGTCGGTCGTGAAGTCGAGGTCGTTCGTGCGGCGGCCGAGCAGGGCGTCGCGCACCGGCCCGCCGACGATCGCCAGTTCGTGACCTGCTGCGGCGAACGCGTCGGCGAGGGTCGCGACCACAGGAGAGGCGGCGAGCGCGCCGATCCGGGCCAGGCCCTCGGCCATATTGAGCATGGATTTCAGCCTACCGGCGGTGCGTCACCCTCCTTCGCGAGCTTGCCGGTCCGCTCGCGAGCTTGCCGGTTCGTTCGCGAACTCGCCGGCAAGCTCGGCAAGGAAGCGGCAAGCTCGCGGCGGAACGGGCAAGCTCGGCGCAAGTCGCGATGGGTCAGGGCAAGCGCATCGACGGCTCAGTGCAGTGCGAGGAACCCTGTGAAGATGAGTTCGCGCACGCGCGGCAGCAGATCGGCGCGCAGGGCCGCGGCATCCACGTCGAGCAGGTCGGCGATCGCATCGATGAGCACACCGACCGGCAGGTCGCCGTCGCACGCCCCGACGAGCGCCGCGAGCCCGGGGTCGACCTCGAGCGACCGCGCGAACCCGCCACCCTGCCGCAGCTCGATGACCCGGGGGTCCTCCTCGCCCGGTGCGTGGTGGCGTGCCTCGGTGACGTCGGGGGCGACCGTCAGGGTCGATGCCGCGAGCGCCACGTCATCCATCGCGGTGAGCCGATCCCACGCGGCGAGCGCTTCGGTCAGGTGCGGGCCGAGCGCGCCGGGCACGGGCTGCGCGATCCGCTCGTAGCGCGCGAGGGTGGGTGTGCCCGATGCCGGGCGGCGCAGCAGCAGGTACCCGAAGCCGATGCCGGTGACACCGCGCGCTGCGAAATCGTCGAGCCAGGCGTCGATGAGCCGGGCGTACTCGCTCGATCCGGGTGTGGTGCCGCCGTCACGCACCCACAGTTCCGCGTAACTGAGCGGGTCGAGCAGCTCCCGCTCGACGATCCAGGCCTCCAGCGGCACCGGTGCCCGTTCGACCCACTCGCGCACCCGTTCGAGGCCGTCGGCGTCGGCACGGTACTCCCAGTTGCCGAGCAGTTGTGCGACCCCACCGGGCGCGAGCACCGCTGCGACCCCGGTCACGAACGATTCGACGAGCGCGTCGCCCGCCATGCCGCCGTCACGGTACTCGTAGGCGGGCACGCCCGCGACACGCGGGGTGATGACGAACGGCGGGTTCGAGACGACGCGGTCGAACGTCTCGCCGGCGACCGGTTCGAACAGGCTGCCGAACCGCGTCTGCACGCCGCCCTGCCCGTTCAGCAGCACGTTGAGTTCGGTGAACGCCAGCGCACGGCGCGAGATGTCGGTCGCCGTCACGTGCGCGGCGACACGGCGCGCGCGAAGGGCTTGGATGCCGCAGCCGCAGCCCACGTCGAGCACCCGATCGGCCGGAGCCGTCAGCTGCAAGCCGGCGAGGGTCAGCGACGCCCCGCCGACACCCAGCACGTGGTCGACCGGCAGCGCACCGCCACGGGCCGCTTCGGCTCGATCCCGGCCTTCTTCAGCGTACGGATCAGGTCGTCCATCTCGGGGTAGTAGCGGATCCACGCGGTCTCGGTGCTGGAGCCGACCCTCTGGGTGGCGCCGATCGGCGCCGTCAAGGCGGCCGTCCGCGCCTGGGCGGCGATCCGGCGGACCTGGGCCGGGGTGTAGCCCTGCATGATCTGCCCCACCCAGGCGTACATGGCCTCCATGTACCGCTCGTTGGCGCCGGCGAAGACCGCCTCGCCGCCGGTGGTCCTGGTCGTCTTGCGAACGGACAGGATCGAGCGCGGCTCCGGGCGGTGGCGTGGCGGTCGCCGGACCGGCCGGTAGCGCGGTGGCGATCAGGGCCAGGCCGACCAGGCCGAGCGCACGGGAACGAGGCTGAGGGCGCACGGGGGTGCTCCTTTCAAGGGCCGACTGCTCTGTCGACCGTTCCGACCATAAGCACACTTCGCCGCGCGACACCAGGGGCAGGCGGTCACCGGACGGACGGCGAGCGGCGCCGGTGACCCGGTCCACGAACCGAGATCCCCTGTGTGAATCGCTTCCTCGTCATCTCGGCCAACGCCGGGATCTCCACACCCGGGCCGGACGCTCCGACCGAGATCCCGGGTCGGGCAAGGGATGATGCGGGGCCAGCGTCACCCTCCCAGGTCGGGCTCCCGATGCACGATCCGCCCGCCGACCAGTGTCGCCGCCACCGCCACCGGCATCGCGCGCAGCGCCGCCCCGGCCGCGGCGCTGTCCTCCGCGGCGGCCAGCGGGTCGGCGTCGAGCAGCACCAGGTCGGCGGGCGATCCGACCGCCACGGTGGTCGCACCGTCGGTGCTGGCCGCGAGCGCCTGGGCCGGGGTGAGCGCCTCGGCCG
>JBDIAP010000130.1:0-10780 GCA_039812485.1 Kineosphaera sp.
GGCCCCCGCGCCGCTGCTCGTGCTCATCGGGCCCGACAGCGACGTCGGCCGGGCCCTGGGCGCGGGCCCGACCGGCCCGACCGGCCCGACCGGCCCGAGCGGCCCGAGCGGCCCGGCCGGCCGCGCCCAGGAGCTGCTGGCCCGCTGGACGCGGCTGCTCCCGCCCGACGCCCTCGCCGTCGAGATCGTCAACCACGGGGGCCCCTCCGACCGGCCCGGCGGGGTCGGCCACGCCCGCCGGCTGCTCGGCGCGGCGGCCCGCGCCGCGGCGAGCGCCGTGGCGAGCGCCGCCGCCCGGCACGCCCGCCCCGAGCAGGGCGCGACCGTCGACGTGCTCGACGCCGCGCGGCGCCTCACGCTGCTGCACGAGCGCCACCTCGACCGGGTCAGCACGGCCGGGCACATCGCCGACGCGGCGACGATGTATGCGGCGATGCGCCGCGTCGCCGGCGAGCAGGACGGCGCCACCGCGCGCCGCCTCCTCGGCGCGGCCGGCGAGATCGCCCGCGCCTGCGCCCAGGACCCGCGCACCGACATCGGGATCGGGTCGGTGCACCTGCCGGAGCCGCAAGCCCTCGGCCTCGCGCCGGGCACCGACTGCCAGGAGGTGCTCGCCCGCCGCTGCCGGGGGGCGGTCGCCACCGCCTACGCCGGCGCGGGCAACGCCCTGATCGACCAGGTGCACGCCCGGCTGGACGAGGAACTCGCGGTCGTGCGCAGCCTCGGCTACCCGACCTACTTCCTCACGGTCGCGGCCGTCTGCGACCTCATCCGCGACCTGGGCGTGCGCGCCGCCGCGCGCGGGTCGGGCGCGGGCAGCCTCGTCAACTACCTGCTCGGCATCAGCGGCATCGACCCCATCGCCCACGGCCTGCTCATGGAGCGCTTCTGCACGCCGCTGCGGGCCCAGCTGCCCGACATCGACGTCGACGTCGAATCGGCCCGGCGCACAGAGGTTTACGAGCAGATCCTGGCGCGCTTCGGCGGCGAGCGGGTGACGTGTGTGTCGATGATGGAGACCTACCGGGTGCGGCACGCGATCCGCGACGTCGGGTCGGCCCTGGGGTTGCCACCGATCGAGATCGACGCGATCGCCAAGGCGTTCCCGCACATCCGGGCCCGCGACGCCCGCAGCGCGATCGAGGAGCTGCCCGAGCTCGCGGCCTTCGGGCTCGGGCGCGGCGGTCAGGGCGCCGGGCAGCGCCTCGAGGTGCTCTTCGAGCTCGTCGAGCGCCTCGACGGGCTGCCGCGGCACATCGCGCTGCACCCGTGCGGCATGGTGCTCTCCGACGCCGGGCTGCTCGACCGCACCCCGGTCGAGGCGAGCTGGCTCGGCTTCCCGATGAGCCAGTTCGACAAGGACGACGTCGAGACCCTCGGCCTGCTCAAGCTCGACGTGCTCGGCATCCGGATGCAGTCGGCGATGGCGCACGCCGTCGCCGAGGTCGCCCGCGTCACCGGCGAGACCGTCGCCCTCGACGACCGGACGCAGCTGCCGCTGGACGACGAGGCGACCTTCGACCTCATCCGCTCGACCCGCACCCTCGGCTGCTTCCAGATCGAGAGCCCCGGCCAGCGCGAACTCATCGGCAAGTTCGCGCCGGCGAGCTTCGAGGACATCGTCATCGACATCTCGCTCTTCCGGCCCGGACCCGTGAAGTCCGACATGATCCGGCCGTTCCTGGCGGCCCGGCAGGGCTGGAGCGAGCCCGACCTGCTGCACCCGAGCCTGGCCTACGCGCTGGAGAGCACGTGCGGGGTCGTCGTCTTCCACGAGCAGGTGCTGCAGATCGTCGCGACGACCGCCGGGGTGAGCCTCGCGGAGGCCGACGAGGTGCGCCGGGCGCTCGGCACGACCGACGGTCGCGACCGGGTCGAGGCGTGGTGGCGCCCGCGGGCGGCCGCGCGCGGCTACGACGCCCAGGACGTGCAGCGCATCTGGGAGGTGCTCGCGGCGTTCGCGAGCTTCGGCTTCTGCAAGGCGCACGCCGCGGCGTTCGCGCTGCCGACCTACCAGTCGGCGTGGCTCAAGACCCACCATCCGGCGGCCTTCCTCGCCGGCGTGCTCACCCACGACCCGGGCATGTATCCCAAGCGGCTCATCCTCGACGACGCCCGCGGCTTCGGCGTGCCGATCCTCGGCCTCGACGTCAACGCCAGCGACGAGACCTACCGCCTCGAACGGCTCGGCGACGACCTCGGCATCAGACTCTCGCTCGCCGACGTCAAGGGCGTCAGCGAGGCCGAGGTCGCGCGCATCGTCGCCGGCCGCCCGTATGCCGACCTGCCGGACTTCTGGACCCGGGCCCACGTCAGCCGGCCCGTCGCCGAGCGGCTCGTGCTCGCGGGGGCGTTCGACTCGCTCTACGGGCTCGACGGCGGGGAGGGGCTCGGCCGCCGCGGCGGCATCACCCGGCGCGACCTGCTGCTGCACATCGGCGAGCTGGAGCGCTGGTCGGCGTCGCTGCGCGGGCAGACCCGAGGGCAGACCCGAGGACGTGGCCGATCCGCGCAGCGCGGCACCCGCGGCGGCCTCACCAGCCGTAGAGCGATCCCCACCGACGCCGCCGGCCGCGACGGACTTCCCGGCGACCCGGTCGAGCAGTGGGATCGGCGACCGGGGCAGCGGCCGGGCGCACGCCCGGAGCCGGGACACGTGCCGGCCCAACGGGCGCGCCCTGGTGTGTCTGCGGACGCGCGATCGGGCGCGCCGTCGGATCGGCGGGGCGCCTCGGAGCCGGGCGAAGGGCCGGGGTCGCGGTCGGATCTGCCGCCGGGCTCGCCCCCCGACGTGCGGCGCGCCGCGGCGGCGCAGTCGCAGGCGCCGGCCGCGGTCGTGCCGGCCGACCGGCAGCCCACCCAGCTCCAGTTCGACCTCGGCGACACCCCGCGCCTGAGCGCCGGGTCCGGGCTGCCCGAGATGACCCGGGCCGAACGGGTGCACGCCGAGCTCGACATCCTCGGCCTCGACGTCAGCGGGCACGTGCTCGACCCCTACGCGCCGATGCTCGCGCAGCTGCCGACCGTGCGCTCGGTCGACCTGCGGGGGGTGCGCAGCCGCAGCGAGATCTTCGTCGCCGGGGTCAAGGTCGCCACCCAGACCCCGCCGGTGCGCTCGGGGCGGCGAGTCGTCTTCCTCACCGTCGAGGACTCCAGTGGGCCGGTCGACGCGACCTTCTTCGAGGACGTCCAAGGTCCTTATGCCGCCACGGTCTTCGGCTCGTGGCTGCTGCTCGTCAGCGGGCAGGTGCGGCGCACCGGGCCGATGGGCGTCTCGCTGCTGGCCTCCGGCGCGTGGGAGCTGTCCGCGCTGCTCACGCAGTGGGAGGCCGGCGGCATCGACGCCGTGCGCGAGCTCATCGCGGCCGACCGGGCGCAGGTCGCCCGCGCGCTGGCCGACCCGCAGACCCGCGCGGGGGTCGGCGTCGGCCGCGACGCCCGGCGCGTGCTGCGGCACCCCTCGGGCTACCAGCAGTCGCCCTTCGCCGACGTGCGACCGGCGGGGGAGTCGCCGAGCGGGAGGCCCGGCGGGCTCAGCGCCGCCGCCCGCGGCGAGGGCGCGACCGGCACGACCAGCGGTCGGCAGGGTCAGCCCACCCGCAAGCTGTGGCACGCCTCACCGGGCAGTTCCGGGCGATGAGGGCAGGCGACAATAGGCTGGCCAGGCAGCCGGCACCGATGCAGACGAGGAGCGCCGTGATGACCGACGACCAGCGCAGATCAGCCCGCCGCGGCGGGGTCGACACCGCGATCCGCACGGCCGCCATCTGGAAGTCGGTGCTCGCCGCCGTCGCCTCCCGGCCCGACGGCGCCGACGCCGGACCCACCAGGCCGCTGCGGGTCGTCGACCTCGGCGGCGGCACCGGCGGCCTCGCCGTGCCGCTGGCCGAGCTCGGGTATGCCGTGACGGTCGTCGACCCTAGCCCCGACGCCCTCGCCTCGCTCGAGCGCCGCGCCCACGAGGTCGGGGTCGCCGACCGCATCGTCGCGCTGCAGGGCGACGCCGCGACCCTGCCCGACCTCGTGCCGCCCGGCGAGGCCGACCTCGTCACCTGCCACGGCGTGCTCGAGGTGCTCGACGACGACGCCGCGGTCGCCGCCGCGGCCCACGCGCTCGCGCACGCCCTGGCCCCCGGCGGCATCCTCAGCGTCGTCGTCGCCCAGCGTCTCGCGGCGGTGCTGGCCCGCGCGCTCGCCGGCCGTTTCGATCAGGCCCGGGCCGTGCTCGACAGCCCCGACGGGCGCTGGGGCACCGCCGACCCGACGCCGCGGCGCTTCGACGCCGCCCAGGTAGAGGGTGTGCTCACCGACGCCGGCCTGCAGATCGTCGGCACCCACGGCGTGCGGCTCTTCTCCGACCTCGTGCCCGCGGCGTTCCTCGACACCGAGGCCGAGCGCGTCGCACTGCTGCGTCTCGAGGAGGCGCTGGACGGGCACCCCGACTACGCCTTCCTCGGCCGGCTCGGCGCTGCCCTGCACGTCATCGCCCGCCGCCCGAGCACGCCGTAGGACGCCCCGACGGACACCCGGACGATCCGCCGATGAGTCGACGCCAGTTCGCCGCCCCCACCCTGTCCAGTCCCGGCCCGCCCGACGACACGGGGTGCACGGTGCTGCACGTCGACATGGACGCGTTCTACGCCTCGGCGTCGCTGCTGTCGCGGCCCGAGCTGCGCGGCACGCCGGTCATCATCGGCGGCGGCACCCGCGGGGTCGTGCTGTCGGCGACCTACGAGGCCCGCCGGTTCGGGGTCGCGGCGGCCATGCCGATGTCGCGGGCCCGCCGGTTGTGCCCCCAGGCCACCGTCGTCGCGCCCGACCACGCCCTCTACGCGCGGATCTCGCAGGCGGTCATGGCGACGTTCGCTCAGGTGACGCCGCTGGTGGAGCCGCTCTCGCTCGACGAGGCCTTTCTCGACGTCGCCGGGGCGGTGCGCCGGCTCGGGTCGCCGGCCCGCATCGCCCAGGGGCTGCGCGACACGATCGCCGACGAGCAGGGCGTCACCTGCTCGGTCGGGGTCGCGCCCAGCAAGTTCGTCGCCAAGCTGGCCTCGGGGCTCGCCAAGCCCGACGGCCTCATCGTCGTGCCCATCGACGAGGTCGTCGGCTTCGTGCAGCAGCTGCCGGTGGGCGCCCTCTGGGGGGTCGGGGAGCGCACCGAGGAGGAGCTGCACCGGCTTGGCCTGCGCACCGTCGCCGACATCGCCCACACTCCCGTCGCGACCCTGCGTCGGGCCCTCGGCGAGTCCGGCGCCGCGCTGCACGAGCTCGCGTGGGGCCGTGACCCGCGCGCGGTGACGCCGGCGCGCCGCGAGCGCAGCGTCGGGTCGGACGAGACCTTCGCCTACGACATCGACGAGCCCGCCGAGATCCATCGCCGACTGCTGCGGCTCGCCGACCGCACCGCGGCGCGGGCCCGCGCCGCCGGGGTCATGGGGCGCACGGTGTCGATCAAGGTGCGCTTCAGCGACTTCACGACGATCACGCGGGCGCGCACGCTGCGCGACCCCACCGACGTCAGCCGCGATGTCTACGAGACCGCCCGCGCGCTGTTCGACGGGCTCGGCCTGCAGCGGGCCCGCATCCGGCTCGTCGGCGTGCGGCTCGAGGGGCTCGTCCAGGCCTCCGAGGCGCCCGTGCAAGGGCTCCTCGACGAGCCCGAACACGGGTGGCGCGACGCGGATCTCGCGGTCGATCGGGCCAGTGCCCGGTTCGGCGCGGGGGCGGTCCGGCCGGCCAGCCTCGTCGGGCTGCGGGGACGCTCGGAGACCCGCGCAGAGCGCCGGTGACCCGACTCACGTCGATCACCGCGCAGACCTGTGGACGCCACCTGGCTAACGCGCCGCGCGGGGCCTATCCTGGTATCTACTTTGTGCTATGCCATGACCGACATAGCACTGTCGGTTCGCGCACCACGCCCGTCTGTCGACGCCGTCGGCCTCGGGCCGCCCGGGGCGCACGGTCCGCAGTCTTGACCGGGCATAGGAGGTCCAGGTGCCACTCTCCGAGCACGAGCAAAAGCTACTTGAGCAGATGGAACGCGCCCTGTACGCAGAGGACCCCCGCTTCGCGAGCCACATGAAGGGGAGCGCTCACTCCCCGAATCGTCGACGCGTCATCGTCGGCGTCTGTGTGGCCCTGGCGGGTCTCGCGGTCGTCGTCGCCGGAGTCGCCACCGAGCTCATCGCGTTGGGCGTCGTCGGGTTCGTGGTCATGGTCGCCGGCGTGGCGTGGGCCGCCACTCCGCCCCGCAAGCACAGCGGACCCGAGCTCACCGTCGTCCACAACGGTGACCGCAAGCCCTCCGGCGGCCCCGGCGGCCCGGCGGGTCGGTCCGGCAAGACCAAGCCGAAGTCCAACAAGCCCAAGGGCGGCGGCTCGTTCACCCAGCGCATGGAAGAGCGGTGGGACAAGCGCCGCAACGGCGGCGGGTTCTGATCCCAACGCAGATCCGGACAAGACATCAGGGCCGGACAAGACAGACAAGACATAAGGGCCGACTCCTCGCGGAGCCGGCCCTTTCGTCGTGTTCGTCGTGTGTCGGTCTTCTGTTCCTCGTCGTCAGACCAGCACGCGCCAGACGCCGAAGACGAAGGCGCCGGCGATGAGCAGCCCGGTGACGAACTCGATGCCGTAGCTGATGATCGCGGCGCGCAGCGCGTGCTGGGTCGACGTCCACGCCTCGGCCTTGCCGACCCGGGCGAACTCGGAGCCGTAGACCCCGGCGATGAAGCCCAGCGGCAGGCCGAGCACGGGGATGACGAAGAAGCCCACGACGCCGGCGAGGAGCCCGATGATCGTCGATCGGTGCGGGATGCCCGCGTCACGCAGGCGCTTGCCGGGGATGAGGTATTGCAGCAGCCACCCTGCGACCGCCAGCGCCGACGACACGAGCAGCACCGCCCACGAGACGCCGTGCTGCGTGAACAGCGTCCAGACCAGCACCGACGCCCAGACGAGCAGGAGGCCGGGGAGCACAGGAACAGCGATGCCCGCGAGGCCGACGATGATGGCCAGCCCCGCGAGCACACTGATGGCGACGTCCACGTGATGGGGTCCTGAGGGATGAGGGATTCAGAGATGTCGGGGTGTCAGTCGGTCGTCGGGGCCTCGGTGAGACGGCTCGTCTCATCGTGGATGTCGACCGCTACGTTCTGCAGCTTGGGCAGGTGCTCCCGCCCGTGGTGCGCGCAGAACAGCAGTTCGCCACCGGTGGCCAGGCGGGCTCGGACATAGGCCTGAGCGCCGCACCGGTCGCAGCGGTCGGCCGAGGTCAGGGGTGTTGCAAGAGCAGCGCTCACGTCAGCCTTCCATCTCTTCCGTGGGAACCGGCGCATCCGCCTCGGATGCGCTCGAGCAGTTCCTTTGCACCGATGACAACAGTCAAGCACGCGCAGAGCTTCCCGCTCGCACCCACTCGTCATGCGGACGACACTTCCCCCATCGACACCGCCGGGCGGTGGTCAACTCAGCGGGCCGGCGATGTGGGCTTCCCCACGACTCCTCAGGTCGCCGGGCCGGGCGGGCGGTGGTCGGCGCGGCCCACGACAGGGCCTGGTGGGCTGCGCCTCCGTGAGGTTGTCGGTGCCGCGCGCTAGCCTGACCGGCGTTGCAGCAGAAGGAGGACTGACGTGGCCGCCGCCAACGCCGATTACACCGCCCGGCACCTGCAGGTGCTCGAGGGCCTGGAGGCGGTGCGCAAACGGCCGGGCATGTACATCGGGTCGACCGACAGCCGGGGACTCATGCACTGCCTGTGGGAGATCATCGACAACTCTGTCGACGAGGCCCTCGGCGGACACGCGACGTCGATCTTCGTCGTGCTGCACGACGACGGGTCGGTCGAGGTCCGCGACGACGGGCGCGGCATCCCCGTCGACATCGAGCCGCGCACCGGGCTGTCGGGCGTCGAGGTCGTCTTCACCAAACTGCACGCCGGCGGCAAGTTCGGCGGGGGCTCCTACACGGCCTCTGGCGGCCTGCACGGCGTCGGCGCGTCGGTCGTCAACGCCCTCTCCGAGCGCCTCGACGTCGAGGTCGACCGGGGCGGCAAGACCTACCTCATGAGCTTTCGCCGCGGCGAGCCTGGCCTCTTCGACGACGCCTCGGGCCGCTCGCCCGCCTCGCCGTTCACCCCGTATGTCGAGGGCAGCGAGCTGCGCGTCGTCGGCAAGACCGCGCGCGGGGCGCACGGCACGCGCATCCGCTACTGGGCCGACGGGCAGGTCTTCCTGCGCGACGCGCGCTTCTCCTACGACGACCTCGTGGCGCGCGCCCGGCAGACGAGCTTCCTCGTGCCGGGCCTGCGCATCGCGCTGCGCGACGAGCGGCGGCTGCCTGTTCGAGAGCAGGACCAGGGCGCGACGGACGGTCCGCGCGAGGAGGTCTTCCTGCATGACGGCGGCATCACGGAGTTCTGCGAGTTCCTCGCCACCGACCCGCCGGTCACCGACGTGTGGCGCCTGTCGGGCAGCGGGCAGTTCACCGAGACCGTGCCGGTGCTCGACGAGCAGGGGCACATGACGCCGACCGAGGTGACCCGCGACTGCGGGGTCGACATCGCGCTGCGGTGGGGCACCGGCTACGAGACGAACGTGCGCTCGTTCGTCAACATCATCGCCACCCCCAAGGGCGGCACCCACATCGCCGGCTTCGACCAGGCGCTGCTGCGCACCGTGCGCCGTCAGGTCGAGAGCCGCGCCCGCGCCCTCAAGGTCGGCAACGACAAGCTCGAGCGCGACGACGTGTCGGCGGGGCTCACGGCCGTCGTCACGGTGCGGCTGGCCGAGCCGCAGTTCGAGGGGCAGACCAAGGAGGTGCTCGGCACGTCGGCGGTGCGCGCGATCGTCGCCCGCGTGCTCGAGAGGGAGCTCACCGAGCGGCTCACGTCGACGAGGCGCGACGACAAGGCGCAGGCGACGCAGGTGCTGGAGAAGGTCGTCGCCGAGATGAAGGCCCGCATCTCGGCGCGTCAACACAAGGAGAACCAGCGCCGCAAGTCGGCCCTGGAGTCCTCGACGCTGCCGACGAAGCTCTACGACTGCCGCACGACCGACGTGGAGCGCACCGAGCTGTTCATCGTCGAGGGCGACAGCGCGATGGGCACGGCCAAGGCGGCGCGCAGCAGCGAGTTCCAGGCGCTGCTGCCGATCCGCGGCAAGATCCTCAACGTGCAGAAGGCCTCGGTCGGCGACATGCTGCGCAACGTCGAGTGCGCGGCGATCATCCAGGTCATCGGCGCGGGGTCGGGTCGCAGTTTCGACCTCGACGCGGCCCGCTACGGCAAGGTCATCATCATGACCGACGCGGATGTCGACGGCGCCCACATCCGCACGCTGCTGCTGACGCTCTTCTTCCGCTACATGCGCCCGCTCGTCGCCGCCGGCCGGGTCTTCGCGGCCGTCCCGCCGCTGCACCGCATCGAGGTCGTCAACCCGGGCTCGGCGAAGAACGAGCTGATCTACACCTACAACGAGGCCGAGATGCGGCGCACCGTCACCGGGCTGCACAAGCGGGGCAAGCGCATCAAGGAGCCGATGCAGCGCTACAAGGGCCTCGGTGAGATGGACGCCGACCAGCTGCGTGACACGACGATGGACCCTCGCCATCGCCTGCTGCGGCGGGTGACGCTGGCCGACGCCGAGCGCGCCGAGCAGGTCTTCGACCTGCTCATGGGCACCGACGTGGCCCCCCGCAAGGACTTCATCGTCGACTCGGCGCACTCCCTCGACAGCGAGCGCATCGACGCCTGAGGGCCGCGCGTCCGCGGGTTCGTCGAGCTCGACCGGCTGAGCCGGGCCGTCGGCCTCGCGGCGTCCGCGCGAGGACGGCGTCCCGCGCGAGGAGGCACGCGCCCACAGCGGCCCCGCGTCCGAGCTGCCGTCGACAGCGCCCCGACTCTGTCAGTCGGGCCGTCAACGCTGTCAGTGGGCCGTCAACCCAGAGGCTCCACCTCGTAGGTCGTGCCCGGCTCGGGCGCCCGCCCGCACGAGACCGGCCGCAGCACGCCGTCGTCGCGAGTGATCACCGCGAGCAGCCGCCGCTGCGGTGCGGGATCCGAGCCGCTCGTCGATCCCGCCGGTGCGGCGGGCTCTGCAGGCACGGGCCCTGGAGGCACGGGCTCTGGAGGCACCCGCACGCTGACGACGACCCTCCCGGGATCACCGGTCGCGTGGCCGGGCACGACCTCCGGCTCGGTCGAGACGGCCAGATCGCCCAGACCGTCGGCCCGCGCGAAGGCGTCGGCGGCTTGGAGCGCCGGTGGCAGGTGCGCGAGCCCCCGCAGCCGGCGCCGATCCCGCAGCCTCGCGTCGAGCGTGGTGCCCGGCGAGGAGAGCGCGGCCCGCCCGAGCTCGACCGTGAGCCGGCCGAGCGTGGCGCCCGTCGGCAGCAGGACCCCGGTCGGGGCGAAGCGGTGGCCGCCGGTGTGACTGCACTCGTAGACCCGCCCGGGGTGCGTCGCTCCGAGCGCGGCCGCCAGCGGCAATCCGCGGGTGGCGCAGCACACGTCGCGCTTGGCGTTCGTGCAGATCAGCAGCACGGAGTCGGTCGCGCGGCGCAGCCCGAGCCCGGCCGTCACCCGGCGGACCTCCTCGGCGTCCCCGGCCGCGAGCGCTGCCCAGGGCAGGTCGAGCACGGCCTCGGGATGCCGGACGTGCCCGGTGAGCAGCACGGGCTTGCCCTGCGGCATGCCGAGCGCCACGAAGACGCGCCGCGGCGCCTCGTCGGCACCCGGCCCGCGCGGCGCGGGGGAGCGGCCGGGGGCGCGGATGAGCAGCGC
>JBDIAP010000131.1:0-10690 GCA_039812485.1 Kineosphaera sp.
GCTGGCCTCGGGGTCGTGGCCGGCTTCGGCGTCGCTGCCCGCGTCGGGCCGGCGGTGGTCCGCACGGTCTCGCGGGCCTCGCGGGTGGCGAGCTCGGCCGCCCGCTGCGCGGCTTCGGCCTGCCGCGTCGCCGCCCCGACCTCCAGCACGTTCGGCCCGAAGGCGAAGACGGCGCCGAGCGCCGCGATGGCCGTAGCCGTCAGCGCAGACCGCACCGACGCCATGGCTGCCTCCTGAGCGGGGTGAGGGTCGTTGACCCTCGTCCCATCGGCACGCCTCGTGGCCGCACTGAGCGGTTCGCGCGCCCAGCTTCTTCAGTGAGTCGACATGCGGTGCAGCGCGTTTCGTGGTGTGGCGCAGGCCACATCACGGCCCGCGCGGCCGGCGCGGACGGCCGAGGGCACGGCGGGCATCCGAGGGCGCGGCGGGCATCCGAGGGTGCGGCGGGCATACCAGGGCGCGGCGGGCATCCGAGGGCGCGGCGGGCACCCGAGGGCGCGGCGGACATCCGACGGCGCGGACGTGCGCGCCGACGTCGTCGCGGAGTGTCGGGCGGTCGCCGACGGGGTCGAGCGGCGCGCCGTCGGCCGGGACGGGTCCGCGCGAGCGACGCGGGCGCAGCCCCGGGCTCGCACCGGCGGCGGGCCCGTGACCGGCAGACTAGGACGATGCCGCTGGCCGTGACCGCGGGCTCCTGCGAGGCGAAGCCCGACGCCACCGAGCTCGGCGACCTCCTGCACCAGCACCCCGATCGGGTGCAGCGTGTCGTGCTGCCGGCCGGCGCGGCCCCGTCTTCTCCGGTCGCGCCGGCGCGAGTGCACGGCGGCGGCTGCCCGCGCTGGACCGGGTCATCTTCGGCCTCGACGGGCCTCCCGCGGTCGTCGTCACGACCCCGAACGCCGACGACAACCCCCGCTACGAGGGGCTGGCGCCCGGTCGGCCGCGCCACCCGGCTCACCGCTTCGAATGGGGCCGTAGCGAGTTCGCGTCCTGGTGCGCGCGGATCGCGCGGGCCCACGGCTGTCGCGTCGAGCTGCGCGGCGTCGGCGACGCCGATCCCGAGCGCGGCGCCCCGAACCAGCTGGCGATCGTGCGCCGCGACCCGCAGTGTGCGGCCAGGGCCCGGCCGGTGAGCCGCGCGCGGCGTGACCCTCACACGGATGAGCCGCGCGGGGTTGACTCTCACACGGTGTCAGGCAGGAGAACGGTGTCATGTTGTCCATCTCAGACTTCGCTCGCTTCGGCCAGGTGTCGGTGCGGATGCTGCGGCACTACGACGCCGTCGGTCTGCTGCGCCCGGCCCGCGTCGACGACCGGTCCGGATACCGCAGCTACAGCGTCGACCAGCTGGCCCGGCTCAACCGGGTCGTCGCCCTCAAGGAGCTCGGCTTCACCCTCGAGCAGGTGCGCCGCATCCTCGACGACGACCTGCCCGCCGAGCAGCTGCGCGGCATGCTGACGCTGCGCCGGGCCCAGATCGCGATCGAGCAGGCCCAGGCGAGCGCACGCCTGGCCGACGTCGAGCAACGTCTACGCCTCATCGAACAGGAGCACCACATGCCCGACATCGACTACGTCGTCAAGCAGCTGCCCGCCCGCGCCATCGCGGCTCGCCGCGGCCACGCCGCGAGTCAAGCCGAGATCGCGGCCGTCGTCGGCCCACTCTTCGGGCAGGTCGCGGCCGCGCTCGCGGCCGCGGGCGGACGCCCGCAGACCGGGGTGGGCGTCTATGACATGTCCGAGGACGGCATGGACATGCTCATCGGCTACGACGACGCCGGTGCCCTCCGCGCCGAGCCGCCCGGCACCCCCGGCGACGGCATCGAGCTCGTGACACTGCCCGAGGTGCCCGACGCGGTGTGCGCCGTGCACCTCGGCGACATGGCCACGATCCACGAGTCCTGGCAGGCCCTCGTCCGCTGGGCCGAGGCCAACGGCTGGTCACCGGCAGGCGAGTGCCGCGAGATCTATCTGCGCGCCGACCCGACGATCGACCAACGCGAGTGGGTCACCGAGCTGCAGCAGCCGGTGGTGCGGGCCTGACGGCGCTCCGGGGGCGCCGCGGCGCCGGGGTGCGCGCGGGGCAGAGGCTTCAACGTCGTACATCAACGGGGTCCCGAGCGGGGCGCGAGCCCGTGACCTGCGCTGTTGCGCGCGCCAAGATGCTCACGTCCGGTTGATGTACGACGTTGCGGCCCTTCACGTCAGCGCGATGCCGGCGTGCGGGTGCGTCTCGCGCTCGTTCGTGAGCCGGTCGAGCGCGTCCTGACGGAAGACCGACAGGCCGAGCTCCGGCCGGTAGCCGTGGATCTCCTTGACGTCGAGCTTCGTGAGGAACTCGATGATGGCGGCCGAGACGCTCTGACCCGGCACCAGGATGGGGAAGCCCGGCGGGTAGGGCACGACGAAGGTCGTCGACACGACCCGGCGCCCGGCGGCGATGGCCTCCGCGGCCTGGGGCAGCGGCAGGTGCTCGCGGTTGGCGTCGATGTGTCCGGCGTAGAACGCCGTGCGGATGTCGCCGTCGGGCGCGGTCGGCGTCGGCCGGAACGAGATGTCGAAATCGCTGAAGTCGGGCAGGCCCGGCAGCCCCTCGGTCAGCTCCAGCACCCGGCGCTGCACGACGTGCAGCTCGTCGCGGCTGTCCGCGGCCTGCTCGGCCTCCAGGGTCTCGGCGATCCGGCGCAGCGCGTCGACGAGGAAGTGCACGCTGCTCCACGTCGCGCCGATCGTGAAGATGAGCAGCACGGAGTTGATCGACGTCTTGTTGATCTGGATGCCGAAGCGCCCCATGAGCACCTGTTCGCGAAACTCGTAGCCGCTGAGCCCGGTCTTGCCGATGTAGAGGGTCACCCGGGTCGGGTCGAGCACGAACTCGTCGTGCTGCCACGAGTCGTTCCATCGGTCGACCTGCCGCCCCGGCTCGCGGGTCGCCGTCGCCGACGCGCGGTAGGTCTGCGGCACGAGGTCGGACTCCTGCAGGATCGTGAACCACTTCGAGATGAGCGGGTCGTTGGTGATCCGCTGCCGGAACGCCAACGCCATCCGGTAGGCGAACCGCACCATGAGGAATCCCTCGATGTCGACCTGCCGGCGGGCCAGGTCGAGGGAGGCGAGCAGCTGCTGGTTCGGCGAGGTCGAGGTGTGCGTGAGGAACGCCTCGTCGAAGCTCTCCCGGTTGAGCCGCGAGAAGTCGGCGTCGCGCACGTGGATCATCGAGGCCTGCCGCAGCGCCGACAGGGACTTGTGGGTCGACTGGGTCGCGTAGACCCGCACCCGGGCCAGCTCCGGGTCCGGCAGCAGCCGGTGGTGGACCCATTCGCTGCGCGGCACGTCGGCCATCGCCTCGCGCCACAGGGCGTACTCCCGGGCGTAGCCGGGCGAGGCGAGCCGCTCGGTGAGGGTCTTGGCGGCGACCATGGCCGTGCGCTGCCGCACCCAGGGCACGGCGACCGCGAACGCATACCACGCCTCGTCCCACAGGAAGCGGATGTCCGGTTTGATCGCCAGCACCTCCTCCATGACCCGCAGCGGGTTGTAGACGATGCCGTCGAAGGTGCAGTTCGTCAGCAGCAGCACCTTGACCTGGTCGAGCCGGCCCTCGGCCTCGAGGTCGAGCAGGCTCTGCTTGATCGTCTCCAGCGGCACCGCGCCGTAGATCGCGTAGTCCTGCAGCGGGTAGGCATCGAGGTAGCAGGCGTGGGCGCCGGCGAGCATGAGCGCGTAGTGGTGCGACTTGTGGCAGTTGCGGTCGATGAGCACGATGTCGCCGGGCTTGGTCAGCGACTGCACGACGATCTTGTTGGCCGTCGAGGTGCCGTTCGTCACGAAGAACGTGTGGTCGGCGTCCCACGTCAGCGCCGCCTTGTCCATCGACTCGCGCAGCGCGCCGTGGGGGTCGAGCAGCGAGTCGAGCCCGCCCGAGGTCGAGGAGGTCTCGGCCATGAAGATGTTGCGGCCGTAGAACTCGCCCATGTCCCGCAGCGACTTGGAGTTGAAGATGCTCGCCCCGCGCGCCACCGGCAGTGCGTGGAACTGCCCGACCGGCGAGGCGGCATAGGCGCGCAGGGCGTCGAAGAACGGCGTCCGGTAGCGGCTGCGGATGCCGGCGAGCACCGTCGAGTGCAGGTCGGTGACGTCGTTGAGCCGGTAGAAGGTGCGGTCGTAGAGCCCCGGCGCCTCCTCCCCGCCCGCGGCGATCGACTCGTCGATGAGCAGGTAGAGATCCATGCGCGGCCGCAGCTCGCGGATCCACTGCCCGCACTCGACCCAGTCGTAGGTGCGCTCGGCCGAGACCTCGATCGACTCCACGCCGAGCAGCCGCGTCATGATCGGCAACCGGTCGCGCGAGCGCAGCGGCAGGTCGTGGCGGATGATCGCCGCCTGGATCTCGCCGTTGAGGGCGACCGCGGTGATGGCGTCCTCGACGCTGGAGACGACGAGGATCTCGTATTGCACGTCGTCGGTGTCGCGGCGCAGCGCCCGCAGGGCGCCCGCGAGCCCGTCGGGCGCGGTGGCGGGCGAGTCGTCGGCGAGCAGCACCGTGTAGAACTGCCGCCCCGAGGCGCGGGCCACGAGCTCCTGCCCCTGCAGCGACGCCTTGAGGTCGAAGAGCGCCGCCCGCTCGCCGTATTCGGCGAGCAGCCGCACCGCCAGCGATGTCTGGTCGGACAGCCGGCCCGAGTGCATGAGGTCGAGATGGGCGCGCAGCTCCTGCACGACGCTCATGCCCGGAAACAGCCAGAACCGCTCGTAGGCCGAGATCCGGTCGAGCTGCCGGCGCACCCGCTCCGCCTCGTGCGTCGTGTCGAGACCGGCCCGGTGCACGGCGGCGAGCTGGTTGGTCGCGTCGTCGAGCAGGTTCCACGCGTCGAGACGCTGGGCGCTGGGGTTGGCCATCGCGGCGATGGCCGAGACGCGAAGCCGGCGGGGGCGATCGGGCTGAAGGGTCATCGGCGGCCTGTCCTCGACTCGACGGGAGGGGTGCGCTGGCGCGGCCGGAGTCGGCCGATGGCGTCACGATAGCCAGGGGCCCGTGGTCTGCGGCGCGCGGCCACTCGCCGAAACCTGCCGGTGACGCAGGTGGTCACAGGCCTCGTTCAGGCACGTCGACAGGCGCTGGCCGGGCGCGCGAACGGGGCCGGACGCGCGGC
Organism: Kineosphaera sp.; assembly: GCA_039812485.1. GTDB lineage: Bacteria > Actinomycetota > Actinomycetes > Actinomycetales > Dermatophilaceae > Kineosphaera. The sequence goes on from JBDIAP010000131.1 coordinate 5,154, forward strand.
GAGCGGCGTTCCGCTCACCGTGCACGTCCGGCCCCGGGGCCCTCGGGCTCAGCTCACCGCGTCGGCGTTGGCCGGCAGGTGGCCGGTCGACTTCGTGTAGTACTGCGTCCATTTGCGGGTCATCATGAGCCGCGCGAGCGCGATGACCGCGCCCGAGGCCAGCGCCCACGCGACGGCCTCCCACATCTCGGTGTCCGGGTCCTCGGGGTTGGCGGGCGGGTCGTCGTTCATGACGAGCTTCCATCCGGTCGTCGCCACCTGCTTGGCCGCGATGCCCGCCGCCACGGCCAGGCCCGTGCCCAGCAGCTTGAACACCTTGTCGCCCATCGGGGCCTCCTTCGATGCCGGTCGTTGCGTCGGCACGAGTCTGCCAGCGCGCCCCGACGGGAGCGAACGCGACACCACGACAGCGTGCCGGGCCCGACCTGCCCGGTCAGGCCTGCCGTCCGCTGCGCGGTGCGCCCAGGCCGGCGACGCGGGTCGGTGGAGCGCGCGACGGTGCTACGGTCATCGCACGCGACAGGGGAGCGCACCAGCGCTGAGAGTGCGGGCAACCGCAGACCCTCGAACCTGACCCGGTTAGCACCGGCGTAGGGAGTCGGGCCGTCTCGGGCTCGGGCACACCGGTGCCAGGGCTCCCCCGAGGTATTCGCCGGACGATCCGGCCGACCACGGGAGCACGTCATGTCACGAACCGAACCCACCCAGGACTCGCCCGCGCAGGTCGGCGCCGCGTCCCGCGACATCCCCGCCGCCGGGGGGCCCAGGGCCTGGCGCGGCATCGACTTCGTCACGCTCGCCGTGCTGGCCGTCGCCTTCGGCGTCGTCTTCTGGGGTTGGGACACCTTCCTCTACCCGGTGGTGATCATCGGGCTGGCCTTCCCGCCGGCGCAGAGCCTGACACTGGGGGTGTGGCTGCTGCCCGCCGTCGTCGGCGGGCTCGTCGTGCGCCGCCCGGGGGCGGCCCTCTTCACCGAACTCATCGCCGCCAACGTCGAGATGCTGCTCGGCAACCAGTGGGGCCCGGGGGTGCTCGTGTCCGGAGTGTTGCAGGGGCTCGGTGTCGAGCTGGCCTTCGCGGCGTTCCGGTGGCGCCGCTTCGGGGTCGGGGTCGCCATGCTCGGCGGTGCGTTGGCCGCCGTGCTCGAGCTCGTCGGCTATGAATGGTGGACCTATCAGGCCCAGTTCGCCTTCGACTTCAAGCTGTTGGCGCTCGGCTTCGCGATCGTCTCCGGCGTGATCGTCGCGGGCGTCGGCGGCTGGGCGCTCGTGCGGGCCCTCGCCGGGACGGGTGCCCTCGACGCCTTCCCACCGGGGCGGGAGCGCGCGGCGCGCGGTCGATGAGCCAGGCCGTCGTCGAGGCCCGCGGGCTGACCTGGATCCCGGACGGCGCCCGCGCCCCCGTGCTGGCCGGCGTCGACCTGCGCGTCGAGCCCGGCGATCGCGTGTTGCTCGTCGGGCCGTCGGGCTCCGGCAAGTCCACACTGTTGCGTGCGATCGCGGGGGTGCTGCATGTCGGGGTCGGCGGCGAACAGCTCGGCGAGCTGCTCGTCGGCGGGCGGCCGGCCGCCGAGACGGCCGTGAACGTCGGCCTGCTGCTCCAGGATCCCCGCAACGCCCGCGTCGCCGAGACCGTCGGTCGCGACGTCGCGTTCGGCTGCGAGAACGTCGCCATGCCCCGCCCGGCCATCGCCACCGCCGTCGCCGACGCCCTCGCCGCGGTGCGCTTCCCCTACGGGGTGGGGCACGACAGCAGCGCGCTGTCCGGGGGCGAGGCGCAGCGCCTCGCGCTCGCGGGGGTCATCGCGGCCAGGCCCGACGTGCTGCTGCTCGACGAGCCGACCTCGATGCTCGACCCCGAGTCGGCGGCCGCCGTGCGGGAGGCGGTGCTCGCCGCGGTGCGCGGCACGGACTGCGCGCTCATCGTCGTCGAGCACCGGCTGCACGGGTGGGCCGACGTGCTGGACCGCGTGGTGGTGCTCGGCCCCCAGGGCAGCGTCGTCGCCGACGGAGCCACGGGCCCCACCCTGGCCGCGCAGGCCGACGAGCTCGCCGAGGCCGGGGTGTGGGTGCCCGGGCGCCCCGATCCCCGGCCCCTGCCGGTGCCGGCGTGGCTCGTCGCGGGCGACACGGCCCGCGGCGCCCCCGGCGATCCGCTCGTCGAGGCGAGCCGCCTGAGCGTCACCCACCGGCCCGCGCTGCGCTTCACGGGCGCGAGACGCCCGACCGAGCCGCCGCGCGCGGCCCTCGCCGACGTCGACGCGACGGCGCTCGCCGGGCGGGTGCTCGCGCTGCGCGGTCCGTCGGGGGCCGGCAAGTCGTCGCTGGTCTCGGCCCTCTGCGGGCTCGTGCGCCCCAGCGCCGGCCGCGTCGAGGCCTGCGAGTCGCTGCGCGCGGGGCTCCCGGCCCAACCCCACCGCTGGCGCAGCCGGCAGCTCGCCGCCCGCGTCGGCTGGGTGCCCCAGAACGCGACGGCGAGCGTCGTCGGCGCCACCGTGCGCGATTGCCTGTTGGCGACCGTCCGAGCCCTGCGCGACCCGCGTCGCCCGCCGGGCGCGCTGAGCGCGAGCGACGCCGAGCGCGCTGACTCCCTCGCCGAGCTGCTCGGCCTGGCACCGCTGCTCGAACGCAACCCCTATCGCCTGTCCGGAGGTGAGAGCCGTCGACTGGCCGTGGCCTGCGGCCTGCTGCACGGCCCGTCGCTCGTGTGCCTCGACGAGCCGACCGTCGGGCAGGACCGCCGCACGTGGGCCGCCGTCGCGGGCCTCGTGCTCGCCGCTCGAGCCGGCGGGGCGGGGGTCGTCGTCTCGACGCACGACGACGCGCTCGCGGCGCTGGCCGACGACAGCCTCCAGCTCGCGGCGGGGCGGGTGGTCGCATGAACGCCCGCAGGAACCCGCACCCCCGCATCAACCCCTACGGGTTGCTGGCGCGGGTCGGACCGTTGTCGCTCCTGCTCGCGTCGTTCGTGCTCATGGCCGGGGGGCTGACGATGCCCGGCCTGGTGCCCGGGGCGATCGCGAGCGTCGCGCTGGCCGTCACGCTCGTCGTGCTCGCCGGACCGCACGGCATCGGGTGGTTGCGGCTGGTGCCGGGCCTGCTCGCGTTGGCGTCGGTGACGTGGTCGAACTGGTTCCTCGCCGATCCGCGGGACCTCGAGGCGGCGCTGTCGGCCGGGCTGCGGATCGCCTACTTCGTCGTGCCGGGGGTTGTCTTCGCGGCGTTCATCGACCCGTCGGCCCTCGGTGACCAGCTCGGCCAGCGGGTGCGCCTGCCCGCCCGGCCCGTGCTCGCCGCCGTCGCCGTGCTGCAGCGCCTCGACACCCTCGCCGCCGACTGGCAGGAGTTGGCCATGGCCCGCCGCGCCCGAGGGCTCGGGCCGACCCCTTCGCCGCTGTCGCAGGCACGGCACTACACATCGATGACGTTTGCGCTGCTCCTGACCTCGCTGCGGCAGGCCGAGCAGCTGGCGATCGCGATGGAGGCGCGCGGCTACGGGCTGCTGGGGCACCGCGGGCACCGCCGCACGTGGTCGCAGCCGGCGCCGTGGCTGGCCGCCGACACAGCCCTGCTCGTGCTCAGCGCGCTCTTCGCAGCCCTGCCCTGGCTGCTCGCGGCGGTGCCGGGGCTGCGCTGAGAGGTCTGCGCTGAGAGGTCGGCGACGCACGCGAACGGCCCGGCGGGTGCCGGGCCGTGGCGGGGACGTGGGTGCGTGCGTCACATCGTGAAGGTGCCTTGGGCGACCTGATGGACCCGGCCTCCGACGAAGACCTCGCCCTCGTCGTCGATCATGAGGTCGAGCAGCGACCGCCGACCACCGACGCGACCCTGAATGACTCGCCGCGTGATGCCGCGGCTGCCGTGCGCGGCCAGCCACGCGCCGAGGTTGACGCCGCCGGTGCCGGTCGCCGCGACCTCGAGCACACCGCCGCGGGGGCCGTAGAACATGCGGGAGACGATCGTGTCGGGCTCGTCGTCGGACGCGGCCCAGACGTAGACCCGCGGCTCGATGTTGAGCAGCATCGCGTAGGAGTGCAGCATGCGGGCGTCGAGGCGGGTGCGCCGCACGTCCTCGACCGTGCGCACGGGCAGCACGATGCCGCCGCGGCCCTTGTTGACCGTCATGACGTCGCCGCCGAGCAGGTCGGCGTTGAGGCCGACGAGCGAGGACAGGATCTGCGGCGAGGCCTTGAGCGGCTCGGCGATCGGCTCGTGGGCGTCGAGCACCCACAGATCGTCCTTCTGGAAGACGGTGTAGGTGCCGGCCTCCTCGTCGCCGTCGGGATCGGCGGCCTGGGCCCGCGGGTCGGAGCCGTCACGCTCCTCGACGAGCTTGACGTCGCCCTCCCCGCCGCGCAGCTCCCGCAGCACCGCGGCCGTGGCCAGCGACGCGCTGCCGGCGAAGCCCGTCTCCTTCTCGGGGGAGAAGAAGCGCACCGCTGCCTCTCGGCCTTCACGAGGAAGGATGAACACCGTCTCGATGTTGACCTGCGACGCGAGCATCTGCATCTGTTCGGTGCTCAGACCCGACCCGTCCTCGAAGACCGCGACGCCGTTGCCGGTGAACGGGTCTTTGCCGTCGGTGAACACGTTGAGCAAGCGGTAGGTCAGGTCCATCCCCGCAGCCTAACCGTCGAGGGGGTCTCCCGCGGGCGGCGCGGAAGAAGGTGGTGAGGCGCCCGGCGCGGGCTCATGACGGAGGCGCCCGCGCGTGCTCATGCCATGGGCCGCACGGTGAGAATCTGCTCGCACCGCCCGACCGGGCCGTGCGCATCGTGCAGGCGCGAGCTCGTCAGGCCGACGCCGGAGTCGCCGATGATGACGGCCGTGTCGAAGCCGACCCAGCCGGCGGACGGCTCGCGCACGAGATGCACGGACAGGTCGGTGTTGGGAAACATCCACTGGCTCGGGTCGAGTCGGGTCGCGACGCCGTTGGCGGTGTCGACGACACCGAGGTAGGCGGCGACCGGGTGGATGTCGACGCCCTCGACGAGGCGCTTCGTCGGCCGCGCCCAGGCATGGCCGCGCCCCGGCACCCGCTCCGGCGAGGCCCGCAGCTCCAGCGAGGCGATGAAGCCGCCGCCCCAGAGTCCGCCGAGATCGAGCGGCGGAAGCTCGTGCGGCCCCGGGATCGCCGGGGTGTCGTCGCCCGCGACCGCGGCCGTGTCGACGCGGGCCAGACGCCACGCGCGGGCCCGTAGCGCGACCCGCCCCGCGATCGTCACCGTCGCCTCGTCGAGCTCGATCGTGCGCCCGGCCCGCACCGTCTCGCACGTCACGGTCGTCGGCCGCGCCGGGATGACCCCGAGGATCTCCACCGTGAGCCGCGCCAGCTGCAGGTCCTCGCGGGCGTTGAAGGCCTGCAGGCAGTGCGCGACGAGTCCGGTCACCGGGGCCATGTGCTGCTCGTGCGGCAGCCAGGCGCCCTGCGCGTGCACCGTCGGCTCGAAACTGCCGTCGGGCAGCGGCACGTAGTAGGCGTCGACGTCGTCGCGCAGCCCGAGCGGGTTGCCGCCGCCGTCCGTGGGCGCGGTGGG
>JBDIAP010000132.1:0-10669 GCA_039812485.1 Kineosphaera sp.
ACCCTATCTCTTGCCGTTGTGCATCCCCTCGGGGGACGATCGGGCGGTCCCACCGGATGGATGCCTGCACGACGCCGTGGTCGTGTCGGTCGCGGCGCGCGGGCTTCCTACGCACGAAGGAGGAGCTGTGGCGCTCTCCGTGCTCGACCTCTTTTCCATCGGCATCGGGCCGTCGTCGTCGCACACCGTCGGGCCGATGCGGGCGGGCCTGCGCTTCGCCTCGGCGCTGCGCCGCGACGGGCACCTGGGGCAGGTGTCCCGCGTCAAGGTCGAGCTGTTCGGCTCGCTCGGCGCGACCGGCCGCGGACACGGCTCCGACCGGGCGGTGCTGCTCGGACTCGAGGGCGCCGACCCCGAGACCGTCGACGTCGATCTCGCGCTGACCCGCGTCGAGCAGATCAAGGAGGCAGGCGAGCTCGCCCTGCTCGGTGAGCACCCCATCGCCTTCGACGTCGCGCACGATCTCGTGCTACACCTGCGCAAGAGCCTGCCGGGCCACCCCAACGGCATGCGCTTCGCCGCCTACGACGCGGCGGGCGAGCTGCTGGCCTCGCGTGAGTACTACTCCGTCGGAGGCGGATTCGTCGTCGACTCCAGCGATGTGGCGGCCGACTCGCTGCCCGGAGACGACGTGCGGCTGCCGGCGCCCTTCGAGACCGCGCCGCAGCTGCTCGAGGCGTGCCGCATCTCGGGGCGCTCGATCGCCGAGCTCATGATGGCCAACGAGGACGCGTTCCGGCCGCGGGAGGAGACCCGCGCGGCCCTCCTCCGGATCTGGGAGGTCATGCAGGAGTGCGTCGACAACGGCTGCACTCGCGAGGAGGACCAGCTGCCCGGCGGTCTGGGCGTGCGTCGCCGCGCCCCCGGCCTGCGCCGCTCGCTGCGCGAGCAGGAGGAGGCCGCGGCCCGGCTCGACAGCAACACCCGCGACCCCCTGTGGGCGATGGAGTGGGTCAACCTCTACGCGCTGGCCGTCAACGAGGAGAACGCCTCCGGCGGGCGCGTCGTCACGGCCCCGACCAACGGGGCCGCCGGCATCGTGCCGGCCGTGCTGCACTTCTACGCGCGCTTCCTCGACGGCGCCGACGACGACGGGGTCATCGACTTCCTGCTCACCGCCGGCGCGATCGGCATCATCTTCAAGCAGTGCGCCTCGATCTCCGGCGCGGAGGTCGGCTGCCAGGGCGAGGTCGGCTCGGCCTGCTCGATGGCCGCCGCGGGCCTGTGCGCCGTGCTCGGCGGCACCCCCGCCCAGGTCGAGAACGCCGCCGAGATCGGCATCGAGCACAACCTCGGCCTGACCTGCGACCCCGTCGGTGGGCTCGTGCAGGTGCCGTGCATCGAGCGCAACGCGATCGCCTCGGTCAAGGCCATCAACGCGGCCCGCCTCGCCATGCAGGGCGACGGCAGCCACCGCGTGAGCCTCGACCAGGCGATCCGCACGATGCGACAGACCGGCGCCGACATGAAGTCCAAATACAAGGAGACCTCGCGCGGCGGGCTGGCCGTCAACGTCATCGAGTGCTGACCCTCAACCGGAGGAGGTGACCTCCCGCCGCAGACCCCACACGCTGCGAGCCACGAGCCCGGCCGCCAGCGCCACGCCCAGCGCGGTCGTCAGCGGTCCGGAGGCGATGAAGATGAGGACCATCGCGACGAGCACCGGCACGAGGTAGCGCGCGGTCCACACGACATACCCGCCGAAGGAGGGCATCGCGACGCCGGCCTTCTCGGCGACCGACTTGACCATGAAGTTCGGCCCGTTGCCGATGTAGGTGATCGCACCGCAGAAGACGGCGCCGAGGCTGATCGCGACGAGATAGGACTCCGGCACGCCGGCGACCCGGGGATCGCCGGGCAGTTGGGCCGCCATCTCGAAGAACGTCAGGTAGGTCGGGGCGTTGTCGAGCACCGCGGACAGTCCGCCGGTGAAGACGAAGAACGTCACGTCGTTGAGCGGCAGGCCGGGCGCGACCTGGGCGAGGTATTTCAGCGCCGGGATCATCGTCAGGAAGATCCCGATGAAGAGCGCGGCCACCTCGAGGATCGGCTCCCAGGTGAACTCGTTGTCGACGTAGCGGGTGCGCCGGTCCCCCGTCGCCAGCGACGCCCCGGCGGCGGCGAGCATGACGATCTCCCGCAGTGGCAGCCAGGCCGCCAGGCCCGCGTGACCCTCTTCGATGGCGTGCAGGTCGATCGAGGGCAGGAAGGCCACCGCGCCGACGACGGCGGCGAGGAAGACGAAGTGGCGTTTGCCGTGCACACCGAGCGTGACGACCCGGGTCTCGTCGGCCCTCCGATCCCCCGGGGCCTCGCGGTTGAGTTCGCGCCAGTCCAGCGCGTAGTAGGCGAGCAGCAGCAGCGCGTTGACGAACAACCACTCCGGCAGCAGCCGCAGCGTCCAGTCGAAGGGCACCCCGCGCAGGAAGCCGAGGAACAGCGGCGGGTCGCCGAGCGGGGTCAGCACACCGCCGCAGTTGGCAACGATGAGGATCGTGAAGATCACCGTGTGCGCCTTGCGTTTGCGCTCGGCGTTGGTGTTGAGGATCGGGCGGATGAGCAGCATCGCGGCGCCGGTCGTGCCGATGAACGAGGCGATGACGGCGCCGGCGGCGAGGAAGGTCGTGTTGATCCGCGGCGTCGCGCGCAGGTCGCCGGCGAGGAAGATGCCGCCGGAGACGACGAAGAGCGCGAGCAGCAGGGTGATGAACTGCGCGTATTCGACGAGTGCGTGCACCACCGAGGCCCCGTCGCCGCCGAGCACGAACCACGCCGCCACCGGCAGCCCCAGCACGAGCGCGAGCACGAGCTGATTGCGCGGGTGCGCCCAGTGGTGCGCGGTCGCGGGCACCAGCGGCAGGATCGCGATGCTCAGCAGCATCGCGACGAAGGGGATGATGCTCCACCACTGCACGACCACGGCGTCTCCCGTCGCAGCGCGAGACCCGTGGGCGCCGCGGGTGCGGCGGCGGGCTCGTCGGTGCCCGCAGCTTAGGGGGTGCCTCGCCCGGCAGTCCGCCAGGCGAGGCGGTTCAGACCCGCACGTGCCGCGCGAGCGCCGTCCACGACGCGACGACGGTCAGCCCCAGGGCCACGGCCGCGAGCACCGGCGACATCGCCCACACGTCGGCCGCGCCGACCCACGCGAAGCTCGTGAACCGCTGCCCCAGCGTGCTGATCCCGTAGTGGGTCAGCGCCCACAGCGAGGCGACGGCCAGGGCCACCCCGACGGCCGACGCGAGCACGGTCTCGATGAGGAACGGCAGCCGGATCGCCGCCTTCGAGGCCCCGACGATGCGCTTGATGCCGGTCTCGCGGCGCCGGCTCCAGGCGACCTGGCGGATCGTCGTCGAGACGAGCAGCGCCGAGCACGCGAGCATGACCGCCGCCAGCGCCCAGGCCGCCCGCCGCAGCAGGTCGAGGGCGTTGAAGAGCGGCTCGAGCACCTCGCGGATGTCCTTGACGGTGGCGACCCCGGGCTGCCCGTCGAAGGCCGACGCGACGACGTGGTAGTCCTCGGCGTTCGCCAGCTTGACGCGGAAGGCCGCGGGGATCGCCTCCTTCGGCGTCTCGGCGAACGTCGGGTTGTTGGCGAACTGCTCGCGGAACCGCGCGTAGGCCTCGTCCTGGCTCTCGAAGACGTAGGAGGCCACGGTCGGTTTCATCGACTCCAGCAGGCCCGCGATGTCCTTGCGCTGCGCCGCGGTGACCGCGCCGTCGGCGCAGGCAGGCTCGTTGGACTTGACCGTGCACAGGAAGACCGAGACCTCGACCCGGTCGTACCAGTAGCCCTTGGCGGCCTCGACCTGCCGCCCGGCGAGCAGCCCGAGGCCGAGGAAGAAGAGCGAGACCATCGTGACGACGATGATCGCCGTCGCCATCGACGCGCTGCGCCGCAGGCCGTTGCCGACCTCGGCGAGGAGGAACCCGGGGCGCATCATCGCCGCACCTGCGCGACGACGGGGCGGGGGGTCAGGGTCTGCTCGGAGGAGTCCGCGGTGGTCCGCGGCGCCGGGGGCCAGTCCTGCGGTTCGGGTGTCTCGTTCCGTCCCGTCGAGCGCGCCGCCAGCACCGTCGCGACACCGCGCGCCGGCACCCCCGATCGCTGCGACGTCCGCTTCGAGCTCGCCTTCGGGGTCGGGGTCGGGGTCGCTGCCGAGGGGGAGCCCGGCGCGCCGTCCTCCTCCTCCGGCTCACCGGACTCGTCGACGGCCGGCCGCGGCGCCTCGTAGGCACCGTCCATCTCGTCGCGCACGAGACGCCCGCCGTCGAGCTCGATGACCCGGTGGCGCAGCTGGTTGACGATCGAGTCGTCGTGGGTCGCCATGAGCACGGTCGTGCCGGTCTCGTTGATCTGCGCGAGCAGGTCGACGATCTCCAGGCTCGTGCCGGGGTCGAGGTTGCCGGTCGGCTCGTCCGCGAGCAGCAGCCGCGGGTTCTTCACGAGCGCCCGCGCGATCGCGACCCGCTGCTGCTCGCCGCCGGACAGCTCGTGCGGCAGCCGCTTGGCCAGGTGGCTGAGCCCGACCGTCTCCAGGGTGGCGGGCACCCGCTCCCTCACGAGCTGGCGCTTCATGCCGAGCACGTGCAGCACGTAGGCGACGTTCTCGGAGACGGTCTTGTCGGCCAGCAGCCGGAAGTCCTGGAAGACGACGCCCAGGTCACGCCGCAGCCGCGGCACCTCGCGGCGCGTGATGCGGGTCAGGTCGCGCCCCGCGACGACGATCCTCCCGCTCGTGGCGACGTCCTCGCGCAGCAGCAGCCGGATCACCGTCGACTTGCCCGACCCGGACACGCCGACGAGGTAGGCGAACTGCCCGTCGGGTATCTCCAGATCGATGCCGTCGAGCGCAGGCTTGGTGCTGCGGGCATACGACTTGGTGACGTTCTCGAAGCGGATCATCACGGTCTTCCTCGTGCGACGTCTGGTCCCATGACTCCCCCGAGCCGCGCGCCATGACGCGCTTCCCCCTGCGCCCCAGGGTACGTGCTCGTGCCGGGTCCGCCGTCAGCGCGCCCGGGCGCGCCGCCGCTCACGTGCGGCTGCGGTGACGAAAGGGCCCGGGCGACAAGGCTGCCCGGACCGCCATTGTCCGCCCCGCAGCCGTGCGGCGGAAGGAGTGCGAGTGAGATCGGCCACATCTGTGCCCAACCGCCGGACAGGCCGATCGCGCAGGGGAACAGTCCTTCGGCGCGAATTGACCCCACGATGACCTTCGTCCCGTGCCACTGAGACCGCGAACCTGGAAGGGTAGGGCCCATGAGTTCAGCCCGACAGATCGGCGTGACCGAGCTCGCCCTGCGCGACGCCCACCAAAGCCTCATGGCGACCCGGATGGCCATGGAAGACATGGTCGACGCATGTCCCGACATCGATGCCGCCGGATATTGGAGCGTCGAGTGTTGGGGCGGCGCGACGTTCGACGCGTGCATCCGCTTCCTCAACGAAGATCCGTGGGAGCGGTTGCGCACGTTCCGCAAGCTCCTGCCCAACTCCCGCCTCCAGATGCTCCTGCGCGGCCAGAACCTGCTCGGGTATCGGCACTACGGAGACGACGTCGTCGACCACTTCGTGGAGAAGGCCGCCGAGAACGGCATGGACGTGTTCCGCGTCTTCGACGCCCTCAACGACCCGCGCAACCTCGAGCGCGCGATGGCCGCCGTGAAGAAGTCGGGCAAGCACGCGCAGGGCACCGTCTGCTACACGACGAGCCCGCTGCACAACGTCGAGGGCTACGTCGCCCTCGCCAAGCAGTTGCAGGACATGGGCGCCGACTCGATCGCCCTCAAGGACATGGCCGCGCTGCTCAAGCCGCAGCCCGCCTACGACATCGTCAAGGCCATCAAGGACGAGACGGGCCTGCAGGTCAACGTGCACTGCCACTCGACGACGGGCGTGACGCTCGTGTCGCTCATGAAGGCCATCGAGGGCGGGGCCGACGTCGTCGACACCGCGATCAGCTCGATGTCGCTGGGCCCGGGACACAACCCCACCGAGTCGCTGCAGGAGATGCTCGAGGGCACCGGCTACGTCGCCGACCTCGACAAGGTGCTGCTGGGCCGCATCAAGGAGCACTTCGCGGCGATCAAGCCCCGCTACACGCAGTTCATGTCGAGCTTCTCGGTCGAGACCGACATCTTCGACTCCCAGATCCCCGGCGGCATGATCTCCAACATGGAGTCCCAGCTCAAGCAGCAGGGCGCCGGCGACCGCCTCAAGGAGGTGCTCGAAGAGGTGCCGCGGGTCCGCGAGGATGCGGGCTTCCCGCCGCTGGTCACCCCGAGCAGCCAGATCGTCGGCACGCAGGCCGTCTTCAATGTGCTCATGGGTCGCTACAAGGTGCTCACCGCGGAGTTCGCCGACCTCATGCTCGGCTACTACGGCCTCACGCTGGGCGAGATGAACCCGGAGGTCGTCGAGAAGGCCAAGGCCCAGACCGGCAAGGAGCCGATCACGGTGCGCCCGGCCGACCTCATCGCCCCCGAGTGGGACCACCTGCGCGACGAGGCCGCCAAGCTCGACGGCTTCGACGGCACCGACGAGGACGTGCTGACCCACGCGATGTTCCCCAAGGTCGCGCCGAAGTTCTTCCTCGAGCGCCCGCAGGGCCCCAAGAACGTCGGTCGGGACCCCGCCGAGGTGGAGGCCGAGAAGCTCGCGGCGGCCGGCGACACCGGTTCCGGCCCGGTGCGGATGCCCATCAGCTACACGATCACCATCGACGGCAAGGACCACGCGGTCGCCGTCAAGCCCGCCTGAGCCACGTCGCGGGCATTCTCACAGGCATTCCAGCAAGGAAAGGCAGACATGGCTCAGAAGCAACCGACCATGAGCGAGCGCATCGAGGAGTTGTCGACCAAGCGCGCGCAGGTCGAGGCCGGCGGCGGCGAGAAGCGCCACGCCAAACAGCACGAGCAGGGCAAGCTCACCGCCCGCGAGCGCATCGATGCGCTCGTCGACAAGGGGAGCTTCGAGGAGTCCGGGCTCTTCATCCGCAACCGCACGACGCTCTTCGGCATGGACAAGGCCGACATGCCCGCCGACGGCGTCGTCACCGGGGCCGCATCGGTCTACGGGCGGCCGATCCACCTCGCCAGCCAGGACTTCTCGGTCGCGGGCGGCTCGGCCGGTGAGATGCACTCGGTCAAGGTGGCCAACACCCTGCGGTCGGCGCTCATGAACGGCACGCCGTTCGTCTTCATCAACGACTCCGGCGGCGCGCGCGTGCAGGAGGGCATCGACAGCCTCTCCGGCTACGGCAAGGTCTTCTTCGAGAACGTCGCGCTCTCCGGCGCCGTGCCGCAGATCTCGATCATCGCCGGCCCGTGCGCGGGCGGTGCCGCCTACTCCCCGGCGCTGACGGACTTCATCATCCAGACCCGGGCCGCGCGCATGTTCATCACCGGCCCCGAGGTCATCAAGCAGGTGACGGGCGAGCAGGTCACCGCCGAGGCCCTCGGGGGCCCCGACAGCCACATGGCGCGCTCCGGAGTCACGCACTTCGTCGCCGAGGACGACGAGCAGGCGATCCTCATCTGCCAGAAGTTGCTGAGCTTCCTGCCGAGCAACAACTCCGAGGAGCCCCCGGTCCTCGACGGCAACGAGTCCGTCGAGGCCAACCCGGCCCTCGACGACATCATCCCGGACGACCCCAAGAAGGGCTTCGACGTCCGCGACGTCATCGGCGGCATCGTCGACAACGCCGACTTCCTCGAGGTGCACGCGGGCTTCGCCCCCAACCTCGTCGTCGGCTTCGCGCGGATCACCGGCCGCACGGTCGGCATCATCGCCAACAACCCGTCGGTCATGTCGGGCGTGCTCGACATCGACTCCTCCGACAAGGGCGCCCGGTTCATCCGCTTCTGCAACGCCTTCAACATCCCGCTGCTCACGCTCGTCGACGTGCCGGGCTTCCTCCCGGGCGTCACGCAGGAATACGGCGGCATCATCCGGCACGGCGCCAAGATGCTCTTCGCCTACTCCTCGGCGACCGTGCCGAAGGTGACCGTCGTGCTGCGCAAGGCCTACGGCGGCGCCTACCTCGCGATGTGCGGCAAGGACCTCGGGGCCGACCGGGTCTTCGCCTGGCCGTCGGCCGAGATCGCCGTCATGGGTGCCGAGGGCGCCGCAGGTGTCGTCTTCCGGCGCGAGATCGCTGAGGCCGACGACCCGGTCGCCAAGCGCGAAGAGATGGTGCAGACCTACAAGGAGGCCTTCTCGACGCCGTATGTCGCGGCCTCCCGCGGTCTGGTCGACGCGATCATCGAGCCGTCCGAGACCCGGATGTATGTGGCCCGGGCGCTGGAGAATCTGGCGAACAAGCGGGAGCTGCGCCCCACCAAGAAGCACGGGCTGATCCCGCTGTGAGCGCGCCACAGCCCCAGCACGGCGAGGTCACGCTGTCGGCGGCCCAGTTCACGGCCCTGCAGGAGCAGCTCGCGGCGCTCGTCGCGCGCGTCGATCAGCTGGAGGGCGATCTCGCGGCGGTGCGTGCCGGCGTCCCGCTCGACCACGACGTCGTGCTCGCGATCTCGGCCGCGGTGGCCGCCTACCTCGGCAAGCGCGCCACGGTGAAGCAGGTGCGCTTGCACCGCGCCTCGTCGTGGAGCGCCCAGGGCCGAGCCAGCCACCAGCAGTCACACTCCATCTCGCTCACGCGCTGACCGACACCCGACGACAACTGACGCAAGGACGGATATGAAGCTCAAGGTGACGGTCAACGGCACCGTCTACGACGTCGACGTGGAGGTCGAGGAGGAGAAGCCCCAGCTGGGGGCGATCCTCATCGGCTCGTCGGCCTACAGCCCGACCCCGGTCGCCGCCAAGGCGCCCGCCACCTCCTCGAACGCACTGACGGCCAACCTCGCGGGCACGGTCGTCAAGATCCTCGTCGAGGCCGGCTCCGAGGTGAAGTCCGGCGACACGCTGCTCGTGCTCGAGGCCATGAAGATGGAGACCGAGGTGACCGCCCCGCTCGACGGCACCGTCGGCAATGTCACGGTCGCCGTGGGCGACGCGGTGCAGTCCGGCCAAGTGCTGCTGGAGTGGGCCGAGTAGCCGCGACACCCGACGACGACCTTCGGCCGGTGCCCCCAGCGGACCTTGGGGCACCGGCCGAAGGCGTGCCCCGCAGCCGGCGCCTCAGTCGCCCGCGGTCGCCTGCTCGACGTCGAGCTTGGCGGTCAACAGGTCGGCGCCGGTCTGCTGGCGGTGCAGCTTGATGGCGGCGATCGTCTTGCCGTCGCGGGCGAGGGCGACGACCTGGGGCGAGCACACCGGCTCCGGCTGAGGCAGGCGGCGAGTGTCGATGTCGAGCAGCTGGGCCAAGGCCTCGATCTGCCGCTCGAGCGTGTCGACGCGCCGCCGAAGCCGCGTGAGTTCGACCTGCGTGCGGGCGCCCCCACCGCGCAAGAAGCTCATCGGCTCTCTTCTCGCTCCGCCGACCGCTTCCAGCGGATGCCGCTCTCGATGAAGGCGTCGATGTCGCCGTCGAACACCCCGGAGGTGTTGCCGACCTCGTGCTCGGTGCGCAGGTCCTTGACCATCTGATAGGGGTGCAGCACGTAGGAGCGCATCTGGTCGCCCCAGCTGGCCTTGACGTCGCCGGCGAGCTCCTTCTTGGCCGCGGCCTCCTCGGCTCGTTTGAGCAGCAAGAGCCGCGACTGCAGCACGCGCAGGGCTGCCGCGCGGTTCTGGATCTGGCTCTTCTCGTTCTGCATGGAGACGACGGTGCCGGTGGGGATGTGCGTCATGCGCACCGCCGAGTCGGTCGTGTTGACGCTCTGCCCGCCGGGGCCCGAGGAGCGGAAGACGTCGACCTTGAGTTCGTTCTCCGGGATCTCGATGCTGTCGGTCTGCTCGATGAGCGGGACGACCTCGACGGCCGCGAACGATGTCTGCCGCCGGCCTTGGTTGTCGAACGGGCTGATGCGCACGAGCCGGTGAGTGCCGGCCTCGACGGCCAGGTGACCGTAGGCGTACGGCACGTTGACCTCGAACGTCGCCGACTTCAGCCCGGCCTCCTCGGCGTAGGAGGTGTCCATGACCTTCGTCGGGTAGCCGTGCCGCTCGGCCCAGCGCAGATACATGCGCAGCAACATCTCGGCGAAGTCCGCGGCGTCGACGCCGCCGGCCCCCGCCCGGATCGTCACGACGGCCTCACGCGGGTCGTACTCCCCCGCCAGCAGCGTGCGCACCTCGAGCTCGCCGACGGCCTTGCGCAGCGCGGTCAGCTCGCGCTCGGCCTCCGCGAGAACTTCGCGACCCTCCTCCCCGTCATCTTCAAGGCCCATCTCGACGAGCACCTCGAGATCCTCGACGCGCTGGTCCATGCCGGTGATGCGCTCGAGCTCGGCGCTGGCGCGGGCCAGGTTGCTCGTCACCTGCTGGGCGCGCTCCTGGTCGTCCCACAGGTCGGGGGCGGCCGCCTCCTGCTCGAGCTGGGCGATCTGGGCGCGCAGTCGGTCGAGGTCGGTCACGTCACGGACCGACGCCATCGTCTGACGCAGGTCCTTGATCTCGGAAGCGAAGTCCACAGCCACAAGGGGCAAGCCTACTTCGGCGTCCGCCTGCCCGCGTCATCGTCGCCGGCGGCGACCAATCCAGCATCGTCGCCGGCGGCGACCAATCCAGCATCGTCGCCGGCGGCGACCAATCCAGCATCGTCGC
>JBDIAP010000133.1:0-10529 GCA_039812485.1 Kineosphaera sp.
CGTGGCCGGCCGCGGCTACGTCATCGCCTCGGACGGCCGCTGGCGCACTCCGCTGCTCGCCGGACGCGCAGAACCCGAACGCGACGAGGCCGAGTGGCTCGGCGACGAGGCCCGACGGGCCGCCCGAGCCCGACGCCTGCAGGAATTGCGCGCCCGGCTGGCCGACGCCCGCGCCGAGCTCGCGGCCGCGACACAGGAGGTGAGCGCCGCCGACGCCGACCGCGCCCGCGTGGACGCCGCCCATGCCCGGCGCCCCGACGAGGCTCCGCTGCTCCGGGCGCTGGACCGAGCCGCCGACCGGCAGGAGGAGGCCGGCCGCGCCCACGCGCGGGCCGAGCGGGCCGACCAGCGGGCCCGCACCGCCCGTGAGCAGGCCGACGCCGCCCGCGCGCACCTCCTCGAACACGCCGCCGAGCACCGCCTGCCCACCACCACCGACGACCTCGCCGCGCTGCGGGCGACCTTGTCCGAGCTGCGGGCGGACGTGCAGAGTCTGCGCTCCGCGATCACGGCGCTGGAGACCGTGTGCCGCGCCGCGGAGCAGGCCGAACAACGCGCGCAGGACAGCGCCGACCACGCCGCCGAACTCCTCGCCGAGCTGCAGCGGCACCGGGACGCGGCCGACACCGCCCGGGCCACGCTGCGCGCCCTCGAAGACACCGTCGACGCCGACACCCGCGCGGTGCTGGAGGAGGTGCAGCGGCGGCGCTCGCAGGTGGCCCGCCTGCGAGATGAGGTCGAGGCACTCCAGGCCGAGAGCGTCGCGATCGCCGAGACCGTCGGCCAGGCGCAGTCCCGGCTGGCCGGTGTGGAGGAGGAGCGGGAGCGGCGCACCACCGAGCGCAACGTCGCATTCGCCGGCTTCCGGCGGCTCATCGACGGTGGCCTCGCGGCGTCGGCGCGGATCGAGCTGCCGGGCGTCGAGTCGGCCTCCGTGGAGGCGGTTCGCGGGCAGGTCGCCGCCCTGCGCGACACCGTCACGATCCAGGGGTGGCCCGACGAGCCGTCCGCCCAGCAGGACCACATCGAGAAGGCCTGGTCGGCGCTGGTCACCGAAGGTGAGAAGGCCCGCACCGTGCTCGAGACCCGCGGTCGCACCCTGCGCCGCGTCGAGGACGAGGACCTGCCGCGGGTCGAGGTCGTCGTCGACGCCTCCGGCCTGCTCTACGGACCGCACGAGGCCGCGACCCGGCTGGAGCGGATCCGCGACGACCTCGGCGCCGCCTACGACCAGCGGGTCCAGGAGACCCTCGGTGAGCTCCTCGGGTCGACGTTCATCGAGCACCTGCGCGGACACCTCGTCGCGATGCGCCGCCTCGTCGCCGACATCAACACGGTGTTGCGTGACCACCCCACCGGCACGACCCGCACGGCCCTGCGTATCCGCCTCGACGCCCGCGAAGGCACGACCGCCGGCGTGCTCACCGCCCTGGAGGAGGGCACGGCGCTGCTCGATGAGTCCGTCTCCGGTGCCGTCCGCGAGTTCCTGCGCGGCCGGGTCGAGGGAGCCCGCGAGGAGGCCGCGGCCCGCGGCGAGGCCGACTGGGGCGACCGGCTCGCCGTGGCCCTGGACTACCGACAGTGGTTCGACGTGTCGCTGGAGAAGCGGTCCGGGGACGCCGGCCGGTGGACCGCGCTCACGCCGGCCTCCTACGCCGGGCTGTCGGGGGGCGCCCGGGCCGTCATGCTCATGCTCCCGCTCGTGGCGACCCTCGCCGCGCTCTACGGCGGCATGCGTGGGGCGCCCCGGCCCCTGTGGCTCGACGAGGCCTTCGACGGCCTCGACTCCGACAACCGAGCCATGGTGTTGGACCTGCTTCGCGAGTTCGACCTCGACGTGCTCATCGCCGGGCCGGGCCGCCTCGTCAACGTGCCCACCGTGCCCGCCGCCGCCATCTACCAGGTGGTCCGCGCCCCGGACCCGTTCCCCGGCGCCGACCTGACGCTGGAACTGTGGGCCTCCGACACCCTTACGGTCCTCGACCTGCCACCGGCCACGAGTCGCGCAACGGCCACCGCCACCGACGACGAGCCCGACCTGTGGAGCGCAGCGCAGGACGCATCGGCCGGCCCTGCCTCCGACACAGGCGCGTCCGCGGGCGCGCCGGATCGATCGTGAGCCGGATCCCTGCCGGGGTGCGCTCCTGGGCCGAGCTACCCGGACCCCGCGCGGTGCTGGCGGTCGCGCGCACGAAGGCGGAGGCGGGCCGGCTCGGCACCCGATCGGTCCTGGCCCAGACGCTGACGGAGGGTGACCGCGCCGAGATCGGCAGGCTGTTGGGCACCTCCTGGCAGGCCGGTGGGGCTCCCGTGCGCACCGTCGACCTGCGCCGCGGTCTCGAGGCGTACGGCGTCACCCTCGAAGACCTCCTGAGCGACCTCGGTGGGCCGCTGGACGACCTGCCGGCCGCCCGGGCAGCGGCGGCCGGCGAGCGCGCGAAGGACGCGGCGCGGGCCCGCGACATCCTCGCCGCCCTCTGGCGGGAGCATCTCGGGCTCGCCCGCCCCACGCCCTCCCCGGAGCCGTCTGCCGACAGCACACTGCCGACGTCTGACGCGGAGCGCGATGTCGTGGCGGCGGCTGCCCTGGGCTTCGAGGAGCCCCTGGCCAGGGCGGTGCGCGCCTGCCTGCCCGCGCCCGGCGGTGGCGCGGCCACCGCGCGGGCCCAGGAGCTGCGCCGGGCGTTCGAGCAGGTCCCGCCGCTTGGTTCGACCCCCGAGCAGCAGCTTCTCGCCGTGATCGCCGCGCGCGCCTTCGGTGACGCCCACGCCCTGGATCGCGAGCGCGCCCTCGGACGCGCCGCCGCCCGACTGGCCGCGCACCTGCAGGCCGCTCGATCCGGGGAGCCGCTACAGGACCCGCTGAGCTCCGCGCAGGCCTGGCGAGACGCCTGGTCGGGAGTCGGCATCGCCTGCGACGAGGTGTCCTCGACGGTGCTCGTGCTCGGAGTCCCGCTGCGCGGGCCCGCACCGGCCGCGGCCCTGACACGCGCCGCAGGGAGGGAGCCGGTCTGGCTCACGTTGCGATCGCTGCGGCAGCGTCCGCTCCCGGAGCCGGGGGTGACGGAGGCGTTCGTGTGCGAGAACCCGTCGGTCATCGAGGCGGCAGCCGACCGACTCGGGTCTGGTTCGGCCCCGCTCATCTGCACGTTCGGACGACCCAACTTGGCCGCCACCACCCTGCTGCGCGCCCTGGCGGAGGCCGGCGTCACCCTTCACATCGGCGCCGACGGCGACGACACGGGCCGGGCGATCGTCGCCGGGCTGCTCGCGCTCGCCCCCGGCTCCCTCCCGTGGCGCACCCACGCGGGCGTCTACGAGGAGGAGATCCTCGACGACCTCCTCGCCGACCTGGGACCTGCTCGGTGACGCAATCCGCGGGACAGGACCAGGTCATGGGGTATCGACTCAACCGCCTTGAGCTGGGGGCTGAATGTTCATCCGGAAGGAGCTGACGCGGGCAGACTGGCTGAGTGGAGTGGACACGAAAGGCACTCGAAGAGCGCGGCTTCAAGGGCTTCAAGCCGCTCCATGCGCTGGCGCGTGACGCACCCCCGATGGGGCCTGGCGTGTACGTCGTTCTGCGCGAGAGCGTCGATCCACCTGAGTTCGACGCGACGAGCCCAGCCGGCCACTTCAAGGGGAAAGACCCGACGATCGACGTCGAGCAGCTTCGCTCCAGGTGGGTTCCGGGGGCCGAGGTCATTTACATCGGCAAGGCAAGCAAGGGACAGACGGGTCGAGGCCTCGCGAAGCGACTCGGCGAGTACCGCCGCCACGGTGCTGGCGAACTCATCGGGCACTGGGGCGGTCGCGCCATCTGGCAGCTCTCGGATCGAGACCGGCTGCTCGTCGCATGGATGCAGACCGGTGACGATGACCCCGAGCAGGTGGAGAGCGCGCTCCTCGACGAATTCGCCGCCGAGTTCGACGGACGGCTGCCCTTCGCGAATCGCAAGAAGGGTTCGCACCAGGCCGCGGATACCTCACCGCTCCTCCTCACGACGCTGAGCGAGCGCGCGTGTGACGACCTCACCATCGGGATCGATCTCGCCGCCGAGCCCGAACGCACGTGGCTCGCCGTGCTCGCCTGGTCACCAGACGGCGCGGAGCTGATTGCGCTTAGTGCCCGCATTGATGACAGCGCAATCCGCGAGGCCGCCCCGTTCGCTCGCATGATGGGTATCGATTGCCCATTCGGCTGGCCTGACGCGTTCGTGCACACCGTGTCAGCCCATCGCGCCGGCACGATTCCCGCGCCGGTCAGCTTCGATCGCGCGGCACGTCGCCTCCTCGCCCTGCGCGACACCGATCGCGATGTTCACACGCGCACGGGAATCACGCCTCTGAGCGTCTCGGCCGACAGGATCGCCCACGTGGCCATGCGTTGCGCGGCCCTGCAAGCGTCTCTGGCCCACGACGGCATCGATTGCTCGAGAGACGGCAGTGGGCACATCGCCGAGGTGTACCCCGCCGCCGCTCTCAAGATCTGGGGTCTGCCGTACCGCGGATACAAGGGCACGAACGGGCGGGCTGTGCGTGAGGGCATCGTCGATGAGCTCATCGCGCAGGCGCCTTGGCTGACCCTGGGTCACTTCGAGGAAGCATGTCGGCGCTCCGACGACGCCCTCGACGCCGTGCTGTCGGCGCTGGTGGCGAGAGCCGTCGTCGACGGGCACACGCGTCGTCCGGAACCTGGAGGCAACGCCGCCGGCGAGGGCTGGATCCACATCCCGGAGGGTCCGCTGCCCTTCTGGAGAGCTGACGCCTCTACGAATGGGGACGACAGGGTCTGAACCGTCAATCTCGTGCAGGGCCCCCTCCTCCGAGCCACGACGGTGAGGTACGTGCTGAACGCACAGCTATCGACCGTTCTTACGACCTCAAAGAGACCGACACACTCATGGATCTCAGGGGGCGACTCCTGATCCAGTGGACTCACGACCCCATCAACTGGGTCAAGTACGGCGAGAAGGCGTGGTCGTTCCCCGTTCTTGCGCCCAGGACAGTCTGGTAGTCGCATGCCTCGACAGGCCCGGCAAGCGGCCCGCGGTCAAGTCGCCCCGCGCGACAGACACCGCGGGTGGCCTCGTCTCGACGTCACGGCAGCGAGTGACGTGACTGGGTGATCATCGGAACCGTCGCGGACCGGGCTCGACACTGAGGCCCGATGGGGACGGTGACCGTCAGTATCCATTCCGGGTCGTTGCATCCCCATCCGCTGGTCCTATCCGCCGGTCGGCTCATGCGGCGTGGTCGTCGGGGGCACGTCGAACCAGGGCCGGGTGTCGGTGCTGCCATCGGTGTAGGTGATGGTCACGGTGCCGTGTGCGGCCGTCGATCCGGGTGGCACACTCAGCTTCTCGGTCGGCATGGGGCTGCGCCACCAGGCGTAGACAATCCCCTGTGCGACGACGGCGGGCGTATCCAACCCGTCTTCATGCACGGTGACGGCGGCGATGTCGTCGCCGACGGGGCCGCTCAGGGTCGCGAAGGTTCCGCCCATGCCGGGGCCCCGCGAGAGGCTCACGTTGAAGGCACGCCCGGTGACGGCCTCCGCACCGAGCACGCCATGAGCGACCCAGGTCGGCGTCTCGGAATGCGTTGGCAGCGTGGCGAGGCAGTCGACGACGGAGGTGCGCTGCTCACCACCTGAGTTGGACGGCCACGCGTAGAGGACAAGCACCTCGTCCCCGCGTCGCTCGGTGGCCACGATGCGGCTGACCGCAAGGTCGGGCGACGGCTCCTTTGACCCACGCGCGAATTCGGCTTTGCAGGCTTTGGCCACCGCGGCGATCTCGGCAGGCGTCAATTCTCCAGGAGTGGACTCGCTGGACAGAGTCTCGGATGCCGACGCCGTCGTCACCGGGGTCGACCCGACCGAGGGCGCGGGCGACCTCGACGGAGGTATCAGGATGACGCCTCCCACGAGCAGCGCTGCCGCTGCGGCGCCCACGAGGAGCGGCGCGAGAGAACGGCTCCGGGGCGGCGCCGGCACCTCTGCGGTCCGGGAGCTGCCGTCAGCTGTGACATCCAGGGAACGCAAGGCGGAGTCGAGGGGTTCGCCGAACACGCGGGTCGCTGGCTTGGTCATGGCATGACCTCCTGTTCGTTGAGCTCGGACTTTCTGTCGGGAAGTGGCCGGACGGGCGCCACCGCCGGGTCGAGTTGGGCGCGAAGTGCTTTGCGGGCGCGGCTGAGCCGCAGACGAAAAGTGACGGACCGGATGCCGAGCACGGCCGCGGCCTGCGCGGGCGTCAACCCATCCCAGAGCAGGAGCGCCAGCGTTTCTTGATGTGTCTCGGGCAGCCGACGCCACGACTGCACGAGCAGGATGTGGTCCACGACGCCGTCCGTCTGATCCAGCGTCACCCGCGGCTGAGCGTCGGCGATCCGCACCGCGACCGCCTGCTGCCGGCGCTCACCCCGCTGCTGGCTGAGCAGCACGTTGCGGGCAACGCCGAAGATCCACGCCCTGGCCGCATCGTCGCCACGCGGAAGTGCCTCCACGCGGCGCCAGACGACCAGGAACGTCTCGGCGACGACGTCCTCGACCTCCGCGGCATCGACGCGTCGACGCACGAACCGCCGGACGTCGTCGACGCTGCGCTCGTAGGCGGCGTGGAATCGCCCATCCTCTGCTGGATCGCTCACACCCTGTACCTGTCAGTTCCCGCCAGACCGTATCGGCCGGGGGTCGACGTGCGGATGCGGGCAGGGACGAGCCGGCAGCTGGGAGACGTCAGAGGGCTTGAACAGGGAGCCTCCGAGGTGTCGTTGTTCCCCGTCCTTGTGCCCAGGACAGCTGTGTAGCCGCACACCTCGACAGGCCCGCAGCGACCCGGCTCATCACGACGTCACCGCTGCAACGACCGCCTCGACACCGGGAAGTCGAAGAACGTCGTGGGGTACGGCTCGTTGCTGAGCGTGTAGTGCCACCACTCCTCGGGCAGGTTCGTGAAGCCGCGCTTGGTCATCGCCGTGACGAGCCGTGCGCGGTTGGCCTTCTGCGCGGGTGTGCTACGCGAGTCCGCCGTGTGCGAGCGCGTGTCGAAGCAGTCGTAGCCGGTGCCCATGTCGATGGAGTTGTCGCGGAATCGCGCATTCGCCGACCAGTAGCAGGGCCGCAGTTCGGCGCGGGGGTTCCACCGCGGTTGGCGCTTGGCGGGCAGCCTGACGAGGGTCAGGTCGACGGTGCTCGCGCGGCTGTGTCCGGACTTCTCGGCGATGTAGCCGTCGGCGAAGAGCCGACTCTTGTCGACGCGCGGGTAGAACTCGCGCTTCATCTTCGTGTCGTCGAGGTCCTTGGCCCAGCGCACGAAGTGGTTGACGGCGCGTTGCGGCCGGTAGCAGTCGTAGACCTTGAGCGTGTAGCCCTTCGTGCGCACGTCGCGCTGCACCTGGGCGAGTCGGGTCGCGGCGGCGCGCGTGAGGAGGCAGCGCGGCTCCTCGTATCCGGCGATCGGGCGGCCGACGAAATTGTGCGACGTCCTATAGCGGATGTCGTGCAGAATGCTCGGCGCCACCTGTGCGAGGTCGACGATGTCGCGCGGGGCCGTGCGATGCGCGACCAACGATTCACCGGGAGGCGACGCCGGAGGATCTCCAGAGTCGGGGACGGCAGCGGCAGAGGACACCGGGCCGGTCAGCATCCCGAGAGTGAGCGCCACGACCGGCGCAATGGCGAGCAATGTCGTACGCATGATCCGCCTCCGGGACGTCGTCGTCAGGATCCGAGCACCCTAGCCGCAGCGCCGCGCCGAACTCCGGAGTTGGGATGTACCGAAGGGGTTTCCGATGCGAGCGGCGAGCGGTCCAGGCGTCGGCCGAGGCGACGCCGGATCAGTCCGCACGACCGGATGCGAAACCGCCGTCGCTAGACTCCGGTCGTCCCTGCCGCAATGGAGCGCCGGCACGCGCCACGCGTGGCGTCGACCGCTGACCGACTCCTCGGCGGCACCTGACCGCGTCGACGAATCCGCAGGTGAGCAGCCGTGAACGAGACATCCGTGACCGACCACGAAGAGCCGATCTACGACTTCGTCATCGTCGGTTCGGGCGCCGGCGGAGGACCCCTCGCCGCGAATCTCGCGCTCGCCGGCTTCTCCGTCGCGGTCCTCGAGGCCGGCTCGAACCACGAATGCGAGTACTACGACATCCCCGTCATGCAGGCGTATGCCAGCGAGGACGACAACATGGCGTGGAACTTCTACGTCTCCCACTACGACGATCCACAGCGAGGCGCGCAGGATTCGAAGTGGGTCGCCGAGGAGGGTGGGATCTATTACCCGCGGGGCAGCACGATCGGCGGGAGCACGGCGGTCAGCGCGATGGTGCACATCGGCGCGCAGGCCCGCGACTGGGACGCTCTGGCCGCGTTGACCGGCGATGACACCTGGTCGAGTGAGCACATGCGCACGATCTTCGAGCGCATCGAGAACTGGCAGGGAGTCGACGCCCAGCCCCTTCCCGGCGATTCCGAGGACGAACGTGACGCCAAAGCGAGCCACGGCCGGGGCGGTTGGCTCAACACCACCCGCGCCAATCCCGCTCTGGCCGGCCGCGAGCCTGCGTTCCTCGACGTCATCAACGCGACCGAAGACACCTCGCGGCACCTCTTCGGGATTCCCGAGGACGTCTCGCTGCCCCGCGACATCAACGCCGCCGACACCCCGTCGAGCTATCAGGGCATGTCGTTCATCCCCGTCGCCGCGGGAGGCGGCTCACGCAACGGCAGCCGCGAACGTCTCCTCGGCGCCCAGCAGCAGACACCCGAGCGACTCACCATCATCGAGAACGCGCTGGCCGGCCGGATCGTCTTCGATGGCGCGCGAGCCGTCGGCGTCGAATACCTCGACGGGCCCGGCCTCTATCGCGCGACACCGACCTCCAAGCGCTCCGACGAGCAAGAGCCCCAACGCAACGCGCGCGCCCGCCACGAAGTCATCGTCGCCGGCGGCGCCTTCAACACCCCGCAGCTCCTGCAGCTCTCCGGCATCGGCCCGCGCGACGAGCTCGAGCGGCTCGGCATTCCCGTCCTTCTCGACGCTCCCGGTGTCGGCGCCAATCTGCACGACCGCTACGAGGTCTCCGTCGTCACCGAACTCGACAGCGACTTCCCGATCTTCGACGGCTCGACCCTCGATCTTCCGGCACCCGGCGAACCCGTCGACGGCCTTATGCGCGAATGGCGTGCCGAGAAGGGCGGCCCCTATTCGACGAACGGGTCCTTGGCCGCGATGGTGGCGCGCACGAGCGCGACCGACACGGACGACACCGACGTCATCCTCTTCTCGCTCGCGGCGCAATTCCAGGGCTACTACCCGAACTACTCCTACGACGCCAAGCCGCACCACACCGGTTGAGCATGCTGGTCCTCAAAGGCTGGACCCGAAATCGCGCCGGTTCCGTGCGGCTGCGCTCGACAGACCCTCGGGATGTCCCCGACATTCGACTCCACTATTTCGACGAGGGATCGCCCGGATGGGAGCGGGATCTCGACGGAGTCGTCGACGGCGTCGAGATGGCCCGCACGATCATCGGCAATATCGAAGGCATCAAGGTCGCTCGCGAGCTCATTCCCGGCCCCGACATCTCCACCCGCGAGCAGCTCCGCGATTGGGTCGCCCGCGAGGCGTGGGGCCACCACGTCTGCGGCACCGCCAAGATCGGCGCCGACGACGACCCGATGGCCGTGCTCGACGGCGACCTGCGGGTTCGCGGCGTCGAGGGACTGCGCGTCGTCGACGCCAGCGTCTTCCCCGACATTCCCGGCTACTTCATCGCCAGCGCCGTCTACATGGTCAGCGAGAAGGCCTCCGACCAGATCGTGGCCCAATACTCATCCGCTCAGCGGGGCTGAGCTCTCGCCGGGGGTGGCGTCCGGCCTGTGGGCCGCACCTTCGTACGCCTCGATCTCGGTGAGCTTCGGCCCGTAGACCGACGCGGGGTCGTGCCGCAGGTCGAGCCACAGGTCGATGAGGGCGAGGGCTGCGGGCGCGGCGATGACGTTCTGCCCCAGGCAGAGGATCTGCGCGTCGTAGTTCTCGACGGACCCACGCACGGTGACGAGGTCATGGGCTGTCGCGGCGCGCACTCCCCTGACCTTGCTCGCCGCGATCGCGGTGCCGACGCCCGTTCCGCAGACGAGCACCCCGCGGTCGGCGCGGCCTTCGGCGATCGCGCGGCCCGCCTCGAACGACACGGCCGGATATGTCACGTCCGGCGTCGACAGGTCGACGACCTCCCTCACCCGATCGTCGCCCTGGAGGTACGCCTTCACCGACTCCTTCAACGCCGCACCGTTGCTCGGCGCTCCGATCACGATCCGCATGCCCGCTCCCGTCCTCGATCGACGATTCAGGCTATCGACCGGCGCCGGACCCGACGGGGTCCTGGCCGGGCTCACCCCACCCAGACGAACACCCCCGCGACGACGAAGGCGGCGGCCCACATCTTGTCGAGGTTGATCCATGCGGTGCGCAGGATGCGCAGGCCGACGACCCGGTAGACGGTGATCGCGACGATCC
>JBDIAP010000134.1:0-10494 GCA_039812485.1 Kineosphaera sp.
CGTCGAGCACTCGGCCAACGTCGGCGCGCTGGAGGCGAGCTACCGCGCGCAGATCGAGGGGGCGCTGGAGCTGCGCGAACTGCGGCTGCGGCAGCTGCTGCGGCCCGGGCGCACGCCGTCCGCGCTGCCGCTGAACGCCAACGTGCGCCAGGTGCAGGACCTCAGCCGACGCTCGGGCCACCTTCGGGTGCTGCTGCGCGACAAGGGCCGCTATCCCACGGTCGTCCACGTGCGCGACACCCTGTCCGCGACCGACATCAGCGAGCCGGCGCTCCCCTTCGCGCGGCCGACGTTCGAGTTGGCCGGCGGCACGCTCGTGCACGAGGCCCTCGCGACGATGCGCGAGACGCAGAACCATCTCGTCGTCGTCACCGAGCAAGGCCGCCCGGTCGGTGTCGTCACGCTGTCGGACATCCTCACGCGCATCCTGCCGACCGCTGCGAAGGCCCAGGCGCCCCGCGCCGACGCATGATGGCCTCAACCCGTCCGTAGGCGGACGGGTTGAGCGATCATCGACAGGAGTCCCCATGGCACAGAATCCGTCGCGCGAGCACGAGCCGACGTCGCTGGGCTGGATCTTCGGCGGCGTCCTCGGACTGCTCGTCGCCGGATCCGGGCTCGTGGCCCGGCGGCTGCGGCGCCGCGACGCCCGCAGGGAGGTCGTCGTCGAGGAACTGCCGCTGCCCCCCACCGCGGCGCCCGAGCGTCATCGCCGGGATTCATAGCTCGCTCATAGCCACACCGCCATCCCGGGCTGGATTCGCACAGCAAACGTCCAGACTACCGACGCATGGTGATGAGGAACTCGCATTCGCGTCCGTCCGCGTCCCAGGAGGCCGACACCCATGAACAGCCAGTCCCCCGCCTCGCGCCCGACGGGCCCGACGCACGACACCACCGAGCTGCCGACGACGCCGTCGCCGGACACGGGGCCGAGTGCACCGACCTCGACGGCCACCGCCCCGCCGCCGCGGCGCCGCCGCTGGAGCGAGATCGTCGCGACCGCCGCCATCGCGGCGCTCGTCGGCAGCGGGGCCACCCTCGCGGTGACGAACGCCACCGATGCCGGTGCGTCGAACCTCACCCCCGCCCCCTCCTCCAACCTCTCCGGTCCCGCCGCCGGCGACTCCGGCGCGGCGGGTGTCGTCTCGGAGGTCGACTGGTCGAAGGTCGCCGTCGCGGCCTCGCCGTCCGTCGTCGCCATCGCCGTGCAGAGCGCCCAGGGCGGCGACCAGGGCTCGGGCGTCGTCTGGGACTCGGCCGGCAACATCGTCACCAACAACCACGTCGTCGCCTCCGCGGGCAAGGGCGGCACCGTGCAGGTGCGGCTCGGCGCCCAGACGACCTACGAGGCCAAGGTCGTGGGCGTCGACCCGACGACGGACCTCGCGGTCGTGCGCCTCGTCAACCCGCCCAAGGACCTGCGGCCCATCGGTCGGGAGAAGGCGGGCACGCTCTCGGTCGGCGACCCCGTCATGGCACTGGGCAACCCGCTCGGCCTGTCCGGCACGGTGACGACCGGCATCGTCAGCGCCCTCGACCGACCGGTGACGACGCAGGCCGTGACCTCCGACCAGCAGTCGGGGCCGTTGCAGTCGCCCGCCGCCCAGGACAGTCAGGTCGTCGTCACCAACGCCATCCAGACGAGCGCGGCGATCAACCCCGGCAACAGCGGCGGCGCCCTCGTCGATGCCACCGGCAAGCTCGTCGGCATCAACTCCTCGATCGCCTCGCTGAGCTCGGGATCGAACTCGGGGCAAGCGGGCAGCATCGGCATCGGCTTCGCGATCCCCATCGGTGAGGTGGCCACCGTCGCCGACCAGCTCATCAGCAACGGCTCGGCCCAGCACGCCAGCCTGGGCGTCAGCGTCGGGGACGCCCAGGTCACGCAGGGCGCGGCGACGATCTCGGGCGCCGGCATCCGGCAGGTCGTCGCGGGCTCGCCCGCCGCGGCCGCCGGGCTGCAGGCCGGCGACCTCGTCACCGCCGTCGACGGGCGGGCGATCGACGCCGCCGACGGGCTCGTCGGGGCCGTGCGCGGCAGCGCCGTCGGCAGCACGATCACGCTGACGGTCATCAACCAGAGCGGCCAGAGCCGCGAGGCCAAGGCGACGCTGACCGCCAAGTCCTGACTCGGCGCCCGATTCGGCGCGCCCGACCCCTCGCCGCGATCCGCCCGGATCGCGGCGAGGGGTTTCGAGGGACGCCGCGACCGATCTGGCGCGGCCGCCGGGATATCGAGGATGTCCGGGATGTCGGGCAGCACGGGGATGTCAGGGAGCACGTGATGTCGGGGAATGTCGGGCAGCACGAGACGTCGGGGAGCACGGGGAGATCGGGAGGGGGATGCCGGGCGCGCAGGTGCGGGGCCGGGCGGTGGACCGCTTCCCCCCGCGCGTCGCGGTCAGTCCCCCTGAGTCGCTGTCGGACCGTCGCGCCGCCGCCTGAGGCCGCAACGTCGTACATCAACCAGCAGTTCAGGGTTTGATCGACGCACCTGACCTGCGGGTTTGCATCCGCGTGTCGCGCCGAACCCGGTTGATGTACGACGTTGTGGCCTCCGGTCCGCCCGGGCGCGGTCGCCTTCGCGGATGCAAGGCGTCCGCGAAAGCGACAAACCGGGCGAATCAGGCCAGGAAAGGCGCCACTCGCTCCTTGGGGCGCCCGATGATCGCCCGGTCGCCGCGGATGAGCACCGGTCGCTGCAGCAGACGGGGGTGCTCCAGCAGCACCGCGACGACCTGGTCAGCGGTCTGCACGTCGGCGTCGGTCAGCCCCGCGTCGCGAAACGCGGGGTCGCGCCGCACGAGATCGGTCGGGGCGTCCTCGAGCGCGGCGAGCACCCGCCGCAGGGTCGCCTCGTCGAGCGGCTCCTTGAGGTAGTCCACGACCTCGATGTCGGCGCCGAGGTCGCCCGCCACGGCGAGCGCGTGCCGCGAGGTCGAGCAGCGCGGATTGTGCAGGAGGGTCACGTCAGCCATGCCCTCACCCTAGAGAGCCTCACGACACGCGTCGTCCCCCCGCCGCACAGGCCGGCGAGGGGACGACGAGCGATCCCGGTGATCCGCGCTCAGACCCCGGAGCAGGGGCGCGACACCGTCTCGGTGACCGTGGGCGGCTCGGGCGGCGGCGCCGGGATCGACGCGGCCGGCGCGAGGGCCGTGTAGTGGTTGCCGAGCACGAGATCGAGCGTCGTGTCGATCTGGCGCCCGGTGACCTTGCCGTTCTTCGTCGCCGGGGCGACAGGCCGCGACACCTCGCGCAGCACGGCGCCCGGCACATGCGGCGCGAGCACCTCCGCCGCGGTCTTCGAGTCGGGGCCGTAGCGGATGACCGCGACGTCGTCGGGCAGGAAGCTGCCGTCGGGGTCGTTGCCGACCTTGCCCTCGGTGAAGCCTCGCGCGGCGAGCTCCTTGCCGACATCGGTGGCGAGCCCCGAGCGGAACGTCGTGTTGTAGACGTTGACCTTCAGCTCCTGCGCCCGCGGCGGCGGCGGCGCAGGCACCTCGGCGAGCCCGGCGAAGTCGCCGCCGATGACGAGGGTCACCGTCGTGCCCTTGCGCCCGTCGTCGAAGAGCCGCGCGTCCTTGACCTGCCCCGCGAGCAGCAGGGCTCCGTCGAGCCCCTCGTCGCCGTAGGCGATGTCGACCCGCGACTGCATGCCGCCGTCGCCCACCCCGGAGGCCTCGACGATCGCGAACCCGCGCGTCGCCAGTTCCTTGGCGACTGTGCCGGCCCGCTTGTCGATGCCCGACGCGTTCAGCACGCGCACGTCGAACGAGTCACGCGCCGGCGCCTGCACCACCTGCGGCGTGCATTCGCTGGCGTGACTGCTGCCCATGACCCCCAGCCCGTAGGCCGATGCCACCAGACCCGAACCCGCGATGAGCCCGGGCACCGTGACGAACGCTCCGATCCGCCACGCCCTGCTACCCCATGCTTTGCGCGCCCCGCCACGCGCCTTGCGACCGATCTCTGCGACGTCCACCGACGTCCGTCGACGACCCACTCCTACCCAACCCCGAACCACGACTAGCGCTGTGCCCATGACGGGCGCGGCCGGATCCCACCAGCCGCCACCACCCATCTTAAGGATCCTGGGTTACGACCCGGAGACGCGCGAATAACGTTGTGGCACCGAAAGATTCCCAGGCTGCTCACAGGCCCCCGGGATACCCCCGGGGGGTCAGGCGTCGAGGTCCTTCGCCACGAGTGCCGCGATCTCCTCGACCGCCGCCTCGTTGTCCGAGGTCACGACCACCTGGGAGCCGTTGGCGGCACCGAGCGTCATGATCATGAGCGCCGACGCGGCGTCGACCCCCTCGTCATCCTCGCCGCCCACGACCGTGAGCGTGATCTCGTCGTCGTACTTCTCCGCGGCCTCGGCGATGATCGCCGCGGGGCGGGCGTGCAGTCCGACGGCGGACCCGACGGTGACGGTCTTGCTGGCCATGGAGGATGCCTCTCTCGAACGGGAAGGACTACCGCCCGACCTTATCCGGGTCGGTGGCCCGACGACCCGCTTCCGGGCGGGCGGAACCGCTCGCGCCGACCCCCTTGGCGAGGACGACGCACGCGCACGCCACGAGCGCGCCGCACCCGATCGCCGCCAGCCACAGCAGGACGTTGCCGATCGCGAAGAACACGAAGACGCCGCCGTGCGGGGCGCGCGAGGTGGCGCCGACGAACATCGACAGCGCCCCGGTGACGGCCCCGCCGGCCATCATCGACGGGATGACCCGCAGCGGGTCGGCCGCGGCGAAGGGGATCGCGCCCTCGGTGATGAACGACGCGCCGAGAGCCCAGGCCGCGACCCCGTTCTCGCGCTCGGCCGGCGTGAAGAGCTGCTTGCGCACGAGGGTCGCCAGCGCCATCGCCAGCGGCGGCACCATGCCGGCCGCCATGACCGCGGCCATGATCTGCAGGGTCGTGGGGTCGTCCTGGTCGAGGCCGACCGCGGCGAAGGCGTAGGCGGCCTTGTTGACCGGGCCGCCGAGGTCGAAGCACATCATGAGGCCGAGGATGACCCCGAGCACGACCGCCGACGTGCCGGACAGGCCCGAGAGCCAGCCCTGCAGTCCCTCGGTGAGTGCCCGCAGCGGCATGCCGAAGACGAGGAGGAGCCCCCCGGCGACGAGCGACGCGCACAGCGGGATGACGACGACCGGCATGAGGCCGCGCAGGAAGCGCGGCGCCGCGAAGCCCGCGATCCAGGCGGCGACGACGCCGGCGACGAGGCCACCGAGCAGGCCGCCGATGAAGCCCGCCCCGACGAGCACGGCCACCGACCCCGCGGTGAACCCCGGCGCGATGCCCGGGCGGTCGGCGATGCCGAAGGCGATGTAGCCGGCGAGCGCCGGCACGAGGAAGGCGAACGCCGCCGCCCCGAGCTGGTGCAGCACCGAGCCGAGGTAGACAGCCAGCGGCCCCCGATCGCCGTAGGCGGCCGGCAGGTCCCACAGGCTGTGCCGCAGCACGACGTCGCGAGACACGTCGACGACCTGGTAGCCGCCGACCGCGAACGCCAGGGCGATGAGCAGCCCGCCCGCCGCGACGAACGGAATCATGTAGCTCACGCCCGTGAGCAGCACCTGCTTGAGCCGCTGCGCGAGACTCAGGCCTCCCGATCCCCCAACCCGGCCCTCCGGCCCGCCCGTGCCCACGCTCCCCGGTCCGCTCGCCCCGGCGCCCGAGCCCGCGCCCGAGCCGGCGGCCACCCGCCGGCCGCCGGGGTCTTCGGCGGTCGCGAGCGCGGCCGTGATGAGGTCCGCGGGCTCGTTGACGGCCCGCTTGACCCCGCACTCGACGACCGGGATGCCCGCGAACCGCTCCCGACCCTTGACGCCGACGTCGGTCGCGAAGATCGCCGCGGCGGCCCCGGCGATCTGCGCGGGGGTCAGCGGGGTCGTCGCCGACGACCCCTGCGGCTCGACGAGCACGGTGACGCCGAGCTCGGCCCCGGCCGCGACGAGATAGTCGGCGGCCATGTAGGTGTGCGCGATGCCGGTCGGGCAGGCGGTGACGGCGACGACGGTGCGGCGCGGCTCGCCGGCACCGGGCTGAGCCGGCGCCGCGACATCGGGCGCGGTGGGGTCGGGCACGCTGGCGTCGGACACGGTGGCGTCGGGAGCAGCGGCGTCGGGAGCAGCGGCGTCGGGAGCAGCGGCGGCCGCGGACACCCCCGACCCGTCGCCCCGGGGCCCCTGCACGACGTCGCCGACGAGCTCGACGATCTGGTCGGCGCTGGTCGCGGCCCGAAGGTCGGCGAGGAAGCCCTTCTTGACGAGCGCCCGCGCCAGCTTGGTGAGCAGCTTCATGTGGTCGGCCCCGCCGTCCTGCGCCGCGGCGATGAGGAAGACGAGGTCGGCCGGGCCGTCCTTGGCGCCGAAGTCGACGGGCGCGCGCAGCCGGGCGAAGCCGAGCGAACCGGTGTGCACGGCGACCGAGCGGCAGTGCGGAATCGCGAAGCCACCCGGCATGCCGGTCGGCGAGAGCGCCTCGCGTTCGAGGGCCGACGCGGCCAGGCCCTCGGCGTCGGCGCGGCCGGTCGCGCCGACGAGGCCGGCGAGGCCGGCGATGACCTCCTCCTTCGTGGCACCGAGGTCGACGTCGAGCGCGACGAGGCCGGTCTCGATGAGCGGTGGGGGCGCGGCGTCGCTCATGACGTTTCCCTTTCGGTCCTCCGTGTTCGGTCCTCAGTGGGCGCCGACGCTCCGAGCGTGTCAGCCGTGCGGCGTCACCACTACCTGCTCAGGATGAGTCTGCCCTGGGGACGGCAGCGCGCTGCCCGCGAGCGCCGCCGCACCCGAGCCGTAGGCGACCGCTCGGGCCAGGCGGCCCGGCGCGTCGAGCCCGTCGACATCGCCCATGACGTAGCCGGCGACCGCCGCGTCGCCGGCGCCGACCGTGCTGCGCGGCTGGATCGACGGCGGCAGGGCGCTCCAGGCGCCGTCCGTGTCGACGAGTACGGCACCCGCTCCGCCGAGCGTGGCCAGCACGGTGGTGACCCCGCGATCGACGAGGACGCGGGCCGCGGCGATGCTCGGTTCGGGGTCGCCGGCCGCCGCGGCGGCCTCGAGCAGGTCGGCGTCGGTGCCGGTGAGCTGGGCGAGCTCTTCGGAGTTGGGTTTGAGCAGGTCGGGTGCGGCGTCGTCGAAGGCCTCGGCGAGCCGGGCCAGCGGGCCGTCGGAGGTGTCGACAGCGATCTTGACGTGCAGCGGACGCAGGGCGCGCACGAGCTCGGCATACCAGTCGGGCGGTGCACCAGGGGGCAGCGAGCCCGCGAGCACCACCCACGCCGCGTCGGCGGCCACCTCGACGAGCACGTCGAGCAGTCGCGTGGCGTCGCCCTCGGAGAGCACCGAGCCGGGCTCGTTGAGCTTGGTCGTGGTGCCGTCGGGCTCGGTGAGGGTGAGGTTGGTGCGCACGAAGTGCGGCACCTCGACGTTGCGGCAGGGCACACCGCGCTCGGTCAGCGCGGCGAGGATCGGGTCATGTCGGGGCGCCGGCAGCACGGCGAGCACGTCGTGGCCGGCCAGGTGCGCCGCGCGCGCGACGTTGACGCCCTTGCCGCCGGGCTCGCTCGTGAGGTCGGCGAGCCGTTGCACCCCCCCGCGCGCCAACCGCACGGGGAGGCACGCCGTGCGGTCGAGGCTGGGATTGGGGGTGAAGGTGACGATCATGCGACGACGAGCTCGACGCCCGCCTGCACGCAGCTGTGGCGGAAGTCGGGGTCGACGGCGGTGTCGGTGACGAGCACGTCGACGTCGGCCAGGGTGGCGAAGGAGCGCAGGTATTCGACCCCGAGCTTGCTCGAGTCGGCGAGCACGACGACGCGGCGGGCCGAGTCGACGAGGGCGCGCTTGACGGCGGCCTCCTCGGCGTCCGGGGTCGAGAAGCCGTGGCGGGCGGTGGCACCGTTGGCACCGACGAACGCGACGTCGACCCGCAGCGCGCACAGGCCGGCGACCGCCTCGGCCCCGACGGTCGTCTGGGTCAGGCCACGCACCCGGCCGCCGACGAGCTGCACGGGGCCCGGGCAGCGCTGTGAGGCGACGGTCGCGATCGGCATCGAACCGGTGACGATCGTCAGCTCGGTGTCGGCGGGCAGGATCGCGGCGAGCCCCGCCGTGGTCGTGCCGGCGTCGAGAGCGATCGTCGACCCGGGCCCACTCGGTAGGTGAGCCAGGGCCGCGCGCGCGATCCGCGCCTTCTCGACCGCCTGGCTGCCGGAGCGCTCGGCCACGCCGAGCTCCACGAGGCGCAGCGACTCCGTGGGCACCGCCCCGCCGTGCACCCGGCGCAGCAGGCCGCGCGAGTCGAGGGCGGCGAGGTCGCGGCGGATCGTCTCCGGCGTCACCCCGTGCGCCTCCGCGGCGTGCGCGACGGAAACCCTTCCGGCGCGGCGCGCCTCGGCGACCAGCGCCTCCTGTCGTTCCTCTGCGTACATGCGTCCCGCCGTCCTTGGTCGAAGCCTGACCACCGTGTCAAACATACTCAGATGTTTGTTCTCTTTGTTTTATATCCGGTTTTATGGCGCCCACGCAAGCGGGTCCGCTAGTGTCTGCGCAACGAGCGCATGCTGGGTCAGGGTGAGGTCCGGCTGTCGCCATCCACCGTCAGCCCCGTCGTCAGCCCCGTCGTCAACCCTGCCGCCGCGCAGACGACCTCGCGCAGAGGAGCCGCCATGTCCGTCGACGCCGACCCGTCAGCCGTCGTCGAAGCGAGCGAGACCCCGACCGGATCGATCACCGCGCTCCAGCCCGACTCGGTCACGGGCACCGGCGTGGTGCCGGGCGTCGCCTACGCGCCGGTGGTGTGGAAACAGGGGCGCCCCGAGACCCTGCCGCACGAGGCCGAGGTCGACCCCGACGGCCGCGCCGCCGAAGTAGAGCGTCTCGACACCGCGGCCGAGACGGTCGCCGGCCGCCTCGACGAGCGGGCCAGCCTCGCCGGCGGCGTCGCCTCCGAGGTCCTGGCCGCGACCGCGACCCTCGCTCGCGACCGGGGCTGGCGCCGGGCGGCCGCCTCGCTCGTCAAGCGCGGCACCCCGGCCCCGCAGGCGGTCGTCACGGCCATCGCCCAGTTCATCACGACCTTCGAGAAGCTCGGCGGGGTCATGGCCGAGCGCACGACCGACCTGCGCGACGTGCGCGACCGCATCGTCGCGCAGATGCTCGGCCTGCCCGAGCCGGGTGTGCCCAAGCCGGCGGAGCCGTCGGTGCTCTTCGCCGACGACCTCGCGCCCGCCGACACGGCCGGCCTCGACCCCGAGGTCATCACCGCCCTCGTCACCCAGCTCGGCGGCCCGACGAGCCACACCGCGATCATCGCCCGCCAGCTCGGCATCCCCTGCATCGTCGCCGCGAGCAGGATCTCGACGATCGCCGACGGCACCTACGTGCTCGTCGACGGCACGACCGGCATCGTCACCCTCGGCGTCGCGCCCGACGAGGGGCTGCGCCTCGTCGCCGAGGACGCCCGGCGCCGCGAGAGCGTGCGCTCCTGGCGCGGCCCCGGCCGCACCAAGGACGGCCACCCCGTCGAGCTGCTCGCCAACGTCCAGGACGGCGCCGGCGCCCGCAAGGCCGCGGAGGGTCAGGCCCGTGGGGTCGGCCTCTATCGCACGGAGCTCTCGTTCCTCAATGCCGACACCGAGCCGAGCGTGGCCGAGCAGACGCGCATCTACGGCGAGGTCTTCGACGCGTTCCCCGGCCAGAAGGTCGTCGTGCGCACGCTCGACGCCGGCTCGGACAAGCCGCTGAAGTTCGCGTCGATGCAGGACGAGGAGAACCCGGCGCTCGGCGTGCGCGGCGTGCGCATCGGACTGCGCGACCCCGAACTGCTGACCAACCAGCTCGACGCGATCGCCGCAGCCGCCAAGGGCCGGCAGGTCGGCGCCGACTCGGCGCCGTGGGTCATGGCGCCGATGGTCTCGACGATCCCCGAGGCGCGCCGCTTCGCCGAGCTCGCCCGGGAGCGCGGCATCACGCCGGGGATCATGGTCGAGGTGCCCTCGACCGCCCTGCTCGCGCCCGCCTTCCTCGAGCACCTGGACTTCCTGTCGATCGGCACGAACGACCTGTCGCAATACACGATGGCCGCCGATCGCATGTCGCCCCACCTCGCGACCCTCACCGACCCCTGGCAGCCCGCCGTGCTCACGCTCATCGCGATGACGGCCCGCGCCGGCCGCGACGCCGAGAAGCCCGTCGGGGTCTGCGGCGAGGCCGCCGCCGACCCCCTCCTCGCGTGCGTGCTCATCGGCCTGGGCGTCACCTCGCTGTCGATGGCCGCCTCGGCGGTCTCCGGGGTGGGCGCCCAGCTCGCCTCGGTCACCCTCGAACAGTGCCGGCAGGCCGCCCAGGCCGTGCTCGGCGCGACCGACTCCGCCGCCGCGCGCGAGCGCGCCCGCCAGGTGCTGCTGCCGCCGGCCTGACCCGCCGGCCAGACGCGCTGGCCAGACGCGCCGGCCAGGCCCGCGACCCGCACCGG
>JBDIAP010000135.1:0-10485 GCA_039812485.1 Kineosphaera sp.
TGCGGGAGGCGCTCGCCCGCATCGAGGCCGCGTCGACCGCGGACGCACGGGCAGCCGCGGGGCCGTCGGGAACGGTGAGCGGGGGACGCCGCGAGGTGCAGCCCGAGCCCGTCAGCCGGGCGTTGCGCTGGGCGGATGGCGCCGTCGTCGAGGACCTCGCCGGCGTGCTCGCCGGGCAGGTCGCCGCCGCGGAGCAGCTCGTGCCCCACGCGCAGCGGCGGCTCCGGGCGGTGCAGCGGGAGTTCGTCGACGCCGTGCGGGAACTCGCGCAGCCCGGTCGACCGCTGGCGGGGCAGGACGCCGAGGGGCTGCTGCACCCGCTACCGGGTCAGGTGGGGGGTGAGAGGGCGCCGGAGCCGACCGCCGCCACGCCCGTCACGCCCGTCACGCCCGTCACGACCGTCACGCCCGTCACCCCGCGGGCTCGTCCCGGCGCGAGCGACGCCCCGTCCGCCCTGCCCATTGCCCCTGGCGCACCCCGCCCGACCCCGGGCGACGCCCAGGCGGAGGCCGACGCGCGCCTCGACGCCGCCCTCGCGACCCTCGCCGGCCTGCCCGCGGGGATCGAGGCGCTGCGGGCCGAGGCCGGCGACCGCCAGCAGGGCGCCGGTCGCCGGCTCGACGTGCTCGGTGTCGTCGACGCGGTGCTCGCCGGGGCACCCGCCGGCAGCGCGGGACGGCTCGTGTCGACGCGACTCGGCGCCGTCGCGCCCGACGCGTGGCGGCTGTCCCAGACCGGTCAGCACCTCGTGTCGAGCCTGCAGGCGCTCAACGCGCTGACGGCGTCGATGGGGGCGGTCGCCGGGCTCGCCGTCGCCGTCGGCCCCACGCCGCCGACGGTCTCGGTCCTGGGTGACGGTCAGCTCGTCGCGACCCCGGCGGGTGGCGCGACGAGCGTCGCGGCAGCGCCGATCGCGCCCGTCGCGCCGGTCGTCGGGACGCTGGGCGCACGAGGTGTCGGCGCGGCCGCGCCGGGGGGCCTGGACGACCTCGGCGCCGCGGCCGGCCCGTGGCACCCGGGCCCCGGGGTGCGGGTGCACCTCTTCAGCGCCCCTCCCCAGCTGGGGCTGCCGAGCGACCCTGCGGGCACGCTCACCGCGCCGACGGAGTCCCTGGAGCTGCCCCAGGAGCTGCCCCAGGGAGTGCCCCAGCAGCTGTCCCAGGAGCTCGACCCCCGCACGGGCGCACTGCCGACGCTCGGCGCCGCTGGGCTG
The DNA here is from genome assembly GCA_039812485.1 of Kineosphaera sp. Taxonomy (GTDB): domain Bacteria; phylum Actinomycetota; class Actinomycetes; order Actinomycetales; family Dermatophilaceae; genus Kineosphaera. The sequence goes on from JBDIAP010000135.1 coordinate 1,215, forward strand.
CCGGGCCCCGCCACGGGCCCGCTCCCCACGCTGCCGGCCCCTACGGCGGCGTCGAGCTTGGGACAGCCGTCGCCGGCGGGTCCCGTGCCGGGCTGGGCCGGCCCGACCCTGCCCTACGAGGCCGACCTGACGATCCGATCGGTCGCAGGTCCGGCCGCGATCGCGACCGCCACCCTGCCCGTGGGGTCGGTGCTCAACGCCGGGCGAGGATTCTCGTTCGCGCTGGTCACCGCAGACCCCGGCGGCCCCCGGAGCACGTCGATCGCGGCCCCGCAAGGCGCGCGGCTCACCGACGTCGCCGCCGCCATCAACGCCTCGGGCGCGGCCGCGTCGGCGCGAGTCGACGCGCTGAGCACTCCGACGGGCCCCGCGCAGCGGCTCGTCGTCACGGCCGCCGACCCCGGCGCGCAGAGCCGCGTCGCCCTCGTCGACGGGCTCGGCTCCACGCGCCCGTCGGCCCTCGGGGCCACGGTGGCGTTGGCCGCCGGATCGGACAGCGTCATCGACGTGACCTGGGACGACGGTGCCGCCGTGCGGTTGACCTCGCCGACGACATCGCTACCGGGCGCGTTGCCCGGCGTCGATCTCGCCCTGCGTGCGGCTCCCGGCGCCGGCGCCCCCGCCGACTCCGGGCCGGCCCGCCTCGAGGTCGGCGTCGACCCCGCGGCCGCGTGGCAGCGCCTCGAGACGCTCGCTACCGGTGCAGGGGCCGTGCTCGACGCCCTGGCCGGCCGGTCGGCGATCGACGCGGCGGCCGGACGGGCGCTCTCGGCCGATCCCGCGATCGCCGACCTCGCCGGGCGGATCCGTGGGGCGCTCGGGCTGTCCGACGCGGCGGACGCGGCCGGCGCAGCCGGGGGAGCCGGGGGAGCCGGGGGACGGTCGGGTGCGCTGACCGCGGTCGGACCGCTGCCGGGCGTCTCGCTCGACCGGTCGGGCGGCCTGAGACTGGATCGCGAGGCGTTCACCTCCGCCTACACGGCGGACTCGAGCGCCGTCGAGACCCGCGTGCACGCGGCCGCGCGCGAGCTGCTCACGGTGGCCCGTGAGACGACCGACCCGCGCGCCGGCACGCTGCCGGTGCGGATCATGGGTGAGCAGGCGTTTGTCGCCGACTACTCGGTGACCAAGGCGAGCGTCGACGAGCGCATGAGCTACCGCCAGGAGGCGCTCGAGGGGCGGGCCGAGGCCATGCAGTCGCTGCTGGCCCGGCTCGGGCAGGAGCAGGACTGGCTGGGGTCTCAGGTCACGTGAGGCCTGGCCGGCGCCTCGGGCGCCGGCTCCGCGCCCGCCACCTGCGCGCCCGCCACCTGCGGGCCCATCTCCAGGCCGGTCTCCGCGCCCGTCTCCGGTCCGGTCACCGGTCCCGTCACCGGTCCGGCGCCATCACCCGCGGGGCGCGGCTCGGCAGGCTGCCTCGCGGCGCGCCGAAACGCCCTGTACCACAGCGGTAGCACGAAGGCCTCGCCGAACGCGATGCCCCAGGCCGCGCCGACGGCGTCGCCGAGGTAGGCGCCGCCGAGCACCGCGACGACGATGACGGGCGCCTTGAGCAGGTTGATGCGGAAGGTCGCGTCCGCCCGGCCGAGCCCGTAGAGCACGCCCGCCAGGCCGTTGGCCAGCGACGAGAAGAGTGCGGAGACACCCAGCGGCACGATGACGCCCGCGGCGCCGGCCCACGAGTCGCCGAAGAGCTGCACCCCCATCCAGTCGGGGATGAGCCACAGCACCAGCACGTAGGCGATCGTCGCCGACCCCATGACCCCCGAGACGGCGTGCCCCGCGAGTCGACGCTGCGCGGGTGTGAGGTAGGTGCGGCGGGCGATCTCGGGGACCGTGAAGTTGAAGCATGCCCCGGCGAGCACGTTGAGGGGTCCCAGCAGCGTCTGCGCCGCCCGGATCGCGCCGACCGCCTGCTGGCTGGCGATGCCGCCGACGAGCAGCACGGAGAACTGTGAGGCGCCCAGGCCGAGGAAGTATTCGGCGAGCAGGTAGCGCACGAGGTCGCGCACCTCCATGAGCCACCGCCACGCGGCGCTGACCTGCGGCACCGCCCGCAGCAGGATCATGCCGACGACTGCCGCGAGGGCCGCGGAGGCGCCCCAGGCGAGGATCAGCTGCCAGACCCGCGTGTGGCCGCCCACGATGAGCGCCGCCAGGACGCCGAACTGCACGACGGTCCAGATGGTGTCGATGACGACGGCGCCCCAGGCCTTGCCGATGGCGAAGAAGGCGAGACGCTGGGAATCCTGCAGGAGCAGGCCGGGCAGGCAGACGGCGAGAGCCGCGAGCGCCTCCGCGAGGGCCATCGATGCGTCCGGGCCCGAGGTTCGCGCCGCGACCGCCGCCGCGACCCCACAGACGAGGCCGAGGACGAGACCGAGGGCGACGGCCAGACCGTGGGCCCGGCGGATCGCCTGCTGCTGGTCGGCGGGCGCCGCGGCGGCATATCGGATCTGCAGAGGCTGGCCGACGACCGAGCGACTCAACGCGATGCCGATGCCGAACGTGACGAAGGCCACGGAAAAGGCGCCGAACGTCGACGCGTCGACCGAGCGCGCCACGACGATCGAGAGAAGGACGTTGCTCGCGGCGGACAGGATCTGGTCGCCCAGATTCCATCCGGCCTTGCGCATCGCACTCAGCAGTTTGCCCACGAATCGATACCCCTCACGTGCCGCCCACGAGCCCCCCTCGCGGCTTTGGTGGTCCCTCGTGCCCGCGCCCGTGCCGACCCTCGCCGACCCCGCCGACGATGGCGAATTCGCCTGCGTCGCCGTGGATCTCATGAGGGATCTCATGAGCAGGCGACCCGGCGTCGGGACACGGCGCGCGGTGGACGGTTGTCCAGGACCCTGCGTCAGTGTACCGACCCCGTGCCCGGGCATCGAGCCCGTGAGGGCCGCCCACGCCGCGTGCTACCGTCGAATGCGGTTGTCGACGTAGCGATGTGGGCACGAGGCCCGGCTCTGACGTCCGGGCAGGGGGATGTCGACATCGATCGCGCTGGGGAGAAATCGATCGCACGGGGGAGAACGGATTCATGACGCTGCGACTCGTGCTGCGTTCGTACGGCGGAGACAACGACAAGGGCCGGCCGGCGTTCTATTCGAAGGATCTGGTCGTCGCCTCGTTCGTGCGCGCGGCCCGCCACGTCGGCGCGGACGTCTACTTCGTCAACGACGGGCCCATCCCGGTGCCGCGGCTGGCGCTGATGGAGGGCAACGGCGAGGTGATCGCCATCCCCGGCGGGCCCGTGGGCATGCGCGACAGCTATCGCTTCGGCCTCGACCTGCCCGACCGCCTCGCCTGGTCCGACGACGACATCGTCGCCTACGTCGAGGACGACTACCTCCTCGTCGAGGACGCCTTCGAGGTGCTGCTCACCGGCGCCGCCGCCATGCCGAGCGCCTCCTACTTCGCGCTCTCGGGGTCGCGCCCCACCGACTACGACGACCCGGCCCAGCAGCGGCTGCACGGCCTGCCGCGCGATTGGCGCCCGCTCGCGCCCGACCGCACCGTGGGTGACTCGAGGTGGATCAACGTGCTGTCCGTCGCCAGCACCTTCGCCGCGCGAGTGGGCGCCCTGCGCGCCGACCGCGACATCTTCGAGCAGTGCATGCGTCCGTTCCGCAACCGCTACCTCGACCACGAGACGTGCCTGCTCTATCAGGGCGTCGTCCCCTACCGGGGTCGTGACTTCTTCTTCGGGCTGCCGGGCGACTTCGTGCCCGGGGTGCGAGGGGTGGCCCGGGCGGCGCTGCTGCTGCCCTTCCGCGTCCTGCTCAACCGTCGCGCCCGCCGGCAGCGCGAGCCGCACCTGCTCTACGCCGTGCAGCCCGCCGTCGCGGCGCACCTCGAGGTGGCCAACATCAACACGGCGCGTGACTGGAGCGCGGAAGCCGACGCGGTGACCCGGTGGGCTGCCGAGCAGGGCTACGAGCTGCTCACGCGAGGCTGAGGAACAGCTCCTCCATCGCCTCGACGTCGAGTCGCTCGCAGTCGTCGTCGCCGGCGAGGCACTGGCGCATGCCGATCGAGATCATCGCGAAGCCGGCGCGGTCGAGGGCCTTGTTGACGGCCGCCAGCTGCGTGACGATGTCGCGACAGTCGCGGCCCTCCTCGATCATCTTGACGATGCCGCCGAGCTGCCCCTGGGCGCGCTTGAGGCGACGCGTCACCACGGCCATCTCCTGCGGGTCGAGTTGCATCGCCTTCTCCTTGTCGTGCCGGTGCCCAGACGCCGAGACGAGACGCCGATCTCAGTGTAGGCGATACCATGGGGGGTATCCTTGCGCTGCCCTCAGGCGGGTGGCTCGACGCTCGTCTGGGCCGGCACCCCGTCCTGCCGCAGGAGGCCGATCTGGCAGGTCAGTCCGTTGGGGCCGTGGTTGCAGTAGCCGCCGGGGTTCTTGTCCAGGTACTGCTGGTGGTAGTCCTCGGCGAGGTAGAACGGTCCCGCCTCCTCGAACGGGCGCAGCTCCGTGCTGATCGGGCCGTGCCCGTGCCGGTCCAGCTCGCCCTGGAAGGCGTCGCGAGTCGCCTCGGCGGCGCGCCGCTGCTCCGGGGTGGTCCAGTAGATCGCCGAGCGATACTGCGTGCCGACGTCGTTGCCCTGCCGGTTCGGTGTCGTCGGGTCGTGGTTCTCCCAGAAGGTCTTGAGCAGCTCGGCGGCGCTCACCTGCGCCGGGTCGTAGGCGATCCGCACCGCCTCGGTGTGCCCGGTGCGGCCCGTGCACGTCTCCTCGTAGGTCGGGTTCGGCGTGTATCCGCCGGTGTAACCGACCGCCGTCGACACGACACCCGGCACGCGCCAGAAGATCCGCTCGGCACCCCAGAAACACCCCATCCCGACGTAGAGGGTCTGGGTGCCCTCGGGGAAAGGCCCGCTCAGCGGCGCGTCGAGCACGCGGTGGCGCTCGGCGACGCCGGCCATCGGGGCGGCGCGGCCGGGCAGGGCGTCGGCGGGGGAGACCATGGTCACGGGGCGGGCGAATCCGAACATGTCAGGCACAACACCGCCGCCCGTCGAGGCGTTCCCGGTCGCGCCGAGGCGCTCCGCACGGTGTCTGGGGCTCTCCGCGCGGTGTCTGGGGCGCTCCGCGCGGTGCCCGGGGGCGTGTCGAGGCGGCCCGCCGGAGGCGCCTGCGGCAGACTGCGCAGCACGCCGTCGCGCGGCGGGGACTGGCCGAAAAGTCCTGCGTCGCAACGGTGTTCATCCATCTACCGGCGCTCGATCGGTGTGGCGGGGGAGGGCGCGCCACGCGCCCGGCGTGCCGATCGGGCCGCGAAAGGACCCTGCGATGACCTCCTCCGCTCTCCGCACGAGCCGGCACACGGGCCGGCTCGCGCAGCTGTCACGTCGCGGCGGGCGCGCCCTCTGCGCGCTCGCGACGACCGCTGCCCTTGCCGTGTCCGGTGCCGCCGCCGCGTCCGGCGCCGACACGGCCGCCGCCGCACCGCTGGTGGGCCCTGCCGCCGCGCCGGGCGATGCACCCGCGCCGCCCGGTCCCGCCGACGGCCTCGCCGTCGGCGACGTGGCCTACGTCGACGTCGCGGTGGCGACGTTGTGGTCCGGGCCGGGTCTGGCCCGCTCGATCGACGCGCCGTCGCTGAGCAACCCGGTCGACCTGCGCGCCTGGAACCTCAACCTCCAGCACACGTCGAGCCGCGAATGGCTCTCGGAAGGTTCGAAGCTGGAAACCCAGGCCCTCCTCGGCAGCCGGGTCGAGGTCACGGCCCGCGACGGCGACTGGGTCAAGGTCGTCGTCGCCGGGCAGCCGACGCCGCGCGACGCCCGCGGCTATCCCGGCTGGCTGCCGGCGCGACAACTCGTCGAGAACCCACGCTTCGGCGAGCAGCTCGCCCAGCGCCGGCACGCGGTCGTCACCGACCTGACGACGTGGCTGCGCAAGGACGCGGCCAACCCCACGACCGAGATCAGCCTCGACACCACCCTGCCCGTGCTGGGATCCCGGCCCGGCCTCGTGCGGGTCGGGCTGCCCGACGGATCTCGGGCGTGGGTCGACGCCCACGACGTCGCGATCCGCGGCGCCGACGAGCGCCCGCCGGCCCCGACGGGCCAGGACATCGTCGACACCGGGAGCCGCTTCCTCGGGCTGCGCTACCTGTGGGCGGGGGTGTCCGCCTTCGGATTCGACTGCTCGGGCTTCACCCACACGGTGTTCGCAGCGCACGGCATCACGATCCCCCGCGACTCCGGCCCGCAGTCGCGGGGCGGGGAGCCCGTCGACCGCGACCACCTCCGGCCGGGTGACCTCGTCTTCTTCGCCGGGCCGGGCGGCGTCGGCAGCGTGCACCACGTCGCCATCTATGTCGGCGACGGGCGCATCCTGCACTCGCCGAACTCCGCCCGCAACGTCGAGATCGTCGACCTCGAGCGCTTCGACGTCGACAAGGAGTATGCGGGCGCGCGACGCTACCTGTGACCCCCTGTCACCGGCAAGCGATCGACCCGCGATCGACCGGCGATCGACCGGCGATCGACCGGCGATCGACCGGCGATCGACCGGCGATCGACCCGGACGCGACGACGGGACACCCCTCGTGGGGTGTCCCGTCGGTCGTCGGGCTAGGAGCGGGCGCTCAGCCGTTGTACGGCGTGCACGAGAGCACCTTGACGGTGATCGTCTTGCCGTTGGGCGCCTCGTAGGAGGCCTCGTCGCCGGACTTCTTGCCGTTGATCGCGGCACCCAGCGGCGACTTCTCGGAGTAGACGTCGATGTCGTCGTTGCCGATCTCGCGGCTGCCGAGCAGGAAGCGCATCTCGTCGCCGAACATCTCGACCGTCACGACCATGCCCGGCTCGACGACGCCGTCGTCGGGGGGCGTCTCGCCGACGACCGCGTTTTCGAGCAGCTGCTGCAGCTGGCGGATGCGGGCCTCCATCTTGCCCTGCTCCTCCTTGGCCGCGTGGTAGCCGCCGTTCTCCTTGAGGTCGCCCTCGTCGCGGGCGGCCTCGATCCGCTGGGAGATCTCGGTGCGCCCTTGGGTCGACAGGTGGTCGAGCTCGGCCTTGAGGCGGTCGTAGGCCTCTTGGGTCAGGTAGCTCGACGAGGTCGCTGTATCGGACACGGGACTGCTCCTTGGTGATGTGCGCTCAGTTGCGTCAAGACCGGCCGGATTCGTTCCGGCCGGTCGCTGGCGTGGCGTGTGGTGCGGACGCACCGATCCACGGGCGTCTGGGGCCGCACCGTGCGCGACGGCCGACAAGCCACGGCGCCCGGTGCAGAACCGAATAAGTGACCAATTATACGCCTGCCGCCCCGCGGGGGCATCGAGTCCCGCTCGACCCAGGGTCACGGGAGCGCCGTCGGTGCTGGCCTGCCCGGGGATGTCCCGGGGTCAGATCCCGGCCAGACCCCGGGGCAGATCCGGGGGGCCAGGATCGGCGCGCCGCAGCCCGCGATCGGCGACCCGTCCCCTATCTCGCCTCCGCGCCCCTATCTCGCCTCCGCGCAGGTGCGCACGGTGCCGATGACCGCGAGGCTCGTCGTGCGGATCTGCGCCTCGTGGGAGGTGGTGCGCGTCGAGGCAGGCGGGATCGTCACGGTCGTGCGCCCCACGACTCCGTGATCGGTCTGCTGGGCGAGCAGGGTGCACACCGCCGTCATCGACTCGGGCTTGGTGATCTCGAAGCGCACGACCACATGCGTGTCGTCCGGCACCTCGAAGGCGACGTCGCGCCAGTTGGGCTTGTCGACCGTCGCCGACAGCGCGAACCAGACGACGAGCAGGGTGCCGACGATCGTCAGCACGACCCCCGCGACGACGTAGCGCTGCCGGCCCGCGCTCAGGCCGGCCCAGGCCTCGCGGGCGCGGATGCCGGAGCCGGCGCGCTCCTCCTCCAGCTCGTCATCGCCGTGGGCGGTGTCGCGGGGGGAGTCGGCAGCCACGCTCGTCACCCTACGCCCGCCCGATCGCGGCGCGCCGACGGCGTGCAGGACGCGGTGACACAATGGGCAGCCGACGCCAGAGCGGCGCAACGACAGCGCGCAACGCCATCGCACGCACCACATCGAAGGAGACTCGTGAGTCAAGCCCTGCGCATGCTCGCCGTCCATGCCCACCCCGACGACGAGTCGAGCAAGGGCGCGGCGACGATGGCGCACTACGCGGCCCGGGGCGATGACGTCATGGTCGTCTCGTGCACCGGCGGCGAGCGTGGCGACATCCTCAACCCGCGGCTCAAGGACGACCCCAACGTGCTGCGCGACCTGCCGGAGTTCCGGCGTCGCGAGATGGCCCGGGCGCAGGAGATCCTCGGCGTCGACCACGTGTGGCTGGGCTTCGTGGACTCCGGTCTGCCCGAGGGCGACCCGCTGCCGCCGCTGCCGGAAGGCTGCTTCGCGCTCGAACCGCTGGACGTGACGACTGAGGCGCTGGTGCGGGTCATCCGGCAGTTCCGGCCGCACGTCGTCACGACCTACGACGAGCACGGCGGCTACCCGCACCCCGATCACATCATGTGTCACGTCGTGTCGGTGGCCGCCTTCCGAGCGGCCGGCGACCCGACCCTGTTCCCCCACGCCGGGCCGGCCTGGCAGCCCCTCAAGCTCTACTACAACCAGAACCTTTCCGGGGCGCGGGTGCGGGCCTTCCACGAGGCCATGCTCGCCCAGAGCGGCCAGTCCCCGTTCGCCGACTGGGTGGAGCGCTGGAAGGACCGGGTCGACCGCCACACGACGACGAAGGTGCCGTGCGGCGAGCAGTTCGAGACCCGCAACCTCGCGCTCCTCGCCCACGCGACCCAGATCGACCCCGACGGGGTGTGGTTCGCCATCCCGCTGGAGGTCGAGCGCGCGGTGTGGCCCACGGAGGACTTCGAGGCCGCGCTCTCCTACGTGCCCATCGAGGCCGGCGAGGACGACCTCTTCGCGGGGCTGGGCGACGGCCCGCACGCCGACGCGCTCGCGGCGGCCGCCGTCGAGGGGCAGCTCCCCATCGTCTACGACGAGGTCAAGGAGGCCTGACATGAACGGCATCGATCAGAGCATCGGCCCGGGGCTCGGCGGGTTCATCGCGTTCTTCCTGCTGGCGTGCGCGCTCTGGCTGCTCATGCGCAACATGAGCAAGCACCTGCGCAACGTCGCCTACCTGCAGGAGCAGGAGGCCGACGAGGCTCGGCGCGCAGCCGGGGGCGACGCGACGACCGGATCGACGCCGGCCGCCGATCCCGCCGACTTCGGCGACGTGCAGTCGCGTCCGCGCCGGCTCTCCGACGGCTATCCCCGAGCACACGAGCAACCAC